>CAYYGO010000005.1:0-112610 GCA_964471635.1 uncultured Hyphomicrobium sp.
CGCACGGCATCGTGTCGGCGGCGCTGTTCCTGTGCGTCGGCGTCGTCTACGACCGCATGCACACGCGCGAGATCGCGGCCTACGGTGGCCTCGTCAACCGGATGCCGGTCTACGCGTTCTGCTTCATGGTGTTCACCATGGCGAACGTCGGCCTGCCGGGCACCTCGGGCTTCGTCGGCGAGTTCCTGACGCTGCTCGGCGCGTTCAAGGTCAACACGCTGGTCGCTGCGATCGCCACGCTCGGCGTAATCCTGTCGGCGGCCTACGCGCTCTGGCTCTACCGCAACATGATCTGGGGCGAGATGGAGAAGCCGTCGCTGAAGGCGATCCGCGATATGAGCCCGCGCGAGATCGCGATAATGGCGCCGCTCGTCGTGCTGACCATCGTGTTCGGCTTCTATCCGGCGCCGATTCTCGACGTCACGGCGATGTCGGTGAAGAAGCTCGTCGCCAACTACGAGGCCGCGGTGCGTCCGCAGCAGGCGTCGGCCGCGCCATGATCTGCGCGGGCGGGACATCGTCGGGTGCGGCGGCGGGCCCGGGCGGCAGAGTGGGCGGTCGCACGGATTTGCGGGCAGCAGGCACCGCAGTCGAGGACAAACAGGCCCAGCAGCCTCATCGGAGACAGCGATGCCGACACTTCTGAGCCTGGGGCCGCTCTATCCCGAGATCATCGTCGCGCTCGGCGCCATGGCGTTGCTGATGTATGGCGTATTCCGGACCGAGACCGAGGGCAACGCCATCGCCACCGGCTGGCTTGCGATCCTGGTGCTCGCGATCGCCGGCGGGACGGTCGCGCTCGAGCCTGCCCAAACGATGACGGTGTTCGACAACGCGTTCGTGTCGAACCGCTACACCGCATTTGCGAAGATCCTGGTCGTCATCGGCTCCGCCTTCGCGATCCTGCTGTCGTTCGACTACCTGCGCCGCGCGCGCACGATGAAGTTCGAGTTCCCTGTGCTGATCCTGCTCGCCACGGTCGGCATGATGATCATGATCTCGGCAAATGATCTGATCACGCTCTACCTGGGTCTCGAGCTGCAGAGCCTCGCACTTTACGTGCTGGCCGCCATCCGCCGCGACAATGTCCGCTCGAGCGAGGCCGGTCTCAAGTACTTCGTGCTCGGCGCCCTGTCCTCGGGGATGCTGCTTTACGGCGCGTCGCTGATCTACGGCTATGTCGGCTCGACGAGCTTTCCGGTCATCGCCAGCGTCGCGAAGGGTCAGGCAGCGGCCCAGAGCATCGGCCTCATCATCGGTCTCGTCTTCCTGACGGTGGGTCTCGCCTTCAAGATCTCGGCGGTGCCGTTTCACATGTGGACGCCGGACGTCTACGAGGGCGCGCCGACGCCGGTGACGGCCTTCTTCGCCGCGGCGCCGAAGATCGCTGCGCTGACGCTCTTGGTGCGCACGTTGCACGACGCATTCCCGGGCCTCGGCCCGCAATGGCAGCAGATCGTGACGCTGCTCGCGATCGCCTCGATGGTGCTCGGCGCGGTGGCCGCCATCGGACAGACCAACATCAAACGGCTGATGGCGTACTCGTCGATCGGCCATGTCGGGTACGCGCTGGTCGGTCTCGCGCCGAACAGCCCGGAGGGCCTGCAGAGCGTGCTGGTCTACCTGGCGATCTACCTCGCCATGACCATCGGCACGTTCGCCTGCATCCTCTCGCTCTACAAGAAGGACGGCATGGTGACCGAGATCGCCGATCTCGCCGGGTTGTCGAAGACCAACCTGCCGATCGCGTTCGCGCTGCTGCTGCTGCTGTTCTCGCTGGCCGGCATCCCGCCGCTCGCAGGCTTCTTCGCCAAGTTCTACGTTTTCTCGGCTGCGGTGAAGGGTGGGCTCTATCCCCTGGCCGTCATCGGCGTCGTCGCGAGCGTCGTGTCGGCGTTCTACTACCTGCGCGTGGTCAAGGTGATGTTCTTCGACGACGCCAAGGGCCGTATGCAGGAGGTGCCGACGGTGCCGGGGGTCGTGGCCGGGGCCGCGTCGCTGTTCGTAGTGCTTTTCGTGGTTTTCGCGGCGCCGATTATCGATGCGGCCGAGGCGGCGGCCAGGGTGTTGCGGTTCTGAGACCGCGACAGACAGGGCGGGGAGGCTCCGCGTTGACCGTCCCCGTCCGTATGCTGGAGGTCGCAGAGACCCGCTCGACCAACGAGCTCGCGATGCGGCTCGCACTTGCGGGCGACGACGGCCCGCTATGGGTCCGAAGCGACAGCCAGACGGCGGGGCGCGGGCGGAGCGGCCGCAGCTGGCAGTCGCTCGCGGGCAACCTTCACGCCAGCCTGGCAATGAGGCTCGGGTCATCTCACCGTGCCGCGGCCCAGCTTTCACTCGTCGCCGGCGTCGCGGTGGTGGACGCTGTGCGCGAGGTCGCGGGCGCGGCGGCTCCCGCCGGCCTTCGCGTCAAATGGCCGAATGACATTCTGGTTGCGGATGCCAAGATGGGCGGCATTCTGATCGAGTGCTCGACGCGGCCAGCCGACCGTGCGTTGGTTGCCGTGATCGGCGTCGGCGTCAACCTAGCGGCCTGCCCGCAGGACGGCGACCGGCGTACGCTGTGCCTCAGCGACTTCGGTCCGCGGATCGAGGCGCGCGCAATGCTGGTACGGCTCGCGGTGGCGATGGCCGCGTGGATCGAGCGCTGGAACGATGGCGAGGGCTTCGCCGATATCCGCGACGCGTGGCTCGATCGCGCCGGCCGGCTCGGCGAGGGAATCTCGGTCAATACCGGGGCAGGGCGGGTGGACGGACGATTTGCGGGCCTCGATGGCGAGGGCGCGCTGCTGATCGAGTGCGAGGCGGGGCGCGTTCAGAGCTTCAGCTTCGGCGATGTGACACTGCTCGACGCGCCGCATCGGCGGTCCGGGGCGGCAACGAGGAAGGTGACGGGCGCGGATGGCGGATAAGGGCGGCAAGCCGCGCGGTGGGAGGCCCAAGGGCGGCGGCGGCGACGAGCTGGTGTTTGTGGCGCTTGGCGGTCTCGGAGAGATCGGCATGAACGTCTATCTCTACGGCTTCGGCCCGGAGGATGCGCGCCAGTGGCTGATGGTCGATCTCGGCATCACGTTCCCGGGCGACGGCGAGCCGGGCGCCGACGTGGTCTTGCCCGACCTCCGATTTATCTCCGAGCAGCGCCAGAACCTCGTTGGCATCGTGCTGACCCATGCGCACGAGGATCACGTCGGCGCGGTGATCGATCTCTGGGGCGAGCTCAGGGCCCCGATCTATGCAACCCCGTTCACCGCCGGCATGGTGCGCTCGAAAAGTTCCGAGTTCGGCGGCAAGATCGAGCTGCCGCTGAACGTGGTCGATCTCGGCGCGCGCTTCAAGGTCGGCCCGTTCGATCTCGAGCTCGTGACGATGGCACATTCGATCCCGGAGCCGTCGGCGGTGGCAATCAGAACGCCGCTCGGAACGGTGCTGCACACCGGCGACTGGAAACTCGATCATGCGCCGCTGGTGGGCGATCCGCCCAACGAGGAGCGGATCAAGGCTATCGGCGACGAGGGCGTGCTGGCGCTGGTGTGCGATTCGACCAACGCGTTCCGCGACGGGCGCTCGCCGTCCGAGACCGAGATCGCCCGCTCGATCTCCGAGATCGTCAAGAGCGCGTCGCGCCGGGTCGTCGTCACCTCGTTCTCGTCGAACGTCGCGCGCGTCATGGCGGTGGCGGACGCCGCGCGCGCGACCGGCCGCGAGCTGGTGGTGGCGGGCCGCGCGCTTCACCGCGTGATCGACGTCGCGGTCGATACCGGCTATCTGCCCCAGGGCTTCCGCTACCACGACCAGCAGCGGTTCTCCGATTTCGATGCCCGCGAGGTGCTGCTGCTGTGCACCGGCAGCCAGGGCGAGGCGCGCGCGGCCCTCGCTCGCATCTCCGAGCAGCAGCATCCCGACATCGCGCTCGCGAAGGGCGACCTCGTCGTGTTCTCCTCGCGCACCATCCCGGGCAACGAGCGCTCTGTCGGCGCCATTCAGAACAATCTGGCGCGGCTCGGCGTCGACGTGCTGACCGACGGCGAGGCGCTGGTCCACGTCACCGGCCATCCGCGGCGCGAGGAGCTGCGCCAGATGTACGCCTGGACCAGACCCCGCATCGCGATCCCGATGCACGGCGAGGCGCGGCATCTGAAGGAGCAGGCGCGGCTTGCGCGCGAGGCGGGCGTTGCCGAGGTATTCCCGGTGCTCAATGGCGAGATCGTGCGCATCGCCCCCGAGGCCAAGGTGATCGACGACGCACCGGTCGGCCGGCGATACAGAGACGGCAAGCTGATCGTGCCGGGCGAGGACGGCCCGGTGCGCGAGCGGCGGAAGCTGGCGTTCGTCGGCGTCGCGGTGGTGTCGCTGGTCATCACGCGGAAGGGCGAGCTGGTGGGCGATCCCGAGGCCGAGCTCGACGGCGTGCCGCTCGAGACGGCGGCCGGCGAGCCGATCCTCGACGCGGTGCTCGACGCCGTCGACGGCACGCTGCGATCGATACCGCCGGCGCGGCGGAAGGACCCGGCGATGCTCGAGGAGGCCATCCGCCGCTCGGTGCGCAGCGCCATCAACGAGGTCTGGGGCAAAAAGCCGATCTGCAAGGTTTTCGTCCATGTGCTGGATGGGCGTTGAGCGGCGCATTATGCTGCGAGAGCAAGGAAATCGGAGGAGTTGACGGGAATGATCGGTCGTCTGAACCACGTCGCCATCGCGGTGCGCGATCTCTCGGCCGCGGTGGCCACCTATCGCACGGCGCTCGGGGCGGTGATCTCCGAGCCCCAGGCCGAGCCGGCACACGGCGTCACGGTGGTGTTCGTGACTTTGCCCAACACCAAGATCGAGTTCCTCGAGCCCTTGGGCGACAACTCGCCGATCGCGAAGTTCCTCGAGAAGAATCCGGACGGCGGCATTCACCACATCTGCTATGAGGTCGACGACATCATCGCCGCCCGCGATCAGTTGAAGGCCAAGGGCGCGCGGGTGCTGGGCGACGGCAATCCGAAGATCGGCGCGCACGGCAAGCCGGTGCTGTTCCTGCACCCGAAGGATTTTCTCGGCACGCTGACCGAGCTCGAGCAGGCCTGAGCCGGCCCCCCGCCGCATTGTCGGCAGCCGGCCGGGGACGCCGTCGAAAGTTGACCGCCCCGCCGCACTGGACCAAGGAGCCCATATGAGCCTCTCGCTCGGCATCGCGCTGTATTTCCTGATCTGGTGGATCGTTCTGTTCGCCGTGCTGCCGTTCGGCCTGCGGACGCAGGACGAGGAGGGCGAGGTGGTGCCGGGGACGCCGGGTAGCGCGCCGGCAAGTGCTAGAATGTTCAAAGTTTTCCTGGTCAACAGCGTGGTCGCTGCGGTGGTTTTCGCGATCGTGTGGGCCGCAATCACGTTCAAGTGGGTCTCGATCGCCACCACGACGCTCCCGCCGATGCGGTGATGCCCCTGGCCCCTTGACGCAAGGGGAGAAGGTAAACTCGCGCCCTCCAACCGCCGCATTGCCGACCGCGCGCCGGATGGGCTATGTCGGCCCCGTGGTGCGGAGGCTCCTGTCTTCAGACGTGAGCACGGGCCGCCACAAAGGAGCACACCCGCCTCATGAGCAAGCGCGCGCTGACCGTCACACGCGACCAGAGCTTCCCGGACTGGTATCAGACCGTGGTCCGCGACGGTGACATGGCCGAGACGAGCCCCGTGCGCGGCTGCATGATCATCAAGCCGTGGGGCTGGGGCGTGTGGGAGCGCATTCAGGCCGAGCTCGATCAGCGGATCAAGGATACGGGTCACGAGAACTGCTACTTCCCGCTGTTCATCCCGATGAGCTTCATCGCCAAGGAGGCCGAGCACGTCGAAGGCTTCGCCAAGGAGATGGCGGTCGTCACCCATCACCGCCTGAAGAACGAGGGCGGGCGGCTGGTGCTCGACCCGGAGGCGCGGCTCGAGGAGCCGCTCATCGTGCGCCCGACCTCCGAGACGATCATCGGCGACGCCTTCCAGCGCTGGGTGAAGAGCTATCGCGACCTGCCGCTGCTCATCAACCAGTGGGCCAACGTGGTGCGCTGGGAGATGCGCACGCGGCTCTTCCTGCGCACGGCCGAGTTTCTCTGGCAGGAAGGACACACCGCCCATGCCGACCGCGGCGACGCGATGGCGGAGACGTTGAAGATGCTCGAGGTCTACCGCGAGTTCGCCGAGACCGTGCTCGCGATGCCCGTGATTGCCGGCGAGAAGCCTGCCAACGAGCGCTTCCCCGGAGCCGACAACACCTACTCGATCGAAGCCATGATGCAGGACGGCAAGGCGCTGCAGGCCGGCACCTCGCACTATCTCGGCACGCATTTCGCCAAGGCTCAGAACATCCAGTTCCAGAGTGCCGCGGGCCAGCTCGAATACTGCCACACGACGAGTTGGGGCGTATCGACGCGCCTGATCGGTGGCGTGATCATGACGCATGGCGACGACGATGGCCTTCGTCTGCCGCCCAAGATCGCGCCGAGACAAATCGTCATCGTGCCGATGCTGCGCGACAAGCCGGAGGATGCGCCGCTTATCGAGTACTGCACGGCGATTGAAAGGGATCTCAAGGCCAAGGGGCTGCGCGTGCTGCTTGACCTGAAGCCCACCAAGTCGGCCGAGAAGCGCTGGGGGTGGGTGCGGCGCGGCGCGCCGGTGATCGTCGAGATCGGCGGACGCGATGCGGCCGGCGGTAACGTCACCTACATGCGGCGCGATCGCTTGCGCGACGGCGACAAGGTGGCCTCGCACATGAAGCCGCGCGACGCGTTCGTGGCCGAGGCGGCGGGCCTGCTCGACGACATTCAGGCGAGCCTGTTTGCCGAGGCGAAGGCGCGGCTCGACGGGAATATCGTCGAGGGTCTGACATCGTTCGACGCACTGGCCGGCTATTTCGGAGCGGCCGCCGGCGAGGAGGACGCCGAGGCGTTCAAGGGCTGGGCCAAGGTGGCTTGGGCGCGGCCGGAGGGCGAAGCGCTGGAGGCGATAGCCGACAAGCTGAAGGCCCTGAAGCTCACCATCCGCAACGCACCACGCGACCAGGGTAAGGTGGAGGGCTCGTGCGCGTTCACGGGCGCAGCGGCAAAGGAATGGGTTCTGGTCGCACGGGCGTATTGAGGGGGTGGCGCCCGATGAACCAACTCGTTCTCACGCTGGTCGGCGCGACGGTGTTCGCCGGCACCTTCTCGTGGGCGTGGCGGTTCGGTGCCTACCGGTGGCGGCGACTGGCAAGCGTCTACCGGCTGTCAGAGGTGGAGGCGGGCGAACCGCTGGCGGTCCGGCGGTTGCAGAATCTGATCCTGCGCGGCGGCAAGCTCGCGTGGGAATCGCACAGTGGCATCACCAGTGTCAGCGTCCACGAGACGGGACTGGCATTCGCGCTGATGTTTCCCTTCTCGATCGACCGGCCGGCGTTCTTCATCCCGTTCGCGGACCTTACGGTCGCGCCGACGAGCTGGTATCTCAACACCCGATCGTTCGAGCTTGGCGTGCGCGGCGAGCCGGCCATAAAGCCCATCATCGATCTCGGTCTGCTGGAATGGATCGAGGCTGCAGCGGGGGATCGCTGGGACGCCGGCTATCGCGGGCAACAAGGCGATCAGGAAAATCAGGGGGCGCAGGACGAGGGCCGGTCTTGACCGCGCCACAGCGGCCTGCCAAGGGGGAGCGGTCGCGTTAGACGAAGAAGGACGTGCGCGCGTCGTGGTTCTCCTGCCCCGTGCATCGGGGACGGGGAGCAGGGAGGGGTAAGGCGATGGCCGAATCTGCCGCGGATACCAGGCCCTTCTCCGCTTTCGAGCGGCTGCTGGCGGGGCGCTATCTGCGTGCGCGCCGCAAGGAAGGCTTCATTTCGGTGATCGCCGGGTTCTCGTTCGTGGGCATCATGCTCGGCGTCGCAACGCTGATCATCGTCATGGCGGTGATGAACGGCTTCCGGAAGGATCTCTTCTCCAAGATCCTCGGGCTCAACGGCCACATCATCGTGCACAAGATCGGCGAGCCGTTCGAGGACTATGCCGATATCGCCAAGCGAATCGCCGGCATTCCGGGCGTCAAGCATGCGCTGCCGCTGATCGAGGGACAGGTGATGGTGTCCTCGAGCGTGCAGGCGATGGGCGGCCTCGTGCGCGGCATGGCGGAGGCCGACATCAAGGCGCTTCCGCTCGTCGCCAACAACCTGCGCGAGGGCTCGACGCTCGACGGCTTCGATGCGGCAGGCGGAATCGCGATCGGTTCGCGCATGGCGTCCGCGCTGCGGGTCGGCGTCGGCGACACGCTGACGTTGGTGTCGCCACGCGGGGCCACCACGCCGTTCGGTACCGCGCCGCGCACCAAGCCGTATCCGATCGTTGCGGTGTTCGAGCTCGGCATGTCGGAATACGATCGCACCATGATCTTCCTGCCGCTCGAGGAAAGTCAGCGGTACTTCGGCAAGCGCGGCGAGGTCGACGTCCTCGAGGTGGTGGTCGAGGACCCGGAGAAGGTCGCGTCGTTCGGCCAGGCGATCCGCGCCGCCGGCGGGTCGACCATCCAGGTGACGGACTGGCGGCAGAGGAACGAGACGTTCTTCACGGTGCTCGAGGTGGAGCGGAACGTGATGTTCATCATCCTGTCGCTGATCATCCTGGTCGCGGCACTCAACATCATCTCCGGCATGATGATGCTGGTGAAGGACAAGGGCCGCGACATCGCGGTGTTGCGAACGATGGGTGCGTCGAAGGCGGCGGTGATGCGCATCTTCCTCATCACCGGGGCCTCGATCGGCGTCGTCGGAACCATCGCCGGACTGATTCTCGGCGTGGTGTTCTGCGCCAACATCGAGAGTGTTCGCCAGGCCGTATCGTGGCTCACGGGCACGCGGCTGTTCGACCCGTCCGTCTACTACCTCACCAAGCTGCCCGCCGAGATCGACGTTCGCGAGACGATCTTCATCGTGCTGATGGCGCTGGCGCTGTCGGTGCTGGCGACGCTCTATCCATCGTGGCGCGCGTCGCGGCTCGATCCGGTCGAAGCCCTGAGATACGAGTGAGCCCGGTGCAGGACAGAGCCCAGATGACAATGGTCCTCGACCTCAAGGGTCTGGTGCGCACCTACCACAAGGGCAGCGGGCGAGAGATCGCGGTGCTGCGTGGCGCGTCGGCGGCCATCGCTCCCGGCGAGGCGGTGGCGCTGGTCGGACCGTCGGGCGCTGGAAAATCGACGCTCCTGCACGTCGCGGGTCTGCTGGAGACACCCGACGAGGGCCACGTGCTCATCAACGGGCGCGACTGCGCACGCATGTCGGACGACGAGCGCACGCGGGTGCGTCGCGCGGAGATCGGCTTCGTCTACCAGTTCCACCAGCTCCTGCCCGAGTTCTCGGCGCTCGAGAACGTGGTGATACCGCAGCTCATCCTCGGCGCCGCGCCGCGCGACGCGGAGGCGCGCGCGCGCGAGCTTCTGGGCTCGCTCGGACTTGCCGAGCGCGTCGATCACCGCCCCGCCGAGCTGTCGGGCGGCGAGCAGCAGCGCACTGCGATCTGTCGCGCGCTGGCCAACAAGCCATCGCTTATTCTTGCCGACGAGCCGACCGGCAATCTGGACCCGAGAACGAGCGAGCACGTGTTCCACGAGCTGATCGAGTTGTTCCGCGGCCAGGGCGTCGCAGCGTTGATCGCGACCCACAACATGGAGCTTGCCTCGCGCATGGACCGCGTGCTGCGGCTCGAGGCCGGGCTGCTGGTCGAGGTCGCGCCGGACGCGGTGCGCTGAGGCGAGGGCGGCCGACGATCAGCGCCAGTCCGAGTGGAAGAGCAGCCGGTCGAGCAGCTTGTTCTGGAAGAACTGGATCAGGTTGTTGAGATGCTCGATCTCGGCGGAAATCTCGTGCGCCGTGGGTGCGGGAAGGTCAGGCAGCTGCTTGGCGGCGAGTATCTTGGTGTGCAGGTTGCGCATGCCGTAATGGATGCTTCTCGGCTTCGACGACTTGTCGAGGTCGGCATCGTTGACGAGCAGGTCTGCCACCTCGGCACCGGCGAACAGGCGCGTGCGGATGCGAATCGAGGTCAGGCTTTGGTTCCATAGGATGACGTCGGCGTAGTAGTTCTTCCACATCTCGTCGATGCGGCCGTTCTTCTCCTCGATCGCCCAGAGCAAGCGTTGCAGCGCGAAGAAGCGGCGGTTGATCAGCTGTGTGACTTCGTCGGCGAGCTGCTTGCCCTCGCGCAGCTGATGCTGGAGCAGCTCGAAACGCTTCTGCCGCCGCCACTGCATGCTCTGGAACACGTAGGCCAGCAGCGAGCCTGCTGCGGTCGACAGCACGATCGCCACGATGATCTTCTGAAGGTCGGCGTCGAAATAGCTGAGAACGCTATCCACGATCATGTCGGACGCTCCGCAATGAGTAGGGCGGGATGGCCGTACGCGACCGCTCGCCCCGGAAAGAGGCACGATTGAGAAAATCCGTCGCGGAGCTGTTGGTGAAAGGCGATTGCCGATAACGCCCCGCTTGCAGCTGATGTAGCCTTCCTTGCAATGACGACTCAACAGCCAACATCGGGGGTTGCCCTCCCCGCCTTCATCCACCTTAAGGTGCATTCGGCCTATTCGCTGCTCGAGGGCGCGCTGCCGATCCCGACCATCGCCAAACTCGCGGAGAAGATGGGCTTTCCGGCGATCGGCCTGACCGATACCTCGAACCTGTTCGGCATCCTGGAGTTCTCCGACAAGCTCGCCGCTGCCGGCATCCAGCCGATCGCAGGCACGACGGTGGCGGTGGATTTCGGCGACGGGCAGCACGCCGGAGCCAAGCTGTCGGCCGGCCACCTCGTGCGGTCGGGCGCCAACGAGCCGCGCTCCGCACCTGCCGGGCCGGTGGCGCTCATCGCCATGAACGAGCGCGGCTATCAGAGCCTGATGAAGCTCTCTCGCGCGCTGTTCTTCGAGGTGGGCGAGACCGATCCGCCGCACGTGAAGCTCGGCCGGCTCGAGGAGCTGGCCGACGGGCTCATAGCGCTGACCGGCGGCCCGGATGGCCCGATAGACCGCGCGCTCCGCGATGGCCAGCGCGAGTTGGCGGAGGCCCGTCTCGGCCAGCTCGAGCGGCTGTTCGGCAACCGCCTCTATGTCGAGATCCAGCGCCACGGCGGCGCAGAGGAAGCGGCTGTCGAGCGGCAGCTGATCGAGATTGCCTACCGGCGCGAGCTGCCGATCGTCGCCACCAACGAGTGCTATTTCGCAAGCCCCGACGACTACGAGGCGCACGACGCGCTGCTGTGCATCGCGGGCGGGCGCTATGTCGTCGAGGACGATCGCCGGCGTGTCACCCGCGAGCACTACCTCAAGTCCGAAGCCGAGATGGTGGCGCTGTTCAAGGACCTTCCGGAGGCGCTGGCCAATACGGTCGAGATCGCGCGGCGCTGCGCGTGGCGGCCTGTCGGACGCAAGCCGATACTGCCGAGCTTCGTCATGCTCGAGGACGGAGCCTCGCCTGCCGACCGGCTGGAGGCGGAGGCGGAAGAATTGAGGCGCCAGGCCGAGGAGGGGCTCGCGCGGCGGCTCGAGACGGTGCCGCTCGCACCGGGCTTCACGCGCGCCGACTATGAGCGCCGGCTGGCCTTCGAGGTGGAAATCATCTCGAAAATGAAGTTTCCCGGCTACTTCCTGATCGTCGCCGACTTCATCCAGTGGTCGAAGGCGAACGGCGTGCCGGTGGGCCCGGGCCGCGGCTCGGGCGCGGGCTCGCTGGTCGCCTGGTCGCTCACCATCACCGACCTCGATCCGTTGCGGTTCGGGCTGCTGTTCGAGCGCTTCCTCAACCCCGAGCGCGTGTCGATGCCCGACTTCGACATCGATTTCTGCCAGGACAAGCGCGATCGGGTGATCCACTACGTCCAGCAGAAGTACGGTGCCGACCGCGTGGCGCAGATCATCACCCACGGCAAGCTACAGGCACGGGCAGTGCTGCGCGACGTCGGCCGCGTGCTGCAGATGCCGTACGGCCAGGTCGACCGGCTGTGCAAGCTCGTGCCCAACAACCCTGCGAACCCGGTGACGTTGCCGCAGGCGATCGAGGCCGAGCCGAAGCTGCGCGAGGAGCGCGACCGCGACGCGATGGTCGCTCGCCTGCTCGAGATCGCGCAGAAGCTGGAAGGCCTATACCGCCACGCTTCGACCCACGCGGCGGGCATGGTCATCGGCGACCGCCCGCTCGACGAGCTGGTGCCGGTCTACCGCGACCCGAAGTCGTCGTTCCCGATCACCCAGTTCAACTGGAAGATGGTCGAGGCGGCCGGCCTCGTGAAGTTCGACTTCCTCGGCTTGAAGACGCTGACGGTCTTGCAGAAGGCGGTCGAGCTCATCGAGCGGGGTCGTGGCGTCCGCGTCGATCTCGCGACGCTGGCGATCGACGACCGAAAGGCCTACGAGCTGCTGGCGCGGGCCGATACGGCGGGCGTGTTCCAGCTCGAGAGCACGGGCATGCGCGAGAGCCTGAAGCGGCTCAAGCCCGACCGCTTCGAGGACATCATCGCCATGGTGGCGCTCTACCGCCCCGGCCCGATGGACAACATCCCGACCTACATTCACCGCAAGCACGGCGAGGAGCCCGTCGACTGCCTCCATCCGCTTCTCGAAGGCATCCTGAAGGAGACCTACGGCGTCATCATCTACCAGGAGCAGGTGATGCAGATCGCGCAGGTCATGGCCGGATATTCGCTCGGCGAGGCCGATCTGTTGCGCCGCGCGATGGGCAAGAAAGACAAGGCCGAGATGGCCAAGCAGCAGGCGCGCTTCGTGGACGGCGCCAAGACGAACGGCGTCAAGGAGAAGGATGCGGTCGAGATCTTCGAGCTGGTCGACAAGTTCGCGGGCTACGGCTTCAACAAGAGCCACGCGGCGGCCTATGCGCTGGTGAGCTATCACACCGCCTACCTCAAGGCCAATTTTCGCGAGGAGTTTCTCGCCGCCTCGATGACGCTCGACATGGCCAACACCGACAAGCTCGCCATGTTCGCCGCCGAGGCGCGAAAGAGCGGCATCGAGGTGAAGCCGCCTTGCATCAACGCGTCGGAGGTCGATTTCCTCGTCGAGCTGCCGGCGCCACCCTCGCCCCGTTCTCTACGGGCAGAGGGTGTGGGCGAGGGGGAGCCACCAGCTCCGACGCCAATTGCCGCCCCTCACCCCGGCTTGCTGCCCGCGAAAGGTGGGGAGAGGGAACAGAGGGGCGCCATTCGCTATTCCCTGGCCGCCTGCAAGAACATCGGCGCCGCTGCGGTCGAGACCATCGTGGCGGAGCGGCGCGTCAAGGGTCCGTTCCGCTCGCTCGGGGATTTCGCGACGCGGCTCAACCCGAAGGCGCTCAACAAGCGCGGCATCGAGACGCTCGCGGCGGCCGGCGCGTTCGATCTCCTCGAGCCCAACCGCGCCAGCGTGCACGCCAACGCGGATGCCATGATGGCGATGGCCAACCGGACGGCAGACAACGCCGCCGCCGGTACGAGCGATCTGTTCGGCGGCGGCAACGCCCAGCCCGCGCGCCTCGTTCTGAAGCCGGCCGAGGCGTGGACTCCGATGGAGCGACTCGGCGAGGAGTTCAAGGCGATCGGGTTCTATCTCTCGGGCCATCCCCTCGACCAGTACGGCGCGGTGCTCTCTAAGCTCGGCATTCGCCGCTTCGTCGAGTTCGAGCAGCAGGCGGCGCGGGGCGCAACAGCTGGCCGGCTCGCGGGCATCGTCGTCTCCGCGCGCGAGCGGCGGTCGCAGAAGGGCAACAAGTTCGCCTTCGCGATGTTCTCGGATGCGACCGCACAGTTCGAGGCCGTGATCTTCTCCGACACACTGGCGAAATTGCGCGAGCTGCTCGAGCCGGGCACGGCGGTCCTCATCTCCGTCGAGGCCGAGCGCGACGGGGAGACGCTGAAGCTGAGGGTTCAGGGGCTCGAGCCGCTGGATGCGGCCGCCCAGGCGGTGCCGCGGGGCCTCAAGGTGGTGCTGGACCGCCGCGCGATCGAGGGCGGCCGGGCGGGGCTTGCACGCGTGACGGCATTGCTCAAGCCCGCGTCGAGAACGTCGCGCGGTGCGAGCGTCGAGCTGCTGATGGCGCTCGACGAGCGGAGCCGGGAGGTCGCGTTCGCCCTGCCGGGCCGCTACGATGTGACGCCGTCGGACGCGGGCGTTCTGTCGGCCGTGCCAGGGGTGATCGAGGTCACGGAGGTGTGACGGTCGGCGCGCGCTCCCTCCACAATCGCCGGCGCGTGGCGGTCGCGTTGTGCTGCGGTGCACTGTAGACTAGCGGCGCATGCAGGAGAGCGCCCGACAGATCGACGCGGCGACGCCAGGGCCGGCCGGGTCAGAGCCGGTCGCCGGCGCGGCCGTGGGCGAAGAGCCACCCGGCGAGGCGCCTCTCGATCCGGCGCAACCTGCCGACGTGCCTTCGATGCCGGCCGACCTGCCTGCGGCGCAACCTGTCTCGACAGCGGCACTTGGCGCTCGACCCCGAGCCGCCGGGGGTGAGACGCCCCATCACGAGGTGCCCGGCAGGGCGCGGGGGGCCGCCGCGGGCTCGGAGCTTGCAGCAGACGACCCTCTGTTCCGGCCGGTGCGGGAGCGCGACCTGACGTTCTGGATCGCGCTCGGCATCGTGCTGTTGCTGCATGCCGGATTTCTGGCGGCCAGCATCCGCATTGCGGGCGAGGAGGCGGCGGAGCGCGAGCGACGCGGCCAGGTCGAGCGCTCCGAGACAGTGACGGTGGAGCTGGTCGAAGAGCCCGACCCGGACTCGCGGAGCAAGCGGTCGCAGTCGGGCGCGGACGCGCCTCCCGCTCCGTTTCAGCCGCCTGCCCAGCCGCCGCCACCACCGCCGCCGCGGCAGCAGGCGCAACCCGAGCCTCAGCCGCCTGCGCCCGAGCAGGCCAGCGAGCCACCCGCCGCCGAGGTCGCGCGAGCGGAGCCGCCGCCCGACGACCCAAGCCTCGCGGCTCCCCAGCCGGCCGCGTCGGCGCCCACGACCGAGCCGCCGAAGACGGAACCTGCGAAGCCCGAGGCGCGCAAGCCCGAGCCGGCGAAGCCTCAGCCCCCGCGCCCGAAGCCGGCCGAGGCGTCGCTGTCGCTCGACGATTTCGACCTGACGATGGACGAGTACGCCCGCGCCGTGGACCGGGCGCAGGCGCAGCGGCGGGCGTCGGCGGATGCGCAGCGCCTCAAGGGCGCGGCGCCCGTCGGCCGTCAGAGCGAGTACTCCAAGGCGGTGATCGCCGCGCTCGCCAAGACGAAGCCCAAGTCGTATCTGACGCGCGGTAGCGTCTACGTCGGGTTCGAGCTGACGCCGTCAGGGCAGCTCCGCGTCGTGCGGGTGCTGCAGACAAGCGGCGATCCGCTCCTCGATCAGCTCGGGGTCGATGCGATCAAGAAGGCGACGTTTCCGGTGCCGCCGCAGGGCACGAGCGTGCGCGACCTGACCTACGTGATCCACTACCGCTTCGATTGATCAGCGGCGGGGTGCGACCGCGACGACGAGGCCGCGGTGGGCCGAAAGCGCGCCTTCGACGAGCTCGGCCGCCAGAACGCGGGCGGGGTTCACCGGGCCGGGCAGCACGATCTGTCCCTGCGGCACCGGAC
This sequence comes from uncultured Hyphomicrobium sp., assembly GCA_964471635.1. Classification (GTDB taxonomy): domain Bacteria; phylum Pseudomonadota; class Alphaproteobacteria; order Rhizobiales; family Hyphomicrobiaceae; genus JAKAML01. The sequence goes on from CAYYGO010000005.1 coordinate 15,592, forward strand.
GGAAGCCGAAACGGCCATAGTAGGGCTCGTCGCCGACCAGCACGACGAGCGCGAGCCCGGCGGCTTTTGCCTCGGCAAGCCCTTCGGCGACCAGGCGGCGGCCATGTCCCTGTCCGGCGAAGGGCGGGTCGACGGCGAGTGGCCCGAGCAGAAGGGCGCCGCCGACGCCGCCGATCGCGATCTCGGTGAAGCGCAGGGCGGCCACGAGGCTCCCCTGGTGCTCAGCGATGCGGCAGAAGCGGGAGCGCGAGCCGGTGCCCTCGCGCACGCGATAGGCCGTTCTGACGAACCGGCCTGGGCCGAACACGAGGGCGTGCAATGCCGCAATTCGCGGCAGGTCGGCGTCCTCGACCGGGCGGGTGGTGATCGCGGCTGCGGCGTCGGTTGTGTCCTGCATGGCGGGCAGCTAGCACGCGGACCGGCCGAGGTCCAGGATCGCGGCGTGCCGTGGGCTACCAGTGCTGCGCCCGGTCCTGTCCCTCGAGGATCTCCGACAGGCGGATCCGGGTCGGCGGATGGGTGTCGGCGGGGAGCGCATCGAGCGTGAAGAAGCCTTGCGCGGCGATCTCCCGGTTTGGGCCTGGGACCACGGGCTGGCGCCAGGCTCGGACGACGAACAGCGCGATGTGGTCGCCGCGGAAGAAGCGCTCGTTGGCATAGAGGCCGAACAGCTCCGGCTGGCCGTCGAGCAGGATGCCGGCCTCCTCGGCCAGCTCTCGGGTCAAGGCATCGACGACAGTCTCGCCGCGCTCGACCCCGCCGCCCGGGAAGTGCCAGCCTGGCCGGTAGGTATGGCGGATCAAGAGCACGCGGTTGTCGGGCGCAATGACCACTCCCTGGGCGCCGAGTGTGAGGCCGCGCGACAGGCGCCAGTAGCGTTGCAGCGCTTTCGTCAGAAGATCGGCTGCTGTCAACGGCGGGCACTCCTTGAAACGGCGGCGCTGGACCGACCATCGCCACGACCGTGATACGATGGCAAGGGTGGTGCGGGCGGCTCGTGCTAGACTTTTCGGTGCGACGCGTGGCTGGTGCGACGCGTGGCCGGTACCCGCCCATTCGAGCCGCGGATCCAGCCCATCCATTCGGGGCAGCCATATTCCACATGACCACGCCGTTCACTCTTGCCCATCTTTCTGACGTGCATTTGGGCCCGCTGCCGCCGTTCGCGCTGCGCCATATCAATGTCAAGCGGGCGCTCGGCTGGCTTAATTGGCAGCGCAAGCGCCGTCACGTGCATCGCGCAGATGCGCTGGCGCTCGTCGTGGCCGACCTTCAGGCGGCCGCTCCCGACCATATCGCCGTGACAGGAGATCTCGTGAATATCGCGCTGCCAGGAGAGTACGAGGCGGCGGCGGCATGGCTCGCCGGCCTCGGGCCCCCGGAGCAGGTCTCGGTCGTGCCGGGCAATCACGACATCTACACGCGGCTTGGGGCCGATCCGGGCGTGGCGCGCTGGCGCGCATACATGCAAAGCGACGCGTGGGGGCGGGAGCTGGGGGGGGCGCCGGTGGGCTTTCCGTACGTGCGGCAGGCAGGTCCCATGGCGCTGGTCGGGGTCAACTCTGCGGTACCGACGCCGCCCTTCGTGGCAGCGGGCCAGGTCGGAGGGCCGCAGCGCAAGGCGCTCGCCGCGATCCTCGACCGTCTCGGCGCAGCAGGCGTGTTCCGCACGGTGCTGATCCACCATCCGCCGCTGCCGGGGCAGGCACCGGCGCGGCGCGGGCTCGCCGATGCGCCGGCGCTCGAGCGGGTGCTCGAAACGCATGGCGCGGAACTGGTGCTGCATGGTCACAACCACCGCGACATGCTGGAGTGGCGCGCCTGGCGGGCGGGGCGGTTTCCGGTGGTCGGCATCGCGTCGGGCTCGGCCGCGAAGCCGCACCGCGAGGAACAGCCGGCACGCTACAATCTTATCCGGCTAGAGCCCCAAGATCGGGACGGGCTGGACGACGGCGGCGGCTGGTGGCTGACGATCGTGACGCGCGGTCTCGATACGGCGACCGGCACGGTGGCCGAGCTGTCGCGGCGGAGGCTGCCAGTCGGCGGACCGCAGGCGTCTGCGCTGGCGGCCGGCGGGGATGCGCGGAGGGGGCCCACGCAGCGGCCAATGGACTATAGTTCGGACTATCCGGACTAATGTAGAAGTGCTAGTTGGTTGCAGGTCGGCGGCTTCCAAGTCAGGCCTCCGAAGCCGAACAAGACGCCAAGTCGAAAGGTCCGAGATGAGCGCTTCTCCCCCTCCCCGCCAGTCCCCGCCGCTGTGGGTGATCGTGCTCGCCGCCGCCAGCGTCGCCGGCATCGGCATGGGATTGCGCCAGGTGATGGGCCTCTACATGAAACCGGTCACGGCCGACCTCGGGCTCGGTCGGGAGGCTTTCGGGCTTGCGGTGGCGCTGGCCAACATCGTTTGGGGCGTCGCCGCGCCGTTCACCGGCGCGATCTCGGACAAATACGGGACAGGCCGCGTCGTGGCACTCGGCGCCTGCTCCACGGCGCTGGGCATTTTCCTGATGTATGCGGCGACGAGCGACCTCGGACTATTGCTGTCGGGCATCTTTCTCGGGTTCGGCGTCGCGGGTGCGGGCGTCAACGCGACGGTCGGTGCGGTCGGGCGCGCGGCCACGCCGGAGACGCGGACAAGCGCCATCGCGGCCATAGGCATGGGCAGCGGCATCGGCATTCTGTGCGCGTTGCCCTACACCCACGTGCTGATGGAGCAACTCGGCTGGAAGGCGAGCCTGCTCGTCCTGTCCGCGACGGCGCTGCTGATGCTGCCGCTGGCCATTCCATTGTCGGGCCGGCCCGCCGAGCAGCCGACGGATATCGCGCCCCAAAGCCTCAAGGCCGCACTCGCGGAGGCGTCGCGGCATCCGAGCTTCTGGCTGCTCAACGCCGGCTTCTTCGTGTGCGGCTTCCACGTGGTCTTCTACGGCACGCACCTGCCCGCCTACGTGGCCGATCAAGGGCTTCCGTCCGGCGTTGCGGTCACGGCGTTGATGCTGGTCGGGCTCGGCAATCTGGCCGGTACTTGGATCGCGGGGCAGTGGGGCAACCGGCGCTCGAAGCGGCTCGGCCTGTCGTTCATCTACGCGGGTCGGGCGGTAGTGTTCCTCGGCTTTCTCTTCCTGCCGATCACGTCCACCACGGTGTTGGCGCTGAGCGGGCTTCTCGGCCTGTTGTGGCTGTCGACGATCCCGCTGACCAGTGGCCTCGTCGCGACGTTCTTCGGGCCGCGCTGGATGACGATGCTTTACGGCATCGTCTTCTTCTCGCACCAGGTCGGCTCGTTCCTGGGGGTTTGGCTCGGGGGCTATCTTTTCGACAGGTTGAAATCCTACGATGCGATGTGGTGGATTTCGGTGGCTCTCGGACTGTTCGCGGCGCTCGTGCATCTGCCGATCCGCGAGCGGGCGGTAGAGCGGACGACGGCGGTCCCGCGTCCGGGGACGGCGTGACGGCGGTTCCGACCACCGGGGCGACTCGCAGGGCGTCGGCGCCCGAGGTGCGACGCAGGGAGATGGATCAGATGGTGTCGATGCAGTCGAGCGATCGCGCCACGAGGCGCCAGGGGACAATGCCGCTGCCCGCCCGTCTCGCCGTCACGGCAGCGGCGGGTGCGGGCCTCGCATCCGCGCTCTATCTTTTGTCGGAGCGCGGACCGGCGCTTTTGATCGACCTTTCGCACATGGCCGCTGGCTTCCTTTGCTTCTGACCGCAGCCCTTCCGAAAACCGACACATCGGCGCGGCATACTGCACCGCGAAATCAGCACACATCAAAACGATGAGGTGTCATGCAGCGCGATGATGGCAGCCGGGAGTCTCAGCCAGCGTCGGCGCGCCCGGTCCTTGGGGAGAAGCCGGGCGGGCAAAGGTCGGGCGGGCAAGGGTCGGGCGGGCAAGGGTCGGGCGGGCCGAGGTTCGATCCGTTGTCGATGGCGCTGCTTGCAGTCCCGATGCTGATGATCGCCGGCGGGTTGGCGCTGGTGCTGCCGGGGCTCGTGCGGGTCGCGGAGACGGGTGCCGCGACGGCTCAGCGCATGATGGAGCCGCAAGCCGCGACGCGTCCGGCGCTGCCTCCAAAGTCGGCCGGCGCCGAGCCCGTCCGGACCGCCGGCGCGAAGCCTGCGGTGCCGCCGGCTGCGTCGTCGACGGCAGGTGTGCCCGCTCCGGTCGTTCCGGCCACGGCCGAGCCCGCCTCTCCTGGCGGCGGCCTGTCGCGCGCTGAGGCGATGCGGGTGGCGACTCCGGCGACGCCATGGCTTGCGGTGGCGGCCGACAAGACGCTGACCCGGATCGGGGTCGGCTCATGTCTCGACCAGCGCTACCCCCAACCGATCTGGACCGGGATCCTGAAGCGGGAGCCCGAGCTGTTCCTGATGATCGGCGACAATGTCTACGGCGACATCAAGAACCCCGACGGGCGCGAGCTGGCCACGGCGTATGGCAAGCAGTTGCAGCACCCCGAGTTTCGCGAGGCGCGCGCGCGGCTGCCGATGGTCGGCATCTGGGACGACCACGACTACGGCCTCAACGACGGCGGCGGCGACTACGCGCACCGGGAGCTGGCGGCCGACCTCTTCAAAGCCTACTGGCAGATGACGGAGGGCCAGGGCAGGGGCGGCGTCTACCACTCGCGCATCGTCGGCCCCGAGGGCAGGCGCGTGCAGATCATCATGCTCGACACGCGCTCGTTCCGCTCGCCGCTCGGGCCGAAACCGCGAGGCTCGCCGCTTGCCGGCAAGTACGGCGACGACGGGGATCGCACCAGGACCATGCTCGGGTCGGCGCAATGGGCATGGCTCGAGGGCGAGCTGAGAAAGCCGGCCGATATCCGGCTCGTGGTGTCGTCGATCCAAGTGCTGTCGGAGGGGCATGCCTTCGAGCGCTGGGGGCACATGGCACACGAGCGGGACCGGCTGGTCGGGCTGATCGCGAGCACCGGCGCGAAGGGCGTGGTGCTGCTGTCCGGCGACCGGCATCTCGGCGCGATCTACAACCGGCCTCTGGCGGGCGGCCAGATCCTCGTCGAGCTGACGTCGAGTTCGCTCAACCGCTCGTACGGTGGGGCCAAGGACGTGCGCACGCCCGAGCTGCTGACGGAGCTGCATCACGTCGAGAATTTCGGCCTGGTCGGGATCGACTGGAACGGGCGCAAGGTGCGGCTCGCGCTGAACGGCATGGGCGGCGAGGAGCTCGACGCCGTCGAGGTCCGGTTCCGGGACCTCGGTCTCGGTGGCTGAGGCACACTGGCTGAGGCACACTGGCTGAGGCACGCTGGCTGAGGCGGCCGTCGGTCAGAGGATGCGCAGCAGGAGCCCCGTGGCGTCGTCGCGCGTCTTGGCGCGCGGGTGCTTGCGGTTGTCGGCATCGGCCGCCTCGATCGCGCGGAGCCGCCGTCCGAGCGCGGAGAGACCGTCGCGGCAGGCGGTGTCGAGGACTGCCGCATCGTCCATGTCGTGATAGACATCGACGAGCCGCATCAGCCCGTCGCTTGCGAGCAGAACATGAGAGCCGGGCAGCGCGGCCATGCTGCCACTGCGCACGAAGGCGGCGGGCGGGGGCACGATCGACAGCACGCCGAACCCGTCCGGCAGATTGAGGCGATTGCGGTGGGCGCGCACGGCAGGCCAGACGTGGCTGCGCTGCTCGGCGGCATCGGCGGTCTGGCTCGTCGTCTGGAAGGCCTGGACCGCGTTCGCGAGCCATCGGTCGCCAGGGTCGCGCGCGTCGGCGCCGACGCGGATGGCCCGGCCGCCGTCGCGCGTCAGGATCGTGCAGTCGCCGACGCTGACGTAGTCGAGGCGTGCGCCGCTGTCGCGCACGACGACCCCGGCTGCGCACGGGTACTCGAAGCGGTCGGCGGGTGCGCGACGCTGGACCGCGGCGAAGCGACGGGCCATCTCGGTTGCGAGCGCAACGGGCAGCTCCCCGAGAACGGCCGGAAGGGCGGTGCCGGGATCGGCCAGCCAACGGTCGATCTCGCCCGCGATCCAGTCGGCGTCGGTGGCGGAGCCCGCCAGAGGCTCGGTGCCGATGTCGGTTGCGCCGTCGATGACCCAGCCCAAGACGTCGCGCTGGCCGGCGCGATCCTCGTTCACGTCGGCGGCGCCGATACTGAGCATGTCGACCACGGCAAACGGCATCGGCGGTCCTCGGGTCTGGCGGGCGCAACGGTGTGACATCGTGCGCAATCGTCCTGGGCGGACGGCGCCCGCGTGACGGCGGCATAGCGGAGATCGCGCGGTGTGGCGAGGGGGGCTAGGCCATGGCGTGCTGCGCGGCCGGTGCCCATCGGCCACAGCGCGACATCGTCGTCGGCCGGCCGCCCAACGTCTGACATGTTGGCGTCATTGGCCTATGAGGTTGGAGCAGAGCGGGCGTGGCGCCCTAAAGGATCGAGGCGGAACCGGTGCGGTTGTTCAAGCGCAAGCTGGTCGTCAATCTGGCGCTGCAGGGCGGCGGCGCTCATGGCGCGTTCACGTGGGGCGTGCTCGACCGACTGCTCGAGGACGAGACGGTGGAGATCGGCTGGATCAGCGGCACGAGCGCAGGCGCGGTCAACGCGGTGGCGCTGGCAGCCGGTGTCGCCGAGGCCGGCCGGGAGGGCGGACGCGCAAAGCTGCGCCAGGTTTGGGACGGCGTGCTGAAGGCGGGTGTGCCCGATCTGTTGCGCCTCAATCCATTTCTTTACAGCTTGTCTCGCTCGCCGGCGATGGCGCAGGTGGCCAGCCTGCTGTCACCCTACGATTTCAACCCCCTCGGCTTCGACCCGCTGCGCCGCCTCTTGGTCGAAAGCATCGATTTCGCGAAAGTGCGCTCGGGGCCGATCGAGCTGTTGATTGCCGCGACCGAGGTCGAGACCGGCCACGCGCGCCTGTTCCGGCGCCAGGGTATGCGCGTCGAGGCCGTGCTGGCCTCCGCGTGCCTGCCGACCATCCACCATGCGGTCGAGATCGAGGGCGTGGCCTACTGGGACGGCGGCTTCTCGGCCAATCCCGATCTCGTCACGCTGGCCATCGAGAGCCCTGTCGCGGACACGCTGATCGTCAAGCTGTCGCCGCTGCACCGGCCGGGCACGCCGACGGGCGTGCGCGAGATCGCAGGGCACGTCAATAGGCTGACCTTCAATGCACCGCTGCTGCGCGACATCGAGATCATCGAGACGGTGCGTGCGACGAGCCGCGGCCCGTTCGGCGTGCGGCGCGGTCCACTGTCGGCGCTGGCGCGGCACCGCTTCCACCTGATCGACGCAGGGCGCTACACGGCGCGGCTCAGTGCCGACACCAAGATCAAGCCCGACGCGGGTCTGCTGAGCCACCTGTTTGGAGCCGGACGGGGCGAGGCCGACAAATGGCTGCTAGCGGTTCGGCCGCATATCGGCAGGCGGTCCAGCGTCGATCTTGGACGGCGGTTCCTGTCGCCGCAGGGTGCGCGAGACGAGGCCGTTGCGAACCAGGAGAGGCAGGCGGGTCAGGCCGACGACGATCCCGAGGCGCCGGCGGCCGGCGGCACGAGCCGTGCGTAACCCTGCGCCACGGTCTCGCCGAGAAGCGCGGCGTAGCCCCGGTGATGCGGGCTCGCGGGCGCGATCTCGCCGAGCGCCGCCGGGTCGAAGGCGTCGCGCTTCAGGTAGACTATCGGCGCCGACACGGGTGTGAACGTCGCGTGCTGCTTGTTGAGCGTGGTAATGAGGCCGCGCATGGCGCCGGCGCGGTCGATCTGCGACACGACGATCATGCGCATTGCGCCTTTGGTCAGCGAGACCAGGTGGATGAACATCGAGGACGCAGGGATATAGAGACGGCCGCGATGTGCGTAAGGCGCGTCAGGCCTGTCGCGCTCCTCGAACAGCAGGCTCGGCCATTCGGGGTCCCACACCACGTCGGTGCGGTAGGCGACGATGGCGCCGGGCACGGAGAAGGCCGGGCGTAGGGTGAGGTAGCTGCCGATATAGTGGTCGACGGCGGCGCGTGTGTAGGCGCCCATGTAGACCGGCGCGACGAGCCCGCCCTCGCCCTTGAGGTCCATGGGACCGATGCTGGCATCCTCGCCACCGCCCCAGGCGCTCTTCAGGGCGTCGTAGTCGAGGCCGAGCACCATGGCGACATCGAACAGCGTCTGGTCGCGCACCGGCCGGCCGCGCATCAGGTTCTGGATGGTCTTCTCGTGGCAGTCGGCCGCGTCCGCAAGGGCGGCCTGGGTCATCTTCTTCTCGACCATCGCGGTGCGGACGAGGGCCAGGGCGGCGGCACGGTCCGGAGATCTACCGGCGGCGCTGGCGGCGGGCTTCGGCATTGGTTACAACCTGGGACGCAGCACGGGACGAACGGAACGCGGTGAGCATAGCCAGTCGGCTGGCCCGCGGGCAATCGCCGCGACGTTCGGCGTTTAACGGCCCGCGACGGGTGCGCGGTGCCGGCCGATGCCCGGTCGCTGTCATGCCGCCTTTTGGCTGCTAAACTCGGATCGGGTCCCGATTGCGGGACCGAACGCTGGAGGCCCGCCATGCGGCCTGAACCCTCAGCCGTCGCACTGCGCCGCTTCGGGCTCGGACCGCGGCCGGGCGATGTCGCGCGCATCGCGGGCGATCCGCGGGGCTATCTGGCGGCCCAACTCGCGGTGCCCGTTGCTGCAACGATCGCCGGGGCGAGCCTGCCGCCGTCCCATGAGATCATCGTCGCCGCACGCGAGGCACAGGCGGCGCAGCGGCAACTCAAGCCGGACGGCAAGGCGGCCGGGCCAAACGATGCCGCGGCGGCGCCACAGCCCCCGATGGCTCAGCCACCGGCTTCTGAGCGGCCGGGACGGATCCGTCGCGACGCCTTCCTCGAGGACGCTGCAGCCCGCTTCGCGCATGCCCGCGCGACGTCCGAGCCCCTGGTCGAGCGGCTGGTGATGTTCTGGTCGAACCATTTCGCGGTCTCGATCACCAAGGGCGAGGTGCGGGGGGTTGCGGGCAGCTTCGAGCGCGAGGCGATCCGGCCGCATGTGCTCGGCCGCTTCGCCGACATGCTGAAGGCCGTCGAGCAGCATCCGGCGATGTTGATCTATCTCGATCAGGCGCAGTCCGTCGGGCCGAACTCCAAGGCCGGCAACCGGCGTGCGAAAGGGCTCAACGAGAACCTCGCACGCGAGATCCTCGAGCTGCACACGCTGGGCGTCGACGGGGGCTACGGTCAGGAGGATGTGACCAGTCTCGCGCGCCTGCTGACCGGGTGGACCGTAGGCGGGTTGCAGCAGGACGAGGCAGCCGCCGGGCGGTTCGTCTTCCAGGCGCAGCGCCACGAGCCCGGCGCATCGACGGTGGCGGGAAAGACCTATGCGGCGGGCGGGCTCGGCGCCGGCGAGGCCTGTCTAGCGGATCTGGCCCGCCACCCGTCGACGGCGCGCCACGTCGCGCGGAAGCTTGCGGCGCATTTCGTATCGAGCGCGCCTCCGGCCGATCTGGTTACGACGCTGGAGCGGACGTTTCGCGAGACCGACGGGGATCTGCACGCGGTGGCGGGCGCCCTGGTCGCAGCGCCCGCATGCTGGGACCGGCCGTTCGTGAAGATCACTGCGCCTTACGAGTACGCGGCGGCTCTTGCGCGCGGTCTCGATCTGGCGGCACCGGCCGGGGAGATGCTGCGTCTCGCCCAGGCGCTCGGCCAGCCGCTGTGGCAGCCGCCGGGACCCAAGGGGTGGCCCGACGCAGACGACGCCTGGCTCGGACCCTCGCCCATCCGCGAGCGGATGCGGATAGCGGAGAAGGCGGCGCGCATCGTGCCGAAGGGGCTCGATCCGAGGGCGGCGGCGACAGATCTCATGGGGGCAGGACTGAGCGCGGCCACGGCGGAGGCGGTAAGGCGTGCCGAGACGCGCGAGCAGGGCTTCGTTCTCCTGGCGATGAGCCCGGAGTTCCAGAGAAGGTGACCCGATGAGACCGACAGCAGGCTGCAACGAGCAACGGGCCATCACACGCCGAGGGCTCGTCACGGGCGCGGCGACGCTGGCGATGTGGGGCCTCGTGCCGCGTGCCGCGCGCGCCGGGGCGCGCGATCCGCGCTTCCTTCTCGTGGTGCTGCGGGGCGGGCTCGATGGGCTGTCGCTTGCCGCGCCGATGGGCGATCCCGATTACGCTCGGCTACGCGGCCGGCTGGCGGTGCCGCGCGACGGCGACGGCGCGGGCCTGCCCCTGGACGGATTCTTTGCGCTGAATGCCGCCATGCCGGCACTGCACGCGCTCTATGCGCGGCGCGAGGCGCTTATCGTGCATGCGGTGGCCTCGCCCTATCGGGGACGGTCGCACTTCGACGGGCAGGATGTGCTCGAGAGCGGGCTCGGCGGCGTCGGTCGCAGCGACGACGGTTGGCTCAACCGCGCGCTCGCGGCGCTGCCTGCGGCAGGTCGGGCGGAGCAGCCGAAGGGATTGGCACTGTCTGCCGTCGTGCCCCTCGTGATGCGTGGCGCTGCACCAGTGTTGACGTGGACGCCGCCTGCCTATCGGCTGCCGTTCCAGGAGGACACGATCGCGCGGATCGTCGATCTTTACGCCCAGACGGATGCCGCGCTGCTCAAGGCCTTCGCCGCCGGCCTCGAGATCGACCGGTTGGCGGCAGCGACGGGCGATCCCAGGGCGACGAAGGAACGGCCCGCAAGCGCGCAGCCGTTCAAGGACCTCGTGGCCGCGGCGGAGACTGCGGCGCGGTTCCTGTCGACGCCGGCCGGGCCGCGCATCGGCGCGTTGAGTGTCGAGGGTTGGGACACGCATGCCAACGCCGGCCCGGTGAAGGGGCTGCTCGCCAATCGGCTGGCCGGGCTCGATGCGGCGATCGGCGCGTTCGCCGCCGGCATGGGCGCCGCGTGGACCGAGACGGTGGTGCTGGTCGTGACCGAATTCGGGCGCACGGCGGCGGCCAACGGTACGGACGGCACGGACCACGGTACGGCGACGACGGCACTGGTGCTCGGGGGCGCAGCAAAAGGCGGGCGCGTCATTGCCGATTGGCCGGGGCTCGGCGCGGCCGCGCTCTACGAGGGCCGCGACCTGAGGCCGACGCTCGATCTGCGGGCCGTGGCCAAAGGCCTGCTCGCCGATCATCTCGGGATTCCGGCCGGTGCGCTGGCCACGCGCGTGTTCCCGGACAGCGCCGGCGTCGTGCCGCTGGCGGGGCTCGTCGCCTGATCCGGGCCTGATCCGGGGCCTGATCCGGGGCCTGATCCGGGGCCTGCTCCCGGGCCTGCTCCCGGCGAATGGCCGGCGATCAGCGCGAGACCACGGCCATCTGGACGTGTGCGAGACCGGTGCCGGTCATGCCGATCGCCTCGGCCGCAGCTTCGGAGAGGTCGATGACGCGGCCCTTCTTGAACGGTCCGCGGTCGTTGATCGTGACAATCACCGAGCGTCCGGTGCGAGCGTGCGTCACGCGGACCTTGGTGCCGAACGGCAGCGTGCGGTGGGCCGCGGTCATGGCGCGCCTGTCGAAGCGTGCGCCCGATGCCGTCATCTGCTCTTGCCAGTAGTACGAGGCGATCCCGTCCAAGGCGTGGCCGGGACCGAGGAGGCGAGGGGCCACGGCGGCGGGCGGCTCGGGGTGGATCGAGGCGGTCTCGATGCCCTTTGGCCGCTGAGCCGGCCGCGCGGGCGCGATCAGCACCGGCTCGGGGATCACGACGGTGCGCCAGGTTGCCGAGCGCTCGTGGGCGGCGGGCAGGCGGTCGGCGACAGCCGTAGCGGGGTGCGCGGCCAGAGCGACGAGGGAGACCGCCAGCGCCGTTGTGAGGGAAAGACATCGCATCGAGGTTCAGCGTGTAGCGGATTCGCGGCGAGCCTGTGGCGGTGGTCCACAGATGTGCCGACCGGGGGATCGGGCGGCCTGTCGGACGCAACCCGCGAAACGGACGAGGCGGCCAATGCGTGCTGCACCCGCCGCCTCGCTCCGGTCATGTGACGTGGTGCTCAGCCCTTGCCGAGCACGGCAACCGTGACGGGTGCGATACCCGAGCCCTGCATGCCGACGACGCCGGCGGCGGCCTTGGACAGGTCGATCACGCGGCCTGCAATGTAGGGGCCGCGGTCGTTGATGGTGACGACCACCGACTTGCCGTTGTTCTTGTTCGTCACGCGAACCTTCGTTCCGAACGGCAGCGTCTTGTGGGCCGCGGTCATGGCGTTCGGGTTGAACCAGCCGCCCGAGGCGACCTTCTGCGGCTGCCAATAATACGAGGCGATGCCCGACTGGTAGACGGACCCGCTACCCGAATAGTTGTCGCCGCCGTCGTAGCTCTTCTTGGCGGCCTTGGCCTTCGGGGCGGCGTAGGAGGTCGCAACGGCCTTCGGGGCTTTCGGAGCCTTCGGTACGGCGTTGTAGAGCGACGAGGCCGGCTTCGCTTTCGCCGTGGCAGCGGGGGCGCCGCCGCAGACGTATTCGGGGCCGTCGCAGCTCCACTTGGCGTGGGCCGGAGCAGCGGAGCCGACCATGCCGAAGACGACGAGCGAGAGAAGAGCGGTGAAAAGAGTCCGCATGAGGTTGTACTCCATTGTCATAGGGGCAGTGCTGCAGCGCAAAATCTCAGCGCCCCGGCTGGCATTCCAAAGGTGCCCGCCGTCGCATGGCACGCCTCGGAGCGCACCAAGTCACCGGCCCACTCGTCCGTACACAACCAGGTGTGTCGGCAGGGCCGAGGCGACGCTGCAGCAGAAGACCAGAACTCCTTCTGCCACTGACGTTTTGAGCCGGGTCACTCCCGGTCTGGAATGCGCACCGATACCCGCCGAATTGTGATCGTCAACCATGACAATTGACGGCTGTTTTTTGTCAAAGCCCGGGAGTGTTGATTCTGAACGAAATTCCAATGCTGCAACGCGACAACAGCGTGACGCCAAGTCGCACTTCGGCGGGTCTGCATGCCATTTCTTGCTCGACTTCCGGTTCTCGCTCGCGCTGTTTATGGATCGAGCTTCGGGGGGCGCCCCGCGGGATTAACCCCGACGCGGAGAGGCGATCATGGGCGGCTCGCGAGCGAGGGTGTCGGCAGCGGCGGTGGGCAACTCGGGCGACGCGCTGTCTCCGCCGACATTCGCCACGCTGGTCGCGGTATTCCTCAAGATCGGCCTTCTGTCGTTCGGCGGGCCAGCCGGACAGATAGCGATGATGCACAAGGTGCTGGTCGATGAGCGGCGCTGGATCGACGAGCGCGGCTATTTGTCGGCGCTGAATTTCTGCATGCTGCTGCCTGGGCCGGAGGCGATGCAACTCGCGACCTACGTCGGCTGGCGCCTGCACGGCATCAAGGGCGGCCTCGCCGCGGGGTTGCTGTTCGTGCTGCCGGGCGCGGCCTTGATGCTGGCGCTGTCGCTGCTCTACGCCATGTTCGGCAAGCTGCCGCTCGCTGAGGCGCTGTTCGTGGGCATTAAAGCGGCGGTGCTGGCGATCGTGGTCGAGGCGCTGATGCGGGTCGCCCGCCGCGCACTGAAGGGTCGCGCGGACTGGATCGTGGCCGGGCTGGCATTCGCCGCGATCTATGCGTTCGCGGTTCCGTTCCCGGTCATCGTGCTGGCTGCAGCGCTCTATGGCTTCGTGGCCCGGCGCACCGATTTGCCGGCCGCGGCGCGGGGTCCGGCAGATGCGGGCGGCGCGCCGGCTGCCGTTCCGCTCGTCCGGACCGCGGCGACGCTAGCGGTCTGGCTCGCGATCTGGCTCGTGCCGCTGGCGCTGATCGTTGCCGTGTTCGGCCGCGGTCATGTGCTGGCGGATCTGGCGTGGTTCTTCTCCAAGCTCGCCGTGGTCACGTTCGGCGGCGCCTACGCGGTGCTTGCCTACATGGCGCAGGAGGTCGTGGCCGGATACCGCTGGCTGGCGCCGGGCGAAATGCTGGACGCCCTCGGCCTGGCCGAGACGACGCCTGGTCCGCTGATACTCGTCAATCAGTTCGTCGGCACGCTGGCGGCTTACCGTCATGGCGGCTCACCCGCTTGGCTGCTCGGCGTTCTCGGGGCGCTGGTAACCTTGTGGGCGACGTTTGCCCCTTGCTTCCTCTGGATCTTCGCCGGAGCGCCCTACATCGAGCGGCTCAATCGCGAGCCCCGCCTCAAGAGCGCGCTGCAGTCGGTGACGGCGGCGGTCGTCGGGGTCATCCTGAACCTCACGGTCTGGTTCGCGCTGCACGTTCTGTTCGGGAAGGTTACGCGGGTGGAGCTCGGCTGGCTGAGACCCGAAGTGCCCGTGCTGACGAGCGTGGCTTGGATTCCGGCGGTGCTCGCGGGGGTGGCGTTCGTCATGATGTTTGCGCTGCACCGGGGCATTCTGACGACACTGGCGGTGACGGGCCTGCTCGCGCTGGGCTGGTCGGCGTTGGGCTAGCGCGGTTTCCGCGTCCTGTCATACGCCCGTAACATTCGGTCCCCGTTCTTGCGCCTTCGGCGGAATCCAGGGGAAGGCTCGATGTCCAGCAGCAAGAGCAATAGTGGCGACAGCTCGTATCGGGAGCGGGTCGCGGCGGAAGTGATGGACAGCTTCGACGAGGAGCTGGAGATGGAGCTCGACGACGACCGGCTCAACGAGCTGGTCGACATCAAGGAGCGTCCTGCCGGGGCGGCGCTCGACGTCGATCGCGGGTTCTACTTCAAGGAGCTGTTTCGCCTGCAGCGAGAGCTCGTGAAGCTGCAGGACTGGGTGCAGACGCACAAGCTCAAGGTGGTGGTGCTGTTCGAGGGCCGCGATGCGGCGGGCAAGGGCGGCGTCATCAAGCGCATCACGCAGCGGCTCAACCCCCGCGTCTGCCGGGTCGCGGCGCTGCCGGCCCCGTCCGAGCGCGAGCGGACGCAGTGGTATTTCCAGCGTTACGTGTCACACCTGCCGGCCGGCGGCGAGATCGTGCTGTTCGACCGCTCCTGGTACAATCGCGCGGGCGTCGAGAGGGTGATGGAATTCTGCAACGACGACGACGTCGAGGAGTTCTTCCGCTCGGTGCCGGAGTTCGAGAAGATGCTGGTCCGGTCCGGGATCGTGCTGGTGAAGTACTGGTTCTCGATCTCGGACGAGGAGCAGGAGCTGCGCTTCGACATGCGCATCAAGGATCCCATCAAGCAGTGGAAGCTGTCGCCGATGGATCTCGAAAGCCGCCGCCGCTGGGAGAGCTATACCAAGGCCAAGGAAGACATGATCGAGCGCACCCACATTCCCGAGGCGCGGTGGTGGGTGGTGCCGGCGGACGACAAAAAGCGGGCTCGGCTCAACTGCATCGCGCATTTCCTGTCGCAGATCCCGTACGGCGAGGTTCAGCGGCCGCCGGTCGTCATGCCGGAGCGGGTGCGTAATCCCGACTACATCCGCGAGCCGCTGCCGGACGACATCCACGTGCCGCAGCGCTACTGACGCCGGCGACGCAACCCTGATCTGCGTCAGCGCGCTGGCGCGGCGCGGCGCGGGCGGTGTATGACCCCGCCGTGACAGCGACCGGGGTCGGCACGTGCAGCAGCGGGACAGAGCGAGGGAGCAGGCGACGGCCGCGGAGAGGCGCGCGGCGTTTGCATCGGGCCTCGCGATTGCGCTGACCGTTCCGGGCCTCATCCTCGTTGCCTCGGCGGCCGGCTTCGGAGCGCTTGCGCGTGACGCCGGCATCTCGCCCGGCAATGCCATGCTGATGATGGGGGCGCTGTTCGCGCTACCGGCCCAGGTCGTGATGGTCGATCAACTCGCACGCGGCGGTTCGCTCATCGGTGCGGCGCTCGCGGTGACGCTGATCGGTGTGCGGCTCCTGCCGATGACCGTTCTGGTCGCGCCGTTCCTCGGCGGGCGCATGGCCAGCCCGGCCGGCAAGATCCTGGCCGTGCATGCCGTGGCGATCACGGCGTGGATCGAGGGGATGCGTCGCCTGCCGCACCGGCGAGAGGCAGTGCGCCTGCCGTACTTTCTCGGCATCGGCTCAGGGCTCGTTCTCGGCGCACTCATCGGCACCTGGATCGGCTACGGCGTGGCCGGCGCGGTACCGCCGCCTTTTGCCGCGGCGCTGCTTTTTCTGACGCCGATCTATTTCATGCTGTCGCTGCTGGTGACGGCGGCCCGCGCCAGCGATTGGCTGGCAATCGGCTTTGGCGCCGCGTTGGGTCCGGTGCTGTTCGTGCTGGCGCCAGGGTTCGACCTCCTGCTGACCGGGCTCGTGGGCGGCACGGCGGCGCACGTCGCCGCGAAGCGGTGGCACAGCCTGTGGCGGGCGGACGAGGCTGACGACCGCTGGAGGCTCATGTGACGGCGCTCGGAGATGGCTGGACGACGGCGGCGCTGATCGTGCTCATTTCGGTCGCCGCGCACGAGCCGTGGCGCTGGCTCGGGCTCTACGTCGGGCGCGGGCTCGATGTCGAGGGGGACGTGTTCCAATGGGTCCGCGCTGTTGCCACAGCGCTCGTCGCCGGGCTCGTGATGCGGCTTCTGGTGTTCCCGGCCGGGGCACTGGCTGCGGTGCCGTTGTCGCTCAGGCTGGTGTCGTTCGCCGCCGGGATCGCGGTCTACGCCGCGGCGCGTCGCAATCTCGCGCTCGGGGTCGCGGCTGGGACGATCGTGCTCGCGCTCGGCAGTCTCATCGTGGTCTAGCCGGTCAAGACCGCGGGCGTGCGGCGCAGGTTGCGGCCGGTGGCAAGCTCCTCGACGATTGCGGCTGCGACGTCGGCACGGCGCACGGGACCGGGATGCCAATCGGCGGGCTCCGCGAGCACGCGCACGCGACCACTCGCCGAGCCATCCTTGAGGATGCCGGGACGCAAAATGGTCCAATCGAGCGGTGACGCCCGCACGATGCGCTCCTGCACGTCCTTGTCGTCGTAGATCCGCTTCAACATGACGAAGAACGGGATGGCAAAAAGCGGGCCGAGGCTCTGGCGACTGTCGCCGGCCCCGAGGCCGGTCACCACGACGATACGTTTCGGCCCGTTCGCCACCATGGCGTCAACGAGAACGCGTGTGGCGCGCGAGAAGAGGTCGGTGCCGGTGACGAAGACGGGGCCCGGTGCCACGCCGAGTACTTGGACCACCGCATCGACGCCCGCGATAGCGCGCGTGACCGCGTCGGCGTCGAGCGCATCGCCGGCCAGCGTCTCGAGGCGCTGGTCGGTGAGCGGGATCGCGGTAGCCGAGCGGGCGAAGGCGCGGACCTCGTGGCCGGCTGCGAGTGCGGCTTTCACCGTCTCGAGCCCGATGCCTCGGCTGGCGCCGATGACGAGCAGCTTCATGGGATGCCTCCGGGCGCATGCGTGACTTGCATGCTGATACGTAAGGCGCGGGCGTCGGCTCACAATGGGTGCGCTCGGTCGCTCGAGACGACTTCTTGGCGACGGTTCAGCCGAGCGCAGCGCGCAGCTTTGCTGCATGAGCGGCCAGGATCGCACTGTCCTCCATTTGCCCGGTGTGGGGTTTGAGCGCCACGCCGTCGTGCATAGGGATCACGTGGATGTGGAGGTGGAACACGGTTTGCCCGGCCGCGGGCTCGTTGAACTGCAAGATGCGCACTCCGTCAGCGGCAAATGCGGTCTTGGCGGCGACGGCAACCCGTTGCACGAGCGGCGCGAGGCGCGCCAGAACCGCCGGGTCGGCGTCGAGCAGGTTGCGGGACGCCGCCTTTGGCACGACGAGCGCGTGGCCGGTGGCTTGCGGCATGACATCCATGAAGACGATTGCTTCTGCGTCCTCGTGCACCTTGTGGCACGGGATCTCGCCGCGCAGGATTTTTGCGAACACGTTGCCCTGATCGTAGCCCATGGCGGTTCCCCCTTGATCGAGGCCGCAATGAATGCGGGTCGGGCGGGTCGGGTCAAGTCTCCTCTCGGAACTGCTCGCGGACGGCGTCCGGCGCCTCGCTGCCGCCGAGCGGTCCGCGCCGGAACGGCCCAAGGTCGCGCAGCTCGGCGTTGGCCGCGGCAACCGCCTCGCGCTCCTCGACGAGATAGCGATCGACGGCGCGCCTGAGGCCCGGGTCGGCGATCCAGTGAGCGGAGTGGGTGGTTACCGGCAGGTAGCCGCGCGCGAGCTTGTGCTCGCCCTGCGCGCCTGCCTCGACGCGAGCGAGGCGGTTGGCGATCGCGTAGTCGATCGCCTGATAGTAGCAGACCTCGAAATGCAGACACGGGTGATGCTCGACCGCTCCCCAGTAGCGGCCATAGAGGCAATCGCCGCCGACGAGGTTCAGCGCGCCGGCGATGCGCCGTCCGTCTCGCTCGACCAGGATCAGAAGGCACTGCTCCGGCATCGCCGCGCCGAGCAGCGAGAAAAAGCGCCGGTTGAGATAGGGACGGCCCCACTTGCGGTCGCCGGTGTCCATGTAGAATGCGTAGAAGGCGTCCCAGTCGGCCTCGGTGATCTCACGGCCGGTCAGGTGGCGGACGCTGAGGCCGGCGGCGAGTGCCGTCTCGCGCTCCTTGCGGATCGACTTCCTTTTGCGCGAGGCGAGCGTCGCGAGGAAATCGTCGAAGGTGAGGTAGCCGGCGTTCGTCCAGTGGAACTGCTGACCGGTGCGCGGCAGGAAACCGGCGGCGCCAAGGCGCCGTGCGGTGGCTTCGTCCGCGAATGTGACGTGGAGCGAGGACACCTCGAGCCGGCGCGAAAGCTCTATGGCGCCCGCCGCGAGAAGCCGCTCGCGCGCCTCTGCCCCGGGGGACGGGCCGACCAGAAGCCGCGGTCCCGGAACCGGTGTGAAGGGCACCGCGCACTGAAGCTTCGGATAGTAGGCTCCGCCCGCGCGCTGGTAGGCGTCGGCCCAGGAATGGTCGAACACGTACTCGCCCTGACTGTGGGTCTTGATATAGAGCGGCATTGCCGCCGCCACGCCGCCGCTCTCGTCCTCGAGCACGAGGTGCTGCGGCAGCCAGCCGGTGCGCGGGCCTGTGGTGCCTGCCGCTTCGAGCGCCGCGAGGAAGGCATGGCTGACGAAAGGGTTTGCTTTCGCGGCGTCGGGAATGGCGAGGCGGTCCCATGCGGCGGCATCGATGTCGCCGATGCGTGGAAAGACTTTCAAGGTCGCGGTCGTCGCCGCATCCTGAGCCTTGCGATGCTCCTCGCCGTCGTCCACGCCGCCTCCCGGGTGTCGCGAAGCCGTTTGATGTGACTATATAGATTACGCGGCGCGGCGGCGACCGATCACACCTCTTGATCGCGATCCGCCGCCGAGGGGCGTGTGTGTCAGGCTAGGTGAATGCGTCCCGAGGTCAGAGGCGAAAAAGCAACTTTAGAGTGACCCCAAATGATGCGGACCCGTCGTGTTGCCATCTCCCTCGTGCTCCTTGTCGCGGTCGCTGCCGCCGGCCCCGCGCCGGCCCGCGAGCCCGAAGACGGCGGCGTCAAGATCGGCCGCAGGTCGATCTTCGCCAGTCTGGTGTCGGCGGAGAAGATCGAGCAGGGGGCCGCGCTCCAGTACGAGGCGATGACGCGACAGGCGTTCCAGAAGCGCGTGCTCGTCGAGGACGGTCACCCTCAGCTCCGGCGCCTGCAACGGATCTTCAACGATCTGAAGCCGCACACGGTGAAGTTCAACGAGCGGGCGCTGAAGTGGAACTGGGACGTCAACCTCATCGTGTCGCCGCAGATCAACGCATTCTGCATGCCGGGCGGCAAGATCGCGTTCTTCACCGGCATCCTCGAAAAACTGAAGCTGACGGACGACGAGGTGGCGATGATCATGGGCCATGAAATGGGCCATGCGCTGTGGGAGCACGCCCGGGAGCGCACCGCCAAGACCAACATCACCAACTTTGGCAGCCGCGTCGTGGGAGGGCTGTTGTTCGGACAGGCGGGCGAAGTGATCGGTGCCGCCGGCGCGAGCCTCGCGGCGCTCAGGTTCTCGCGCACGGACGAGACGGAGGCCGATCTGATAGGGCTCGAGCTCGCCGCCCGCGCGGGCTACGATCCGCGCGCCGGCATCACACTGTGGACGAAGATGAGCGCGGCCTCGCAAGGGGCGCCGCCGCAGTGGCTTTCCACCCATCCGTCGGGCCCCACTCGCATCAAGACCATCGAGAAGAACCTGCCCGACGTGATGCCGCTCTACGAACGTGCGAAGGCCCGCAGGCAGGGCTGAGAACACCCGCCACATTCGGGTTGTGGTTTGCGGCGGCTTGCCTCGTGTCCCGAATTGGGCGTGCATCCCGTCCAGGCAGGCGAATGCGGGTCCGTGCCGCCGAGCTGCGGCCGGCCAAAGCGCGGCACTGCTGCAAATCGAGCCGTTGCACAAACCGTTCCTTCAGCAGAGCCGTGCATAGTGGCGCCGTTGCCGCTCGGTCGTTCGAGCGGTCGGCATGACGCCGCAAACACGTCGACATCGTCGATCTTGAGATCCTTGCAGCATGCGCCTGCCCCACCGGGCTCAGGCGGCAAGAGACCAGTGTTGCGTCATGTGCTTTCTCTGCTCGGCGGGCCTGTCCGCAAACCCCAATTCGACCGGTCTTTTCCAGCAGGCGACGCTGTGGAGCGGCACGGCGGGGCTTGCGAGCTATGCGCCCGTCGCCTCGATCGGCGTGCAGCGCACGAGCGACAGCTACGTCAACGGACTGCTCGGCGGCTCGAAGTGGTCGACCGGCGTCTTGACCTACAGCTTTCCGACGCTCGCCTCGCACTATGATTATTCCGGCGAAACCCAGAACGGCTTCCGCGCGCTGACGGTGGCGCAGCAGACCGCTGTCGAGAAGGCGCTCGCGATGTTCGAGCAGGTCTCGGGCCTCAACTTCGAGCGCATCACAGAGACCGCCAGCGAGCACGCCCAGATCCGCTTCGCGACCTCCGACCTGCCGCAAACGGCGTGGGCGTACATGCCCGCCAATACGTCCCAGGCTGGCGACGTGTGGTTCAACGGATCGCGCGGCTATTACACGACGCCGGTCGTCGGCAACTACGGCTTCCAGACAGCGCTGCACGAGATCGGTCATGCGGTCGGGCTCAAGCACGCGCACGAGACCTCGGGTCTGTTCGGCGTGCTGCCGTCTGCGCACCGGTCGATGGAGTACACCGTGATGTCGTACTCGTCCTATGTCGGGGCGAGCGTCACCGCAGGCTACACCAACCAGGCGGCGAGCTATGCGCAGTCTCTGATGATGGACGACATCGCGGCGCTGCAGGCGCTCTACGGCGCCAACTACAACACCCAGGCCGGCAACACGACCTACGCGTGGAACCCGATGACCGGCGAGATGAGCATCAACGGCGTCGGCCAGGGCGCACCGGCAGGCAATCGCGTATTCCTCACGGTGTGGGACGGCGGCGGCATCGATACGTACGATTTCTCGGCCTACACCACCAAGGTCACGGTCGATCTCAATCCCGGCCAGTGGTCGACCACCTCAACCGCGCAACTCGCAGACCTGCACTACAACGGAACGCGCGACGCGGTCGGCAACATCGCCAACGCCAAGCTCTACAACAAGGACGCGCGCTCGCTGATCGAGAATGCCACGGGCGGCTCCGGCAACGACGCGATCGTCGGTAATGCTGCGAACAACCGTCTGGCGGGCGGAGCGGGCAACGATTCGCTGACGGGCGGGGCGGGCGACGACACGCTGGTCGGCGGCAGCGGCGCCGACATCCTGTCGGGCGGCGCGGGCTACGACACCATCGATTTTTCGGGCGCGCTTGCCGCCATCGCCGTGGATCTCGCGCGTGGCGGGACGGCAGGTGAGGCAACCGGCGACCGCTACAGCGGCATCGAGCAGGTTCTCGGCTCGGCGTTCAACGACGCCATCGTCGGCAGCGCACTGGTCGACAGCCTCGTCGGCTACGACGGCAACGACGTGCTGACCGGCCTCGGGGGCGCGGACATACTGAGCGGCGGTATCGGCAGCGACATCCTGACGGGCGGCGCCGGCTTCGACCGGATGACGGGCGGGGCGGGCAACGACACGTTCGACTTCAATCTTGCGACCGAGATCGGCAAGGGCCTGGGCGGCCGCGACATCATTCTCGACTTCACGCGCGGGATGGACCGCATCGACCTGTCCACGATCGATGCCATGACGACGCTCGCCGGCAACCAGGCATTCGTGATGCTGTCGGCCGCCGCAGCCTTCACGGGCGCGGGACAGATCCGCGTGCGCTACGAGACCTCGACCGCCGGAACCCGGACGCTGGTCGAGGGTAACGTCGACGCGAGCCTCGGCTTGGATTTCCAGATCGAGCTGGCCGGCATGATCGGCGGGCTCACCTCGGCGGACTTCATCCTCTAGGCTCGCCCTCGAAGATCGCCGCATCGGCGTGGTCGCGGGCAACGGCCCAGTCGTCGGCCGTGCGAACGGTCCAGGTGAAGATCGGCATCCGGTGAACCTCGCGCGCGTAGCGCGTGGCGGGCGTCGGCAGGTTCTTGACGCTGTAGGCGTAAAAGTCGGGCTCTGCCGGCGCGCTTTCCAGAAGGTGCGACAGGCGGTCTTTCCGCGCGTTGTCGAGCTTGGCGTCCCAGGCGCCGGTCGCGGGATAGATCCCCGAGACGATCCCGCGCGGAATCCGGGGTGCGAGCGTTACGAACGCGGCCATCACCGCCGGATCGAAGCTCATCAGCGCCAGCGGCCCGCGGTAGGCGGATGCGAGGCTGGCCACGAGCCCGAGGAAGTCAGGGTCGGGCGGATCCCACTCGCTTTTCACCTCGACCAGCAGCGGGCCGCGTCCGGCCGCGAGATCGAGGAGGTCGGCGAACGAGAGGATCGGCGTATCCTGGCCCTTGTAGCGCAGACGCGAGAGATCGGCCGGCGCGAGGCCGGCGACCGGCCCGGTGCCGTCGATGAGCCGGTCGAGCGTCTCGTCGTGGAACACCACCGGCCAGCCGCCCTTGGCGGGTCTGAGGTCGCATTCGATGCCGGTGCCGAGGCGGAACGCGGCTTCGAAGGCGGGCGCGGTGTTCTCGATCAGGCCGCGCGTCGGATCGTGGAGGCCACGGTGCGCGATGGGGCGCACGAAGGCCGTGCGGTCGAGCCGCGACAGGAAGCCGGCCATCTCAGGACCTGATGCGCATGACGGCGTCGACCTCGACGGCCGCGTTGAAGGGCAGGCTCGGCACGCCGACCGCGACGCGGGTGTGCCGTCCGGCATCGGCCAGCACCGTACCGATGAGGTCGGAGGCTCCGTTCAGCACCTTGGGATGGTCGGTGAACTCGGGCGTGGCAGCGACGAAGCCGTTGAGCCGCAGCACCTGTAAGATGCGGGCGAGATCGCCGAGCGCCGCCTTGGCTTGGGCGAGCACGGCGAGCGCGGAGAGTTGCGCCGCCTTGTAGCCCTCCTCGATGCCGAGGCCGGCGCCGAGTCGGCCCGCAATCATGCTGCCGTCTCCCGCTCGCGAGAGCTGGCCGGAGACGTAGAGCAGGTCGTCCGAGACGACGAACGGCACGTAGTTGGCGACCGCCGGGGGGGCGGGCGGCAGCTCGAGCCCCAGTGATTTCAGCCGCGCCTCGATATCGCCACCCATGTCTGTCCTCCTGCGCCGCGGCCGGGAGCGCGCTTGCCGTCCCGGCTGGTAAGGTTTTTTGGCGCTTCGACGGCTGCTTGGCAATGGGCCGGCCAGCAGAATAAGCTTGCCATGCGGCGCGCCGGGCGCTGCGGTCTACCGACCGCGGGCAGGGCACCAAGGAAGGCAGAGTTTCGGATGGGTGCGATCTGGCGGACGGCGAAGTCGTCGACACAGCTCCGGGCGTTCGGATTTGCTGTCAGCTGCCTTGTTGGGGGTATCGGCGCCGCCATGGCCCAGGGCGTGGGTCGGGGTGTCGCGGGGCCGGGAGCGGTGCAATTTGCCCCGCACCGCGCGGTGTATGACGTCGTGCTCGACCGGTCGTCTCCGGGCTCGGGCGTCACCGAGATGACCGGACGCATGGTCTACGAGCTGACTGGCAGCGTCTGCGAGGGCTATACGCAGAACATGCGCTTCGTGACGCGGACCGGCGGCCAAGAGGGGTCGATCCGTGTCAGCGACATGCGCACGTCGAGCTGGGAGGACGCGGGCGGACGCCGCTTGCGATTCTCCAACGCGCAGTATCAGGATGAGATCCTCGCCGAGACGGCGCAAGGCGACGCCGGCCGCGAGAAGGGTCAGGTCCGCGTCGATCTCTCGAAGCCGGCCAAGAAGACTTTGACGCTCGGTGGCGACGTCTACTTCCCGATTCAGCACTCGGTTGCATTGATCGAGGCGGCGCGCGCCAAGCGCACGCTGCTCAAGGCCGATGTGTACGACGGGGGCGAGAAGGGCGAGAAGGTCTACCAGACCAGTGCCATCATCGGACGTGCCGAGGGCGCGGCGAAGCTGCCGCCCGACCTCAAGAACGCCGATCGGCTCGCCAAGCTGCCGTCGTGGCCGATCTCGATCGGCTACTTCGAGCCGGGCTCCGAGAAGAAGGACGCGGTCCCGAGCTACGAGCTCGGCTTTCGTTTCTACGAGAACGGCGTGACATCGACGTTGCGCATCGACTACGGCGATTTCGCCATTCGCGGTGAGATCAAGGAGCTGCAGTTCCTCGAGCCGTCGAAATGCCCCCAGTAGCCGCCCTTCCGGCCTGCCCTTCGATCCGCCATAGCCATGCCGCGCCGCGCACGCCCGAAGCGTCGCCCCACCGGGGTGGCCTGAGGTCTACCCGACGGTCGTCGGCGAAGATCCAGGGCGCCATCAGATCGGGCAGCGCCGTGTAGAGGTGAGAGAGCCGGGACAGCCCGCCGCCGAGCACGATCACCTCCGGATCGAGGATGTTCACAACGTGGGCGAGCCCGCGCGCGAGCCGCCCCGCATGGCGATCGAGGGAGGCGATGGCCGCCGCGTCGCCCGCCGCGGCCTTCTCCGCGATCGCCTCGGCAGAGATGTCCTGCCCCGTCGCCCTCAGATGATCGGATGCCAGCGCCGGCCCCGCGACCCAGGTCTCCATGCAGCCCCTTCGGCCGCACCAGCAGAGTGGGCCCGGGTGCTCATCTTGCCCGGCCCACGGCAGCGGATTGTGCCCCCATTCGCCGCCGATGCCGCGCGGGCCGTCGACGAGGCGGCCGTCGACCACGATCCCGCCGCCGCAGCCGGTCCCGAGGATGACACCGAGCACGGAACGGAAGCCCGCTCCTGCGCCGTCGGTCGCCTCCGACAAGGCGAAGCAGTTGGCGTCGTTGGCGATGCGCACTGGCCGACCGAGTGCGACGCCGAGGTCGTGTGCCAGCGGCCGGCCGTTGAGCCACGTCGAGTTGGCGTTCTGGACGAGACCCGTCGCGGCGGCGAGCGAGCCCGGAATGCCGACGCCCACCGTGCCGAGACCGACGGAGCCGGCCTGGCCCGCTTCGCTCTCGACCGCCCGTACGATCTCGCACAGCGCCCGCACAGTGGCGCCGTAGTCGCCGCGCGGCGCTGGGTCGCGCCGGCCCGCCAGACGCGCTCCTGCCGGACCGAGCGCCACCGCCTCGATCTTGGTGCCGCCGAGATCGACGCCGATTGCCGTCCGATCGGCAGCGCCGTCCTGTTCGCGGTTCACGCCTCGCCCCGCAGATGCGATTCGCGCGCGAGTAGCGCATGGGCGAAGCCGATCCGCTGCGGCTCGACACCGGCCTCGGCCGCGAAGACCAGCAGCAGGCTCTCGTCGGCGAGCAGGTGATCGAGTACGGCCGACTGGAGCCCTGCGGTTCCGGCGTGTGCGCGCAATTCCGCCGGACCGATCCCGGTCAGCGACAGGAAGCGGCCGAGGCGCGCCGCGTCGGCGGCCAGGAAGCGCAGCGCGTCGAGCGCAATGGCTGCGGCACCGTCGACGTCGAGGGGTTTCGGCTTGGCCATGATCGCGCCGGCTCCGGAAGAGTGGATAGGGTTTATTAAACGGTTGGTTAGGGCTTGCTGTGGCAAACTCCTCGCAGGCGTCGGCCCAGAATCGGTGCAGAACTGCGCGGGCAGTTGCTGGGAGTCGTCGGCGGGACCGTCATCGCATGACCTATCAGGGGACGATCAACGGCGTCGAGACCCATTCTGGGCCAGCCCCCGGAGCGAGCCGCCGTGCTGCGAAGACGGTGCTGATCGTCGAGGACAACGAGCTCAACATGAAGCTCTTCCACGACCTTCTCGACGCGCACGGCTACCGGACGGTGCAGACCAGGAACGGACTCGACGCGCTCTCGCTCGCCCGCGCCCATCGCCCGTCGCTGATCCTGATGGATATCC
Source organism: uncultured Hyphomicrobium sp. (assembly GCA_964471635.1). Classification (GTDB taxonomy): domain Bacteria; phylum Pseudomonadota; class Alphaproteobacteria; order Rhizobiales; family Hyphomicrobiaceae; genus JAKAML01. Next base: position 41,702 of record CAYYGO010000005.1, read on the forward strand.
AGCTCCCGGAGGTCTCGGGCCTCGAGGTCACCAAGTGGCTGAAGGAGGACGACGAGCTGCGCGCCATCCCGGTCATCGCGGTCACCGCCTTTGCCATGAAGGGCGACGAGGAGCGGATCCGGTCGGGGGGCTGCGAGGCCTACATCTCGAAGCCGATCTCGGTAATGACGTTTCTCGATACGGTCCGCCGGTTCGCGGGCGACGCGTAAGGCCTGCCGACAGCGGAAGAATATGAAATGACAGCGCGCGTACTCGTCGTCGACGACATCCTGGCCAATGTGAAGCTGCTCGAGGCGCGGCTATCGGCGGAGTACTTCGAGGTGCTGTCAGCCTTCAGCGGCAAGGACGCACTCGAGATCCTGGCGCGCGAGCGGGTCGATGTCGTGCTTCTCGACGTGATGATGCCGGGAATGGACGGATTCGAGGCCTGCCGGCGCATCAAATCAGACCCGCGCACGCACCACGTTCCGGTGATCATGGTCACAGCGCTCGATCAGCCGTCTGATAAGGTGCAGGGGCTGGAGAGCGGCGCCGACGATTTCCTGACCAAGCCGGTCGACGACATCGCCCTCATAACGAGGGTCAAGAATCTCGCGCGGCTCAAGATGCTGAACGACGAGATGCTCATGCGGGCCAGCACGGGCCGCCAGATGGGCATGGCCGAGAATGCGGCGCTGGAGAAGGCACTCTCGGGCCGCTCCGGGCGGGTGCTGGTGGTCGACGATCACCTGCGCTCGGCGACGCGGCTGGTGGAGGCTCTCGCCAAGACGCACGAGGCCACGATCGAATCCGACACCCACGCGGCGCTGGCACGGCTCGGCGAGCAGAGCTACGATCTGGCCATGATCAGCCTCAGCCTGGCCAACGCCGACGGGCTCAGGCTGTGCTCCCAGGTGCGCTCGCTCGATCGCACACGCCACATGCCGATCATCGTCCTGGTCGAGCCGGGCGACGAGGCGCGGCTGCTGCGCGGTCTCGACATGGGGGTCAACGACTACCTCATGCGGCCGATCGAGCGCCACGAGATGCTGGCGCGCGTCAGGACCCAGATCAAGCGCAAGCGGCACTCGGACTACCTGCGGAACCAATTGGCCGAGAGTGTCGAGCTGTCGATCATCGATCCGCTGACCACGCTCCACAATCGCCGCTACATGGAAGGCCATCTCGGTACACTGGTGCTCGAGGCTCTGGCGTCAGGCCGCGCCTTGTCGCTTCTCGTGGCCGACATCGACCACTTCAAGATGGTCAACGACACCCACGGCCACGACGGCGGGGATCTCGTGCTGAAGGAGTTCGCCGCCCGCATCCGCCGCAACACGCGCGGGATCGACCTCGCGTGCCGGCTCGGCGGCGAGGAGTTCGTCATCATCATGCCGGACACCGACATCGCGCGCGCATACCAGGTGGGCGAGCGGCTGAGGGCGTGCGTCGCGGCCGAGACCTTCGCGGTCAATCCCGAGACGCGGATCCGGGTCACGGCGAGCGTCGGCCTTGCGACGCTCGAGCGGATCGACGACACGCCGGAAACGATCTTCAAGCGGGCCGACAATGCGCTCTACGCGGCCAAGCGGCGCGGACGCAACAGGGTCGTTGCCGACGCGGCGTGATCGCAGCGCCCTATCGCTGGCCGGCTGCATCGCACGAGAAGCGTCTCCCGCCTCGGCCGACGATGTCCGATGTCGGGCATGAACCACAACGTACAGCGGGGGACTCTTCCGAACCACCGCGACCGTGCTACACTATGGCGAAATTGTGGTGCACAGTAGTTTCTCACGGGCGGTTGCACGTCACAGGCTGCTTTGCGCTCGGATCGTCGCTCCAGCCTCGGAGGAAAAGTCCGCCTCCGATGGGGGGCACGCAATTCACAGCGGCGCCACAACTCGGTCTTGCGCCGGCCGCGAAGATCATCGTTAATGACGTTGTTGCCGGATAACGATAGGTCAAGTCAAATCTTGAAAGACCCGTACGGATCTGCCAACGTGTGGCTCTTGTGGGGAGGCATCTGACAGTTAGGCACTCGCGCCGGCTGGTGGGCTACACGCTCGACAGTCTTGGACGTGTGCCGGTAGGTTCCCGCGGATCATCGGGTCCGCCGCATCACTCGGTGGAACGCGGGAAAACGTGATCGGACCGGGCGGCTGGAGTGGCCTCCTCGTTAAGCTGCAAGAGGCCGATCACAAGCACCGATCGAAGCGTCTACGCCCTCTTCGACGCTTCGATCGGATACGGCCAGGGAGCGCATCTCGACTTCGGAACGATACCCCGCTGCCGAGAAAGAGGTGTGAGCCCTGGCCGTCGCGATGCCGCGCAGCAGCGCCCACCCGCCCCGTCCCACACCTTCGACAGTCGCCGAACCAAGCGGCCCTTGCGCGTTGTGCATCGCGGCTCAGACTTTGGGCGCCGCGCGTCGTAAGTGGCGTTTTTCAGCGGTCTATCGCGCAGGCGGTGGCTGCGACAGCCACCCTGAACGGACGCTGCGAGCGTCCAGCTCGAACGGGCCAATGCCGAGCCTGCTTCCCGTGCGCAATCGTGGCTTCGAGAGCCGCGTTCTGATCGGCAAGTCCCGTTGCGCGGGCGATCAGAGTGTGGACAAGTCGGCAGTCGCCAATCTTACTTGATTTTCGTTTCCTTGAACTCGACGTGCTTGCGCACGACGGGATCGTACTTCTTGAAGACGATCTTTTCGGTCGACGTGCGCGGGTTCTTTTTTGTCACGTAAAAGAAGCCGGTGCCGGCAGTGGACAGCAGCTTGATCTTCTGGACGACGGGCTTTGCCATGGCGGAAGGGCTCGCTCGATGCGCGGTAAGCGCTGATGGGGAAATCGGAAGCGCGCACCATAGCCGCGACGGTCACACTGTCAAGCTATGCCGTCCGCAGCGGCCCGACCCTAGGCTGCTCCGCCTGCGATCAGATCGCGATGGAACGAACCGTTCTTGAAGTAGTAGAACGGCACCGGCAGCGCCCGCCCGCCGGTCCCGTCGACGAGCCGGTCCGCAAGGTCCTCGATCACCGCGCGCGTGATGGACGGCAGCTCGAGGCGGCGCGCCTCGTCCAGGGTGAACCAATCGAGGCTCTGCAACTCGCCGTCGGGTGGGTCGACGCGGACCGCAATCTCACGGGCCTCGACGGTGAAAAAGCGGGTGTCGTAACGCCGCTGGCGACCGGGTGGCGTGATGGCGCGCGCGAACAGGCTCAGCGGGGACAACCGCGGGCGCACGCCGTGAGCCAGGAACGGCTGCCAGGATGGCGCGGAGCGGGCAGCGGCAGCTGCCGGGTCGGTGGCACCGATGATCAGTCCGGCTTCCTCGTAGGTTTCGCGAACAGCGGCGAGCGCCAGGGCCCGCGCACGCTCCGGCGAGGGTGTACCCTTCATCCGAGACAGCAGGAGCTCGAGCTCCCCGGGCCGCAACTCGTCGACGGTGGCGATGCTCCGGTCGGCAGGATCGACCCGGCCTCCCGGAAAGACGAACTTGCCAGGCATGAACACGAGGTCGGCGCGCCGCCGCCCCATCAGCACGCGGGGATGAAGACCGTCGGTGTCGATTACGACGAGGGTTGCCGCGTCGCGGGGCCGCAAAGCCGGTTTAGGTGCGACAGTTGGCCCGCTCTTGGCAGCCGGTTGCTCGTCGGGCGCTCCGCTCACGGTCAAGCCCCGTTCCGGCGGCGCGTCATCGACCTGAGAGCTCGGGCGGATGCACCGCCAAAGTGTCCTCGGGGTCGGGGCCGGCGAAGCCGTGCATGCGCAGCGACCACTGGAGGCCGACCAGCGCGCCCTTGATACGCGGCAAAAGAACCAGGCTCAGGCCCAGAATCAGCGGCACCCACAGGAGCGTATGCACCCAGAGCTCGGGCGCGTACGTCTTCTCGACGTACATGACGAGCGCCACCACGATATGGCCGACGATGAAGATGGTGAAGTAGGGCGGGGCGTCGTCGGCGCGGTGGTGGTGCAACTCCTCGGCGCAGGAGGGGCAAGTGTCGGCTACCTTGAGGTAGCTCGTATAAAGGCTCTTCTCGCCGCAGGCGGGGCAGCGGTGGGCGAGACCACGCCGGACCGCCACCTGCCAGTCGCGCGGCGGCGGGGATGCCTCGTGGGCGGCGGAATTGGCACGGATCTCGATGGTCATTCCGTCTTTTAGCAGAGGGCAGCGGCGCGGGCCACGGCGCAAAGTGTCGTAGCCCGTGGCGTCATGCCGGCTCAGCGTGGGAAGCGCCCGCGGGGGCGGCGGTCGCGCGGTGGCCGGGCTCCCCTCGGGCCGCGCGCCGCGCCGCGGGCGCCGCCCTTGCGGCCCTCGGTCAGCATCTCGAAGCGGAGCGCCCCGGCCGAGGGTATCGCCTCGACCAGCTTTACCTCAACCTGATCGCCGAGGCCGAACGTCTCGCCGCTGCGCGAGCCGACGAGGGCATGCGCTGCCTCGATGTGCTGGAAGAAGTCGTTGCCGAGGCTCGAGATCGGCACAAAGCCGTCGGCGCCAGTGTCTTTCAGGCGAACGAACAGTCCGGACCGTGTGACGCCGGAGACACGTGCGGCAAACGTCGCCCCGACCCGGTCGGCGAGATGGGCGGCGATCAGGCGGTCGGTGGTCTCACGCTCGGCACTCATCGCGCGGCGCTCGGCCTGGGAGATGTGCTGCGAGACGGAAACGAGGCGCGTCGCGCCCTCGTCGGTCAGGCCGTCTTCGCCGAGCTTCAACGCAGCGATCAGCGCGCGGTGAACGAGGAGATCGGCGTAGCGGCGGATGGGCGAGGTGAAGTGCGCGTATTTGCGCAGGTTCAGGCCGAAATGGCCGATGTTGTCGGGCGCGTACTCGGCCTGGGCTTGGGCGCGCAGCACGACCTCGTTGACCAGGTCGGGCACCGGCAGAGCCCGCGCCTCCGCCAGAACCCGGTTGAAGTGCTGCGGCTTGAGCTGCCCGACCGGCGGAATGGACAGGTCGAGCGTCTCGAGGAAGTCGCGCAGGCTCTTCAGTTTCTCCGCGCCCGGCGCTCCGTGCACGCGGTAGACGACCGGACTCTTGCGGGCCTCGAGCGTCTCGGCGGCGGCGACGTTGGCTTGGATCATCATCTCCTCGATGAGCCGGTGCGCATCGAGCCGCTCGGGCACCACCACGTCGGCGACGCGACCTGCGGCATCGAGGCGGATCTTGCGCTCGGGCAAGTCGAGATCGAGCGGGCCGCGGCGGTCGCGGGCGGCGGCGAGCAGACGATAGGCGGCCCAGAGCGGCTTCAGTGCGACGTCCATGAGCGGTCCGCACTTGTCGCTCGGTGCGCCGTCGATGGCCGCTTGCGCCTCCTGGTAGCTGAGCTTGGCCGCGGAGCGCATCATGGCGCGATGGATCGAATGTGCGCGCTTCTCGCCCGACCGGTCGAAAACCAGGCGCGCGACGAGGCAAGGCCGGTCCTCGCCTTCGCGCAGAGAGCAGAGGTCGTTCGAGATTCGCTCGGGGAGCATCGGCACGACGCGGTCCGGGAAGTAGACCGAGTTTCCGCGCAGTTCCGCCTCGCGGTCGAGGCGCGTGCCGGGGCGGACGTAGTGCGCCACGTCGGCGATCGCCACCAGAACGACGAAGCCATCGGGGTTCGCGGGGTCGGTGTCGCGCTCGGCGTAGACCGCATCGTCGTGATCGCGCGCGTCGGCCGGGTCGATGGTCAGAAGCGGCAGGTGGCGAAGATCCTCGCGGCGGGCGAGCGGTGCCTGTCCGAGCGCTTGCGCCTCGGCGGTCACGCTTTCCGGGAAGTCGTCGGGGATGCCATGGGCGTGAATCGCGATGAGGCTGATCTTCCTTTGGTCGTCGGGATTGCCGAGCGTCTCGATGATGCGCGCCATCGGAATGTGCATGCGCCCCTTCTTGACGAGGTCGAAGCGCACGAGGTCGCCGTCCCGCGCACCTCCCTCGTCACCCCTCTGCAGCGACCAGGATCTGAGCTGCTTCCTGTCGATCGGCTCGATGGTGCCCCCGCCCCCGCCACTACCGCTGCCGCGCACGCCGTTGCCACGGCCCGCGGCGCGGAAGATTCCGAGCAGCCGCCTCTGGTCGCGCGGCAGGCGGCGGATCGCCTCGGCCTCGAAGCGGAAGCCCTCAACGTCGGGTGTGTCGAGGCGGTTGATGCGGGCAAGGACGCGGTCGCCGATGCCGATCTCGGTCGCCGCGCCGTCCTCGCCGATGGCGCGGGTCGAGCCCTGCAGCAGCAAGATGCGCGGCCGCTCGCCGTCATCCTCGTCCCACACGACCGGGCGCGCGACGAGATCGCCATCGTCGTCGCGGCCGCTGATCTCGATGACGGCGACGGGCGGCAGTCCGCCCTTCTCCCTAAATTCTTTGCGGTTTCCGGAGATCGCGCCGTCGTCCGACATCTCGGCGAGCAGCCGCTTCAGCGCGATCTTGTCGGTGCCCTTGAGCCCGAAGGCGCGGGCGATCTCGCGCTTGCCGACGGTTTGCGGCGACTGGCGGATGAAGGCGAGGATCTGCTCGCGCGTGGGCAATGAGCCTGCGCCGTCGCCCGCGGGGCGAACGGCCGCGGTCCGCCCGCCTTTCCGGCCCGCGCCTGGCTTTTCCTTGCGGTCGCGGGCCACCTCGCTCAGTCCTCCGTCCGTGCGGGGCGGCTGGCCTTTGCGGCCGCCGAGGCCTTGGCGGCGGGCTTACGAGCCGGCTTCTTGGCCGTTGGCGGCGCCTCGCCGCTCGCCTTGGCGGACTTGGCCGCGGCTTTTCCCTTGGCGGCGGGCTTGCGCCCCTTGCCGGCGGGCTTGCCGCCTGTCTTTTCGATCCGCTCGGCCAGCAGCCGGACGGCCTCCTCGACGGTGAGCGTGATCGGCTCCTTGCCTTTTGGGATCGTTGCGTTGACCTTGTTGTGGCTGACGTAGGCGCCGTACTTGCCGTCGAGCACCTCGATCTTGCCGCCCTCCGCCGGATGCTCGCCGAGATCCTTCAGCACCTTGCGCTGGGCGGCGCGGCCGAAGCGGCTCTTGCCGCCACCGGCGCGCTTCTCCGCGAGAACGGTGACGGCACGATTGATGCCGACCGAGAACACGTCCTCGATTGTGTCGACGTTGGCGTAGGTGCCGTCGTGGAGCAGGAACGGACCGTAGCGACCCAGACCGGCTGTGATCATCGTTCCGGTCTCGGGATGAAGCCCCACCTCGCGCGGCAGCGACAGAAGCTTCAGGGCCAGAGCAAGATCGACGTTGGCGGCGTCGACGCCTTTGGGCAGGCTCGAGCGCTTCGGCTTGTCCTCGCCGTCGGCCTCGCCGAGCTGCAGGTAAGGACCGAAGCGGCCGCTCTTCAGCACCACGGGCAGGCCGGTCTCGGGGTCGAAGCCGAGCTCGCGGTCGCCGCCCTGGCCGGCCGTGTCGCCGGTGAGCTGTCTCGTGAAGCGGCAGTCCGGGTAGTTGCCGCAGCCGATGAAGGCGCCGGATTTGCCGGAGATCTTGAGGCTGAGACGGCCGGTGCCGCATTTCGGGCAGGAGCGCGGATCGCTGCCGTCCTCGCGCGGCGGGAAGATGTGCGGCCCGAGCATCTCGTTCAGCGCTTCGAGCACGTCGCCGACGCGGAGGTCCTTGATCCCGTCGACGGCGCCCGTGAAATCGCGCCAGAAATCACGCAAGACTTGCTTCCAGTCGAGCTTGGCGTCGGAGATCAGGTCGAGCTGCTTCTCGAGGCCGGCCGTGAAATCGAACTCGACGTAGCGCAGGAAGAAGCTCTCGAGGAAGGCGATGACGAGCCGTCCCTTGTCCTCGGGCACGAGCCGCTTCTTCTCGATGCGGACGTACTCGCGCTCCTGCAATACGGCCATCGTCGAGGCGTAGGTCGACGGCCGGCCGATGCCGAGCTCCTCCATCTTCTTCACCAGCGTGGCCTCCGAGTAGCGCGGCGGCGGCTGCGTGAAGTGCTGGCTGGTGTCGATCGAGCGGTCCTTCAGTCCATCACCGACCATGAGCAGGGGCAGGCGGCGGCTGTCGGCGTCGTCGTCGGCGGTGTCGTCCTTGCCCTTCTCTATCGTGCGCACACGGTCGTCGCGGCCTTCCTCGTAGACGCGCAGAAAGCCGTCGAACTGGACCACCGAGCCCGTGGCGCGGAACGTGTAGGCCGTGCCGTCGCGTCCGGGCACCTCGATGTCGGCGGTGGTCTGCTCGAGCTCGGCAGAGGCCATCTGGCTCGACAGCGCCCGCTTCCAGATGAGCTCGTAGAGGCGGGCCTGGTCGCGGTCGAGGTAGCGGGCGACGTCCTGCGGCTTGCGGCGCGGGTCGGTCGGGCGGATCGCCTCGTGCGCCTCCTGGGCGTTGGCGGCGGTGGTCGTGTATTCGCGTGCGAACGGCGTGTAGCGCTTGCCGTACTCGGTCTCGATGACGTTGCGGATCTGCGATACCGCCTCGGGCACGATGCTGACGCCGTCGGTTCGCATGTAGGTTATGAGGCCGACCGTCTCGCCGCCGACGTCGACGCCCTCGTAGAGGCGCTGCGCGATCTGCATCGTCTGCTTGGCCGAGAAGCCGAGCCGGCGCGAGGCATCCATCTGCAGCGTGGACGTGCGGAACGGCGGGAACGGGTTGCGGCGCACGCTCTTCTTGTCGACGCTGCCGACACGAAACGGCTGGCGCTCGACGGCGGCCCGGATGGCGGAGGCGGTCGCCTCGTCCTTGATGTCGAGCTTCTTCAGCGCGGTGCCGCCGATGGCCTGCAGCCGCGCCTCGAAGGCTTCGGAGCTGGCGGTCTCGAGCTGCGCCTCGATGGTCCAGTATTCCTCGGTGCGGAACGCCTCGATCTCCGCCTCGCGGTCGCAGACGAGGCGCAGCGCGACCGACTGCACACGGCCCGCCGAACGCGCGCCGGGCAGCTTCCGCCACAGGACCGGCGACAGCGTGAAGCCGACCAGATAGTCGAGCGCGCGGCGGGCCAGATAGGCCGAGACGAGAGGGGTATCGATCTCGCGCGGCTTGGCGAGAGCGGCCATGATCGCCTGCTTGGTCACGGCGTTAAAGGCGACCCGCTCGACGGCCATTCCCTTCTCGATGAGCTTCTTGTCGGTCAGCACCTGAAGGATGTGCCAGGAAATCGCCTCGCCCTCGCGGTCGGGGTCGGTGGCGAGGATCAGCTTGTTGGCACCTTTAACGGCCTCGCCGATCTCCTTCATGATCTTCTTGCCGCGATCCTCCACGTCCCAGTGCATGGCGAAATCGTTGTCCGGCTCGACCGCGCCGTCCTTGGCCGGCAGGTCGCGGACATGCCCGTAGGAGGCGATGACCTTGTAGCCGGAGCCCAGGTATTTGTTGATCGTTTTGGCCTTGGCGGCCGATTCCACGATAACGATGTTCATTGCCGACTTTCGGTTTGCCATTCCGCGTGCCTGGTCGTTTTGCCACGCATCAAGCGGGCGGACCTTTCAGGCGCGGCAGGCGCGTCTACGGTAGAACACCTTGCGAACGGGTGGGGTGCTCGGTCGGCGGGGAACATGGTGAAAGCACGGGCGTCTGTCAAACCAGCCGGTTGTCCGCATGCAATTTATCAGCTAGAAACGTACCTCAATGCAACCATAGCGGGAGCGCCCGGGCAGGGCGTGCGCAGACGTCTTGCACGGGCAGGGAGGCGGGTGTGGCGGGTGAACGCGGGGCTGAAGGTCGCAATGCCGCCATCGGGCGAGCCGGTGTCGGGCATCCGCACGGCCGTGCAGGCCTTGGCCCGGCTGCAGATATCAGCGACGCCGACATGCTCGACTACATGGCCGATATGTTGTCTGAGATGGAGATGATCGCCGAGCGGGGACGGTTCGGAACGCTGGCCGCGCTGCTGGGTCTTGCCGGAACGGAGGCCATGCGTCGCCGGGCCGACCTGCGGAAGGCTGCCGGAGCGGCACCCGGAGCGGCACCCGGAGCGGCCGGGCCGCATCAGGTGTCGGGCAAGGCGTCCGGCGACAGCGAGACGAGCTGACCGCCATGCCGCTCGATGCGACCGGCGAGATCGAGCTCTATGAGAAGAACGGCGAGCGTCCGCGCGGCTAGTCCGGTCTCTGCCTGCAGCGTCTCCATGCTCACGGGCGCCGCACCGAGAGCCTGGAGCACCCGGCGGCGGTCCTCGTCGCCGGTCAGCGGCGGCGGCAATGACGCGGCGATCGGTTCGTGCTCTACCGCGGCCACGCGTTCGCCAAGCCCCTGCCCGCCGGCCAGCGGCGAGAGCGCAGCGAGGATGTCGCGGGCCTCGGTCACGATCGTCGCGCCATCCTTCAAGAGACCGTTGGTGCCCTCCGCGCGGGGGTCGAGGGGATGGCCCGGCACAGCGAACACGTCGCGCCCCTGCTCGGCCGCGTAGCGCGCTGTGACGAGCGAGCCCGACCGCCGTGCCGCCTCGATCACCACAACGCCGAGGCTCAGGCCGGAGATGATGCGGTTGCGGCGCGGGAAGTCGCGTCCCTTGGGCTCGTAGCCGGCCGGCAGCTCTGTTGCGATCACACCATCGCGGGCGATGCGGGCCTGAAGATCGCGATGCTCGGGCGGATAGAAGAAGTCGACGCCGCCGGCGAGAACGGCGGCGGTACCGCCGGCGAGGGACGCCTCGTGTGCCGCGCCGTCGATGCCGCGCGCGAGACCCGACACGACAAGCACTCCGGCGGCCGCAAGATCCCCAGCGATCTGGCGGGCCATGCGCTGGCCGGCGGCAGAGCATTCGCGCGATCCGACGACGGCAACTGCGGGTCTCGACAACAGCTCGACCCGGCCCTGGACGTAGAGCATCGGTGGGGGCGGCTCGATCTGGGCCAAGAGCGCGGGATAACCGGGCTCGATGGTGAAGAGGGGACGCGCTCCGGCGCGGGCCGCGGCCTCGAGCTCGGCAGTGGCCTCAGCCTCGGAGCAGATGCGGACCTGTCGGCGGCGGCCGCCGCGTCGGGCTAGATCAGGCAGCGCGCGCAGCGCCGCTTCGGCGCCGCCGCAATGGTTGACGAGATCGCGGAACGTGGCGGGCCCGACGTTCTCCGAGCGGATCAGGCGAAGACACGCGAGCCGCCCCCGGTCGTCGAGTGCTGCCACCGGCAGCGGGGCGCGCGCGAACAGATGCGCCGGCTCAGGCTTTGGTCCCGGATTTCGCACCGATCCTCGGCTCCTCGCCCCGTATCAGCCGCTCGATGTTGGCCGCGTGCTTCCAGATGAGCAACACGCCGAGCACCGCGCCGACGGCTGCGAGATCGGTCCGCCCGAGCAGCACGGCACCTGCCGGCACCAGCACGCTCGCCACCAGCGCCGAGAGCGACGAGTAGCGGGTAGCGAACGCCACCGCGAGCCAAATGGCGCAGAACGCGGCAGCCGCCTGCCCGTCGAGCCCGAGTAGGACGCCGATGTAGGTCGCGACACCCTTGCCGCCCTTGAAGCCGAGCCAGGGGGGGAAGAGATGGCCGAGAAAGGCGCCCGTGCCCGCGACCATGGCACTCGCATGGCCGAACAGGGCGGCGAACGCCAGTACGGCGGCCGTACCCTTCAGCGCGTCGAGCACCAGCGTTGCGGCGGCGAGCCCTTTGTGCCCGGTGCGCAGCACATTGGTGGCGCCGATGTTGCCCGAGCCGATGGAGCGGATGTCGCCCAGGCCGGCGAGGCGCGTCAGGATGAGGCCGAAGGGAATAGAGCCCATCAGGAAGCCGCCGGCCAGCGCATAGGCGAGCCAGTGGCCGTAGCCGTTCTCGACCAGGATCTGGAGTGAGTACAGTCCGCTCATGCCGTGTCCGCGCTGCGCAACCGCCTCGCGCGCCCTAGGTGCGCTCGACGCCAGCGTACTGATAGACCGTCTCGCCTGCAACGAGCGTGCGCAGCACGCGGCCCTGCAACCGCGCCTCGTCGAACGGCGAGTTCTTCGAGCGCGAGCGCAGGCTGTCCTTGTTGACCACCCAAGGCTCGTCGATATCGACCACGATGAGGTCGGCGATGCCGCCTTTGACGAGGCGGCCGGTGTGGAGCCCAAGCAGCCGGGCCGGGTTCGATGTCAGCGCCTTGAGCACGGTGGCCAGCGGCAGCTCGCCCGAGTGATAGAGGCGGAGCGCGGCGGCGAGCAGCGTCTCGAGCCCGACCGCGCCGTCGGCCGCCTCCGCGAACGGGCGCCGCTTGACGTCGGCGTCCTGCGGATCGTGCGATGAGACGATGATGTCGATATCGCCCGCGGCAAGGCCTTTGACCATGGCAAGGCGGTCCTCCTCGCGCCGCAGCGGCGGGCGCACCTTGAAAAACGTGCGGTACGAGCCGATGTCGTTCTCGTTGAGCGTCAGGTGGTTGATCGAGACGCCGCAGGTGACGGGCAACTTGCGGCGCTTGGCGCCACGGATCACCTCGAGGCTCTCGGCACAGGAGATGGTGGCGGCGTGGTAGCGCCCGCCGGTCATCTCGACGAGGCGGACATCGCGCTCGATGACGAGCGTCTCGGCGACCTTGGACACGCCCGGCAGTCCGAGCCGCGAGGCGACCTCGCCGGAGTTCATGGCCGCGTTGGCCGACAGGTACGGGTCCTCGGTGTGGTGGACGACGAGCGCGCCGTAGTCCTTGCCGTAGAGCAGGACGTTCTTCATCACGCGCGTGTCGGCCACCGTCGACTTGCCGTTCGAGAACGCGATCGCGCCGGCGCGCTTCAGGAGACCGATCTCGGTCATCTCGCGACCTTCGAGACCGCGCGTCATCGCGGCCATGGCATGGACGTGGACCTTGGCGTTGTCGCGCGAGCGGCGCTGGATGAAATCGACCAGCGCGACCTGATCAATGACCGGATTGGTGTCGGGCATCACGACGATGGTTGTCACGCCGCCGGCGGCGGCCGCAAAGCCCGCGGTTTTTAGGGTCTCGCGATGCTCGGCGCCGGGCTCGCCGATGAACACCTGCGCGTCGATCAGGCCGGGGCAAAGCACGCGGCCCCGGCAGTCGACGACCTCGACGCCCTGCGGGGCGTTGCGGCGCAGGTGAGGGCCGAGATCCGCGATCACGCCATCGCGCACGATGAGGCCACCCGGCTCGTCCCTGCGCGTCTCGGGATCGACGAGGCGGGCATTGATGAACGCCAGCGGCGGCTTTTGGGCTGTGTCGCGGCTGGTCATAGTGGTGCTCCCTCAGCTCTGCCCGGCCGAATTCGGCCGGCTGTGGGGCAGGTTGCGGGCCAGCGCCTCGAGCACGGCCATGCGGACGGCAACGCCCATCTCCACCTGCTCGCGGATGAGGCTTTTGGCATGATCGGCAACGGTCGACGCGATCTCGACGCCCCGGTTCATGGGGCCCGGGTGCATGACCACGGCGTCGGGCCGGGCACGCGCCAGCTTGTCCTGGTCGAGACCGAAGAAATGGAAGAACTCGCGCGAGGAGGGCACGTAGGAGCCGTTCATCCTCTCCAGCTGAAGACGCAGCATCATGACGACGTCGGCGCCCTCAATTCCCTTCCACATGTCGGTGAAGACCTCGGCGCCGAGACGGTCGGAAGCAGCCGGCAGCAACGTGGAGGGCGCGATGATGCGGACCTGCGCGCCGAGCGTGTTCAGCACGTCGATGTTGGAGCGGGCGACGCGTGAATGGAGGATGTCGCCGCAGATGGCGACGACGAGGCCTGCGATGCGGCCCTTGGCGCGGCGAATCGTCAGCGCGTCGAGCAGGGCCTGCGTCGGGTGCTGGTGGGCGCCGTCGCCCGCGTTGACGACGGAGCAGTCCACCTTCTGCGATAGCAGCTCGACCGCGCCCGCGGCGTGATGGCGGACCACGATGATGTCGGGCCGCATCGCGTTGAGCGTGATCGCGGTGTCGATCAGCGTCTCGCCCTTGTTCAGCGACGATGTCGTCACGTTCATGTTCATGACGTCGGCGCCGAGGCGCTTGGCGGCGAGCTCGAACGAGGACTGTGTGCGCGTCGAGCTCTCAAAGAACAGATTGATGAGGGTTCGGCCGCGCAACAGATCGCGCTTCTTGTCGATCTGGCGGTTCTGGTCGGCGTTACGGTCGGCCAGATCGAGGATCGAATTGATCTCGTTCGCCGTCAGCCGCTCGCAGGAGAGCAGACGGCGGTGGGGGAACTCGATAGCGGCAGGCGGCGCATCGCTGGTCATCGCGCGCCGTTCTATAGGCAAATGCCGGGGCGCGGCAAGGAGGCAGCCGGCTTTCTTACGGCCCGCCGCACAGGCGCTGGGGGCGGCGCGCGGGAAGGTCGGGGCGTGGCGAAGTCCAAGGTTGCCACCGGGCTCGGATCGCGCCCGTCAGGGCTTGAAGGCTGTGGCCGGATGGCCAAGGGCCGCAGTTGGTGGTCCGCAGGCAAGGGCCCACCAGTCAGGCAGGGTCTTGTGACGGAGCGGCCGGCGGGGAGCCTTGCGAGGCTCCCCCACGGTCGGAGTGCGCGGCTCAGCGCCGGTCAGAGGCCTGCCCGGCATGCTCGAGCGCATCCACGATGCGGCGCAGGGACTCGAGGAAGATCTCGCGCTGGGCGCTCGGCACCGCGTTGAGGAGCCGCTCGTCGGTTCGTCGCGCAGCGGGGTCGGCGGACTTCAACGCCTGCTCGCCCTTGTCGGTGAGCTTCACGGCGTACATGCGTGCATCGCGGCGGGTGCGTTTGCGCTGCAGCAGCCCGCGCGTGGCGAGGCGGCGGACGATATCGGCCAGTGTCGAGCGGTCGATGCCGGTCTTGTCGACGAGCTGGGTCTGGCTGGGCTCCTTCGATTGCGAGACGGCGCGAAGTATGGCGTACTGACGGGGCGTGAGATCGCTCGGTCCCGCCTCGCGAGCGAACACGTCGTCGGCGCACTGGCCGGCACGGTGTAGAAGGTGAAGCGCGGATGCGGTGCGCCCACTCTCGAAATGAGTGTCTTTCATGTGGGGGTCGGCCTCTTTTGCAAATGACCAGGCGGCCCGGTACGGCTCAAGCGGCCCGGGACGCTGCTCGGGCGCTCGTAGGCGCCCGTCATGCACTTGAAATAGGTGCTGTCCGCTCAGATTTCTTGTCCGTAGACGACTGATCGTTGATCGCAAACGTGTGATGATCGAGACGCTGAATTTTCGGCCGCCCGCCTGGCGGACCCGGACACCCGATGGAGACCTGAATGCCGGGTCCGCCCGCCAGCATTCGCGCCGCGGTACTGGCTGAACTCGACGCGTATTGCCGTGAGCGGGGCGTCGACCTTCGTCCCATTATGCTCACATGCGGAATTGATCTGGGCAAGCTCAAGGATTTTCATGCGCTCGTCCCGGTCGACCGGGTCGCTGACGCATTCAACCGCGTCGCACTCGCCCTTGGCGATCCGTGTTTCGGCATCAGCTTCGCCCGCCACTTCAAGCCGGGCCGGTCCGGCATCCTCGGCGCGATACTCATCACTGCGCCGACCGTGCGCGATGCGATGACGCAGGCGGCGTATCTCGTCGCTGCCCACTCGCCCCGCGTCACGGCTTCGTTCGAGGAGAAGGCCGGTATCGGCGTGCTGCGGTGGGCTTATCCACCCGAGGTCGCCAGTGCGCGCCATCAATTCGTGAGCTTCACGACGGCCTCGCTCGTGCTGCGCATCCGCCAGGGAATCGGGATGGACTGGCAGCCGCTGGCAGTGGAGTTCGACTTCTGCGAGCCGGAGGACACGTCGTGCTATCGGCCGGTGTTCGGGGACCGGCTGCGGTTCGGTGCCGATGCAAATGCCGTGACGCTCGACTCGACAACATTGTCCCGGCCGCTGGCAGGCGCCGACCCGGCGGTCTATGCCATGGCGATCGAGCTGGCGCGCCGGTGGATGGAGGCGGACCCGCTCGTGCCCGACATCGTCCGCGACGTGCGGCAGGAACTCGCCGGGCGCCTATCGTCGGGAACGCCGGGACTCGAGGCCACAGCGCTGAGCCTCGGCTTGTCCGCGTCCCAACTTCAATGGCGGCTCGAGCAGGCCGGCACCTCGTTCGAGCGCGTGCTGAGCGAGATGCGGGCCGACATCGCCCGGAACCTGCTCAGCAACACCGACAAGCGCGTGACCGATATCGCCTACGCGTTGGGGTTTACCGATCCGAGTGCTTTCACCCGGGCGGCGCGGCGTTGGTTCGACGATACGCCCCTGGCGTTCCGGCGCAAGGTCCGCGGCGGCCCGCGCCAGACGCGACCGGGCAAGCCCGAGGACTGATCGGGTGCAACGACCCGATTAGGTGGCGTCGCCGCAGATGATGCGAAGCGAGCGGGAGTAGAACTCGCGGCGGATCAGGATCGCCATCACCCAGGCGCTGACGGCGATGAACAGCAATGGATGAACGAACCAGGCGAGCACGGCGATCGCGTAATAGAAGGAGCGCAGCCCTGTGTTGGCGTGATCGGCCGCGACGCCGATGAGGGCGGCGGTGCTGCGTGCGTGGCGGTCGCAGATCTCGGCGTTCTCAGAGTTCGGGATCGGGGTGGAGCCGATCATGATCCCCGTATAGTGCGACAGCCGGTAGGCCCACGCGAACTTGAAGAACGCGAAGATGAAGATCACGGCCAGCAGCGCCACCTTCATCTCCCATAGCTGGCCGGACGACTTGGCGACCAGAGGGATGCGTTCGAGAGCCGACTGCGCCTTCTCGCCCGAGCCCATGATCGCGGCGAGACCGCCGATGGCGATGGCGCAGGTCGAAGCGAAGAACGAGTTCCCCTGGCTCAGCGTCTGCAACACGGAGGTGTCGACCAGGCGGTTGTCGCGATCGGCCATGTTGCGCATCCAGGCGACCCGCTGGAATTGGATCGCGCTGGAGATCGAGCGACCACTGGACCTTGCGCGGATGACCAGCACGTCGAAGACCAAAATCGAGACGCCGAACCAGGCCAGCGCGATAAGATCGAGTTCGGGGACGGTCGGCATGCTGACGCACCTGGCTCCGGCCCGCCGGACTGCGCGGCCGATCCGGTTAAGCTCGAAACCGGCTCACGTTGTCAAGATGGACGGGTGGCGGCGGGAGTAGGGGCAGCTCACTCCGTGCCCCTTCAGGTGAACAGCCAGGACGAGACGCCGCCGCGGCGCGCGAGATCGGCCAGGTCGACGTCGAGCGCGCCGAGGCTCGCGAGCGTGGCGGTCTCGGGCATCCACGGTGCGCCGTGCCGCTTCTCGCGGTAGGGGGCCATCAGCTCGCGCCACACCGCAGCGTCGAGCGGGCGCTCCGGCGCCAGCAGCGGCGGCAACCGCTTCAAACCGATCTGCGTCGCGAGCCAGGCATGGGCGGCCTGCCACACCTCGAGGGACGCCGGCATGTTGTGGCGGGCCTTGAGCTGGGAGATCGCCAGCACGCCCGTCTCTCGCGGGTGCGGGCCGACCTCGAGGGTCGCGACGCGCTGGCCGCTGCGTCGGACGGAGAACAGGCGGCATTTATCGCGCGACAGCCGGTCGGCATACTGGTCGGCGCAATTCTGCATGACTTGGCTCTCGGCCAGGATATCGCCCTGCTCGACCAGCGGCAGGAACTCGTAGCCGAGCGCCGTTCCACCCTCGAGCCAGGTATCGGCGATCACGCCGCTATCGAGCTGCATCACGAGGCGCAGCCGGTTCAGCCAGCTCTTGGCCGCACAAAGCGCCGTATCGAAGGCGATCTCGGGCCGCCATGGCACGACGATGAGCGTATGCGCCCTGTGCCCGGGCGAGGTGGAGAACCAAGCGTAGGCGGCAAGCACGGCAAACAGACGCTCGGGCTCGAGCGGGTCGGCGTAGAGCTGTTGCTCGGCGAGCCAAAGGGCGAAGTCCTCGTGGCAGGCGTGGTTGGCGAAGGCGACGGCATCGAGCCAGGTCGCGCATTCGCCCGCACTCTGGGGAACGCGGGTCGCGATGCGCCGCGTGAACGCCTCGCCTGCAGGCAGGGCGCCGATCGGTCGCTGGAATGCCTCGGGCGGCAGACGGCGGAGCCACAGCGGCAGGTCGAGCGTCTTGGCGACCGCCTTCAGCAGCGCGCCCTGCTCGACGAGGGAGATGGCCTGCAGACGCCGCGCGGCCGGCCCGCGCCGCGTCGCGATGGCGTGGATCGCACCGGGAAACACCATGGCGAGGTCGGCAAGGCGGCTCGACGCGCGGGCCAGGCGGCGCACCTCGCGCCGCTCGGGCAGCGAGAAGCGGTTGATCTGAGCGTCGACCTCCTCCGTCAGCGGTTCCAGCTCTCGGACCCGCTTCGGATCGCCACGACGGGCGAGCGGTTTCGGTGTGGTACGCATGGAAGAAGTTCCGCACCTCGCATTGCGCAGTGGCCGTCGCGTGCAGCGCTCTAACCTGTCCCGCACTATCGGCGAGATTTGCGGCGTCGTTGCGACCGGTCCGCGTCGGAACTCCGGCCGGGCGGATCACTCTTTTTCCGGCGCGGGCGACCGCGCACCCAGCCGCCAGCGCATGCGGTCCAGGGCGCCTTGCAGTATGACCGTTGCGGCGAGCTTGTCGATGACCTCGGCGCGACGCCGGCGGCTCTGGTCGGCCTCGATCAGCAGTCTCTCAGCGGCGGCGGTCGAGAGCCGCTCGTCCCAAAGCAGGATCGGCAACGGGAGCAGCCGGTTCATGTTGCGCGCAAACGCGCGCGTCGCCTGGGCCCGCGGCCCCTCGCTGCCGTCTAGGTTCACCGGCATTCCGAGCACGAGGCCGCCGCACCGGTGCTCGGCGACGATCTCCATCAGACGCTGCGCATCGGCGGTGAACTTGGTGCGCCGGATGGTCTCGAGCGCCGAGGCGATGGTGCGCGTCACGTCCGACAGCGCCAGACCCAGCGTCTTGGTGCCGGCGTCGATGCCGATCAGTCGCGCACCGGGAGGCAGCAGCGCTGCGAAGCTGTCGACCTCCGCGACCGTGATGCCGGCGGCGGGCGGCGTGGCGGCATCGGCCGTCATCGCGCGGAGTTCCTCGTTGAGTAGATCATGCCGGCACTTATACTCCGGCCGGGCGTCGGTGCGCCAAGTTTATCCGGCGCGGCGGGCCCGGTCCGTCCGGCTCGTGCCGGCGTGCGGCCCAGGTGACGGTTCATGGCAAGGGTCCATGGCGACGGGCCAGGACGACGGGCCAGGACGACGGGCCAGGACGACGGGCCAGGACCACAGTTCTTGTTCGCACTCGGGTCCTGGCCCCCCCAGGGGTGGTGGGCCGAGCGGATCTGCTTTGCAAGAGGAACGCTGACGATGAAGATCATCTGGCTTGGCCATTCGTGTTTCCGCATCGAGACGGGCGGCAGCGTCGTGCTGATCGACCCATTTCTCAAAGGCAATCCGACGTTCGAGGCCGCAGGGCTCGGCTGGGACGCAGCAACGGCGGGGGTCACGCACGTGGCGTTGACCCACGGCCATGACGACCACGTCGGCGACACGGCCGAGATCTGCGCCCGCCGCGGCGCCACGCTGTTCGCCGTCTACGAGCTTGCGGTGCACCTCGCGGCAAAGGGTGTGGCCAAGTACGAGCCGATGAACACCGGCGGCACGGTCAAGTCGTCCGATTTTGCGCTGACGCTCGTCGACGCGCTGCACTCGTCGTCGTCGGGCGGGGTCTATCTCGGCAACCCCTGCGGCGTCGTGCTGGCCACCGCGGAGGGCCGGACTGTCTACCACATGGGTGACACCGACGTGTTCCCCGGCATGGCGTTGATCGCCGAGCTGTGGAAGCCGGAGATCGGCATAGTGCCGATCGGCGACCGGTTCACGATGGGCGCCCGCACGGCGGCGTTCGCCTGCCGGACGTATTTCAAGTTCAAGACCGTGCTGCCCTGCCACTATGGCACCTTCCCGGGGATGCTGGCGCCCGATGCCGAGGATTTCGTCGCCGAGATGAGGTCGGAGGGTGTCGTGGTGCCGAAGGTCGGCGCCGAGGTGGTGGTCTAGCCGGGCGTTCGGCATAAGCTCCCGTACGAGCCGGTCTCGGGCTATGTTGGTCGCGAAGGCACTCGTGACGCCGTCACGCGCGGCGTGGCGGTCCGGTCGGACGACGGGCGCACGGTGCATGGCAAGAGAGGCGCGATGAGCGAAGCGACGCCACCCCACGATGCGGTCGTTCTGCGCGCGCCGCGTCGCCATGCCCAGCCGTCAGTGGACGCAAGGCGAGGCGAGGGCGGTGACGGTGACGGGCTCGTTGCCGGCGGCGGGGCCCGGCGACCGCAGGATGGCCGATCCGGTACCGTGGCAATGTCGGTGTTCACAGCAACGACGTTGCTTTCGGCGCTGCTGCTGTTCTCGATCCAGCCGATGTTCGCCAAGATGGTCCTGCCCGTGCTGGGAGGCTCGACGTCGGTCTGGGCGGTGGCGATGGTGTTCTTCCAGGGCGCGCTGCTCGCCGGCTACACCTACGCGCACCTGCTGATCCGGTTCGTGCCGGCGCGCCTGACGGGCTATGTGCATCTCGCTCTCTACGTGCCGGCGGCGCTCGTCCTGCCGATCGCCATTCCCGAGACCTGGGGCGAGCCGCCGCCCGGCGAGCCCTATCTGTGGCAGCTCGGGCTGTTCGCGGTCGCGGTCGGTTTGCCGTTCGTGGCGGTTGCCGCCAACGCGCCGCTGCTCCAGGCATGGTTCGCGCGGACCGGCCATCGCGACGCGGCCGATCCCTATTTTCTCTATGCCGCCTCGAATCTCGGCAGCCTGGCGGCCTTGTTGTCCTACCCGCTGGTGCTCGAGCCGCTGTTCGGGCTGCGCGCGTTGTCCGGCATCTGGTCGGTGGGCTTCGGGCTCCTCGCTCCGGCGCTGGCCTGCTGTTTCTGGATCGTGCGCAGCCGGGGTGGGAAGACCACTGCGGCGCCGGCCGCGGGGTCCTTGGTGACAGACGCTCCCGTCGCTGCCCCGACGGCGCTCGACCGTCTCGCTTGGGTCGGACTGGCGCTGGTGCCGTCGGCGCTGCTGACCGCCTTCACCACGCACATCACCACCGATATCGCCTCGGCCCCGCTGCTCTGGGTGCTGCCACTGTCGCTCTACTTGATGACGTTCGTCGTCGTGTTTCGCGAGCGGTCGTGGATCCCGTCGTGGGTGTTGCTGCCGCTGCATCTCGGCACGGTGGTGCTGGCGCTGCTGCTGTTGTCTCAGACCCGTCACGAATCGTGGTTGGTCTCAAGCCTCGTCGGCGTCGTCGTGTTCATGACCTCGGCGCTGGTCGCGCACCGCACGCTCTACGAGGCGCGCCCGGCGGCGCGCCATCTCACCGAGTTCTACCTCTGGATGTCGGCGGGCGGCGTGCTGGGCGGGCTGTTCGCGGCGCTCGTGGCACCGAAGCTTTTTCCGGAGGTCTACGAGTATCCGATCCTCTTGGCTGCGAGCATGGCGTGTCGCCCCGGTGCGCTGGGATTCGCGCGGGGGAGCAACGGCCGGCTCCGCTGGCCGGACAAGCGTGAAGGGATGATCCTTTGGCTGCTTGCGGCGGGGGGCGGCCTCTTGGTGTTCTGGGTGCCGTGGGCCGCCGGCCAGCTCGGATGGACGTTCGGCGACTGGGGCGTGGCCGCGGTGCTGGCCGCCGCATTCGCGGTGCTGACGGTGGCGTTCTGGGGCTATCCGCAGCGCCAGCTCGTAGCCGCCGCGACGATGGTGCTGGCTGTGACGCTGCTGCCTTCTGGCGTGCGCCGCGGCGAGGCCGTGCGCAGCTATTTCGGGATCTATCGCGTGACGCTGTCGGACGACGGGCAGTGGAACGTGCTGACCCACGGTACGACGCTGCACGGCGCGCAGCGGGTTCGCGACGAGGACGGAAATCCGGTGGCCACCTCGACCCCGGGCACCTACTACCACCCCAAGAGCCCGATGGCGCAGTCGATCGAGATCGTGCGCGGCAGCAACGGCCGTGGCGAAGGGGAGAGCGCGCGATTCGGTATCGTCGGGCTCGGCGCCGGCTCGCTGGCATGCCTGTCGGAGCCCGGCGAAAGCTGGCGCTTCTTTGAAATCGACCCGGTGATCGTCGATCTGGCGTTGCAGTCGGGCAAATTCACCTATCTCGTGAACTGCCAGCCAGAGCCGGACATTGCGCTTGGCGACGCACGGCTGACGATCGCCAAGGAAGCAGACGGCAGCTACGACCTGATCCTGGTCGATGCGTTCTCATCCGATGCCGTCCCGGTGCATCTCATGACGGCTGAGGCGCTCGAGCTGTATGCCCGCAAGATCCGGCCCGACGGCGTTCTGGTGCTGCACATCTCGAACCGCTACCTGGACCTCGAGACGGTGCTTGCCGCGACACTCGAGAAAGTACCCTCGCTCAAGGGTCTCATCGTCTCCGACGACGAATCCGACGGCAGCTATGCGGAGACGAACTCGACCATCGCCGTCTTCGTCCGCGACCAGGACGTGCTCGACAATTTCCGCGCCATGAAGGGCGCCCACGACATGAATGCCCGCAATCTGCGGGCCTGGACGGACGACTATTCCGATATCCTGGGACCGTTTCTTGCGAAGATGCACGGGCGCGCAGGCGGATGAGGCGCGGTTGCGTGCCGGGATCGCGGGCGATAAGACTGCCCGTCCTTGGGATCAATCGGGGAAGCACCAGCGAGGGACCATGCAGGTCGATGCCGCCACCGTCCGGCGGATCGCGCGACTAGCGCGCATCAAGATCACCGACGAGGAGGCCAGGGGGCTCGAGACGGAGCTGTCGGGCATCCTGGACTGGGTCGAGCAACTGCGGGAGGTCGATACGTCCGCGGTCGAGCCGATGACGCGCGTCGTTCCGATCGAGCTGAAGAAGCGGGCCGACACGGTGACCGACGGCGAGATGGCGCCCGATGTCGTCGCGAACGCGCCGCTCGCCGAGGACGGTTTCTTCGTCGTGCCGAAGGTGGTGGAATGACCGATCTCACAAAGCTGACGCTTGCCGAGGCGCGCGACGGCCTCGGACGGAAGTTGTTCTCCGCGACCGAGCTCGCGCAGTCGCACCTCTCGGCCATCGAGGCGGGCAATGCCGCGCTCAATGCCTATGTGCTGGTGACGCCCGAGCGTGCGCTGGCGCAGGCGGCCGAGAGTGACCGACGCATCGCAAAAGGCGAGGCGCGTCCGCTCGAGGGGCTACCCATCGGGCACAAGGACCTCTACTGCACGAAGGGTATCCGCACCACCGCGTGCTCGCGGATCCTCGACGACTTCAAGCCGACCTATGAATCGACCGTCGGACAGAACCTGTGGGACGCAGGAGCGGTGCTGCTCGGCAAGCTCAACAACGACGAGTTCGCCATGGGGTCGTCGAACGAGACGAGCTGCTTTGGAAATGTCGTCTCGCCCTGGCGGCGCATCGGCAAGGATGGCAACCCCGCAACCGAAAAGCTGGTGCCGGGCGGCTCGTCGGGCGGCTCGTCGGCGGCCGTCGCCGCCGGTCTCTGCCTCGCCGCGACCGCCACGGATACGGGCGGTTCGATACGCCAGCCGGCGGCGCTGACCGGCACCGTCGGCATCAAGCCGACCTACGGCCGTTGCTCTCGGTGGGGCATCGTCGCATTCGCCTCCTCGCTCGATCAGGCCGGCCCCATCGCCAAGACGGTGCGCGACGCGGCCGTGATGCTCCGTGCCATGGCGGGACATGATCCGAAGGATTCGACCTCGGTCGACCGGCCGGTGCCCGACTACGAGATCGTCCTGGGCCGTGGCGTCAAAGGCCTCAAGGTCGGCGTGCCGAAGGAATACCGGGTGGCCGGCATGTCGGCCGAGATCGAGGCCTTGTGGCAGCAGGGCATCGACTGGCTGAAGCGCGAGGGCGCCTCGATCCGCGAGATCAGCCTGCCGCACACCAAGTACGCGCTGCCGGCCTACTACATCGTGGCTCCCGCTGAGTGCTCGTCGAACCTCGCGCGCTACGATGGCGTGCGCTACGGGCTGCGCGTGCCGGGCAAGGACCTCGTCGACACATACGAGAGCACGCGCGCGGCCGGCTTCGGCAAGGAGGTGCGCCGGCGCATCCTGATCGGCACCTACGTGCTGTCGGCAGGCTACTACGACGCGTACTACCTGCAGGCGCAGAAGGTGCGCACGCTCATCAAGCGCGACTTCGACGAGGCCTTCCGCGACGTCGACGTGGTGCTGACGCCGACCACGCCCTCGCCGGCTTTCGCGTTCGGCGAGAAATCGGGAGACCCGATCGCGATGTATCTCGAGGACATCTTCACGGTCACCGTCAACATGGCGGGTCTGCCGGGCATCTCGGTGCCGGCTGGCCTGTCCTCGGAGGGCACGCCGCTCGGGCTGCAGCTCATCGGCCGTCCGTTCGACGAGGAGACGCTGTTCCAGACGGCGGAGGCAATCGAGCGGTCCGCGGGTCGCTTCACGGTCGGCGAGGCCTGGTGGGCGACGGGTGTGGCGGCGGTTGAGGGAAGCCCGGCCGTGGCGACCGGTGACGGGCACGCGAGCAAGGCCAAATCCGGGAAGGGCGCGTCCGGCAAGGCCAAGGCCGGGGGTAAACGCTGATGGACCCGAGAAAGCCCTGGGAATGCGCGGACATGAGCCAGGTTCGCTCGGAGATCGACCGCATCGACGACGAGATGGTCGACCTCATCGCCCGCCGCTTCGGCTACGTCGAGCGCGCCTGGCAACTGAAGAAGGACCCTTCCGAGGCGCGCGTGCCCTGGCGCATCCAGCAGGTCATCGACCGCGTGAAGGAGCGCGCCCGCGACAAGGGCATGCCGGCCGAGATGGTCGAGATGGTGGGGGCGCAGTGGCGTAACATGATCGGCTGGTTCGTCCAGTACGAGGAGGAGAAGCTGACGCGGCAGCACGACACCGGCGGCTCCGGCCCCGGGGCATAGCGCGATGAAACCGTTCGACCCGATGACGCTGGTCCTGATCGCACTGCTCAATCCGGCGACGATCGTCGTCGGCTTCCTAATGGGACGCGCCGCCGATCAGTGGCAGAAGATCATCGTGGCCGCGTTTGCCGCGGCGCTGGCGGGGTTCGCGCTGCTTTACGTGGCGACCTTCCTCCGCATCGTGCCGGCAAAGGGCATCGGCGGCGAGGCGGGCGTCATGGCGCTGCAGTTCGTGTTCGGGCTCGGCTGGGCGGCGCTGGGCTACATCGCCTTCCCTCGCCGGCGGAGATGAAGTGCGAGGACCGCCGCGGGAGCGTCGTCGCGACACGGCAGCGGCTCGGGAGAACGGAGAACCTTGGCGACGGCTGACTTGACCCTCGCCAGGTCGCGGCCTAGGCACAAGGCCGGAAGCAGGCAAGAAGCAGGCAAGAAGCGGGCCGGCAAGGACGGATGGGCGGCATGCAGGACAAGGCGAAGGCCGGGGCGGCGGGCAAGAACCTCATTCCGGGCGCCACGGGCGACTGGGAGGTCGTGATCGGCATGGAGGTGCATGCGCAGGTCGCCTCGCGATCGAAATTGTTCTCGGGCTCGTCGACTGCGTTCGGCGCCGAGCCCAACAGCCACGTCTCCCTCGTCGACGCGGCGATGCCGGGCATGCTTCCCGTCATCAACGAGGAGTGCGTCGCTCAGGCCGTGCGCACGGGCCTCGGTCTCAAGGCCGCGATCAACCTCCGGAGCGTGTTCGATCGCAAGAACTACTTCTATCCCGATCTGCCGCAGGGCTATCAGATCAGCCAGTACAAGCAGCCGATCGTCGGCGAAGGAGAGATCGAGATCGACGTCGACGGCGAGGCGATGCTCGTTGGCATCGAGCGGCTGCATCTCGAGCAGGATGCCGGCAAGTCGATCCACGACCTGCATCCCGACTACACCTATGTGGATCTGAACCGTTCTGGCGTCGCGTTGATGGAGATCGTGTCGAAGCCGGACCTGCGCTCGGCGAAGCAGGCCCAGGCCTATGTGACGAAGCTGCGCACCATCCTGCGCTACCTCGGCACCTGCGACGGCGACATGGAGAAGGGCAACCTGCGCGCCGACGTCAACGTGTCGGTGAGGAAACCGGGCGGCAAGCTCGGTACGCGCTGCGAGATCAAGAACGTCAACTCGATCCGCTTCATCGGCCAGGCGGTGGAGGTCGAGGCGCGGCGGCAGATCGACATCATCGAGGGCGGTGGCTCCATCGACCAGGAGACGCGTCTGTTCGATCCGGGCCGGGGCGAAACGCGCTCGATGCGGTCGAAGGAGGAGGCGCACGACTACCGGTACTTCCCCGACCCCGATCTGCTGCCGCTCGAGATGACGCAGCGGTTCGTCGACGACCTGAAGCGGCACCTGCCGGAGTTGCCCGACGAGAAGCGTGCCCGCTTCGTCGAGGAATACGGACTATCGGCCTACGACGCGAGTGTGCTGGTGTCGGAGCGCGAGCGGGCGGACTATTTCGAGGCGGTTCTGGGACTCGTCAAGGAGCCAAAGAGGGACGGCAAGGTGGCCGCAAACTGGGTCATCAACGAGCTCTTGGGCCGGCTCAACAAGGACGGCCACGACATCGCCGAAAGCAAGGTGACGGCAAAGCAGATCAGCGGCATCGTCGATCTGATCGGCGACGGCACCATCTCGGGCAAGATCGCCAAAGACGTGTTCGAGATCGTTTGGGTCGAGGGCGGAAACCCGGCTGAGATCGTCGACGCTCGCGGCATGAAGCAGGTGACCGACACCGGCGCCATCGAGAAGGCGGTCGACGAGATCATCGCGGCCAATCCCGACAAGGTCGAGCAGGCCAAAGCCAAGCCGTCGATGCTCGGCTGGTTCGTCGGTCAGGTGATGAAGGCCTCGGGTGGAAAAGCCAACCCGGCGGCTGTGAACGAGATCCTGAAGCGGAAGCTCGGCGTATGAGGCATGGGCGGGAGGTGAAGTGCACGCCTCCCGGCTATTTGATCTCGGCCTTCACGAAAGCGGCGATGGCGTCGACCGCCCGAGCCTCGATGCCGAGGAAGCCATGCGCAGACTTCGCCTCGCATGGCTCCGACTGAGGCGGATCGCCCCCATCGAGCTCTACCACCTCGACTTTGCGCGCAGCGACAAGCCGGCCGCGCAGCTTCGCAACATCGCCGGGCGGAGTGATATCGCAGCCGTCCTGACGGTGCGCGAGGATGAGCGTCGGGACCCTGACCTGCTCGAGCGCCAGGCTCGCGACGCCGTTCCGGTGGCTGGTCGCGATGTTCCAGTGCGGCTTCGATCGCGTGATGGTCGAGGTCAGCACCAGGCCGTCGACCGCCTTCGCGCCCATCGCGCCGCGTGCGGCCGAGAACGTACCCATGCTGGTGCCGACGAGCCAGACGGGCCGATCTAGCGATGCTTTCAGTCGGGCTGCGACGGCTGCGATGTCGACCGCATGCTCGGCGCTCATGCGGAAGGTTGCCTTCATGCCGTCCTGCTGGTCGGAGGGCGCGTCGAGCACGGCGACCTGTAGACCGCGGGTGGCGATCAGCTCCCGGGAGCGCACGAGGAAGTTGGCGGAGCCCCAACGCATCGACGTTGCGCTCTTAAGTCCCAGTGCTCCGTGGCCGCCGGCGAGCAGGATGACGGATGCGACGGGCTTCTCAGGTTTCAGCAGTATGAACGACTGCCGGACGCCGCGCGGTGTCGTCACCGTCTCGAGGCTGGCGGTCGCGGCGATCGCACCCTGCGGGACCGCCGCCAGGACTTGTATGCAAATGATAGCTGCCAGAACACGAGCGGACATGGGCGCACTCACCGAACGGACCAGCTCGCAATGTGAGCTGACGCACTTAGCGGTATCACGGTGCGTGCGGCTGTCGAACCAGAGATTCTGGGGCCGTGGCCAAGTCCCGGTGGGCAAAATCCGGTCCGGACGTGGTTCGCGCGGCTCATCTGACACGATGACCTGCCATGCCGCTGATGATTTTGCGGCGCCGGGCAACGGGCCAGCGTGGCTGGAGGTTTCGACGTCGTTGGCTATTGGGTGGTGCGCGATCAGGCCGACGCGGCGACGGCCTTGCGTGCGCGGGCGATGCCAGCCTGCTTCTTGAGCCGCTTGCGCGCGCCTGCCGTGTTGCCCTGGATGCGCGTCACTTTGGCACGCGGGATGGCCCGGCGGCGCTTCTTTTTCTGGATCTCGACCTTGCGGGCGGTGCGGGCGGTCATGGCTATCTCGTTCGCTGGTGATGGGCGGCGGACGGTCCGCCGATCCGATCATTGAAGGAAAGACGCGCTTCTACGCGGCAATAGGGGCCGCGGTCAAGGCGGCTGGGCGCGGACCGCTCCCGGGCCGCTCAACCCTTCCCCATCATCCAGCTGATGCCGTAGCCCGGAGCCAGGAAGATGCCCGCCCAGGCTATCGAGGACAGCACGCTGGCTGCGAGAAAAACCGGCAGCGGCATTTTCATGGCGCCGGCGACCACGGGCACGAACGGCCGCAACATGCCCATGAATTTGGATCCGACCACACCGAGAAAGCCCCACTTCTCGAAAAAGCCGCGCGCCAGCACATACCACTCGGGCTTTGCGCTGAACGGCCAAACGCCGGCGATCTCGGTTTTGAAGTAGCGCCCGGCGGCATAAGACAAGACATCTCCGATGATGGCCCCGACCGCGGCCCAGGGCCATATCTCGACGAGATGGCCGCCGGCCGCCGAGTGCAGGCCGCCGATGCCGAGAAAGAGCAATGTCGATGGAACCAGGAGCGACAGGAACACGACGCTCTCGGCAAAGCCCAGCACGAAGACGATCGGCCCGATCATCGCGATGTTGGCGGCTGTGAAGGCAAGCGCCTCGGACGTGAGCCAGTCGATGGTGCCGGCGATCATTCGGGGGCTCCGGACAAGGGGCTGTGCGGGACGGGGACGGTACGGTGCGGCACACGGGGAAGGATACGCGTCAGTTGACAACCATATGTGTGCGCCGGCTCGTCTGTGCCAGCCGCCCTCGCGTCATAAGGCTTGCGCCCACCATGCGGGGAGCCTCGGGGGCAGCACGCCGCAGGGTTTCCCCGCTGGACATATCCGTTCATTTTGCGCAGTGGTAGTGTCACAGGATCGCAACGGGATGCCACTACCGAACGGCGGCCGCCCGCGCGCAGCGTCCCGCCCGCCGGACGCCGGGCATCCTGCGTAGAGCAGCACTCGAGACGGCACCAACCGAGGTCGATATGGGTTCAACGCAGCACGCGGCACTCGAGGAATCGAGGCGTCAGAACAAGAACTTCCGGCTGCGCCAAGCGGTTCACCGTCATGCGGCGGTATCGAAGCGCGGCATTCAGGAGCGCCTGTTCACATTCGCGTTCTCCGGCCTCGTCTACCCGCAGATCTGGGAAGATCCGGTCATCGACCTCGAGGCGCTACAGCTCAAGGACGGGGAAAAGCTGGTCGCGATCGCCTCGGGCGGCTGCAACATATTGTCCTACCTGTCGGCGGCCGACGTTCAGATCACGGCGGTCGATCTCAATCCGGCGCACGTCGCATATAACAAGCTGAAGCGGGCAGCCGCCGAGCACTTGCCGTCCTACGCGGCCTTCCACCGCTTTTTTGCGGAGGCCGACAGCCGCGAGAACGTGAAGGCCTACTTTGCCCATCTGCAGCCGCACCTCGATTGGGACACGCGGCAGTACTGGGAGAGCCGTGACCGCATCGGGCGCAAGCGCATCGGCTATTTCGGCCAGAACGTCTATCGCCACGGCCTGCTCGGTCTGTTCATCGGCGCAGGCCACATGCTGGCGCGCGTCCACGGTCGCGACCCGCGTCGTCTGCTGGCAGCGAAATCGCGCGCCGAGCAGCGCCAGATCTTCGATCGCGAGTTTGCGCCCCTGTTCGAGAAGCGCCACATTCGCTGGCTGTGCGAGAACCCGGCAGCGCTGTTCGGCCTCGGCATTCCGCCGTCGCAGTTCGAGGCGCTCAAAGGCAACGAGAAGCATATGGCGACCGTGCTGAAGGCGCGCCTCGAGCGATTGGCCTGCGACTTCGACCTAAACGACAACTACTTCGCCTGGCAGGCCTTCGGCCGGCGCTATGCGTCCGGCGGCAGCGGTCCGCTGCCGCCCTATCTGCAGCGGCAGAACTTCGAGACGGTGCGCAAGCGCGCCGCCGGCATCGACATCCGCCACGCCTCGTTCACCGAATATCTCGCCGGCCAGCCCGATGCCTCGCACGACGCTTATGTGCTGCTCGATGCGCAGGACTGGATGACCGACGAGCAACTGACCGCAAACTGGACAGAGATCGCGCGGACAGCCCGCCCGGGCGCGCGGGTCATCTTCCGTACCGCCGGCGAGGAGACGATCCTCCCCGGTCGTATCCCCGACGCTATACTCGCCCGGTTCGATTACGATGCGGCGAAGTGCAAGGAGATGACTGCCCGCGACCGCTCCTCGATCTACGGCGGCTTCCATCTCTACGTGCTGGCGCGCTGAGGGGGCTCGCGTGGGGCACGGCTCGGCGGACGGGGGCGATGCCGCCCGGCAGATGGACGGCATCTATCGCTATCAGCGCTACATCTACGACGCGACGCGCAAATACTTCCTGCTGGGCCGCGATCGCATGCTCGACGGGCTCGCTGTTCCAGCCGGGGGCAGCGTGCTCGAGGTCGGCTGCGGCACGGGGCGCAACCTGGTGCTCGCGGCACGGCGCTACCCCGACAGCCGCCTCTACGGCTTCGACATCTCGAGTGTCATGCTCGACACCGCACGACAGTCGATCGCGCGGGCCGGCCTCGCCCATCGGATCACGGTGGCGGAGGGCGACGCGACGCGCTTCGATCCAGCCCTCATGTTCGGACGGTCCTCCTTCGATCGCGTCTTCATCTCGTACGCGGTGTCGATGATCCCGCCGTGGCGCCTGGCGCTGCCCGAGGCGCTGAACGCGGTCGCGCCCGGCGGCTCGCTGCACGTCGTCGACTTCGGCCAGCAGGCGGGGCTGCCGAGGTTCTTCAAGGCCGGGCTTGGCGCCTGGCTCGCCAAGTTCGCCGTCGAGCCGCGCGCCGATCTCGAGCAGGAGCTGGCCAAGGTCGCAGCGGCCAACGGCGCGACACTGCGCTTCGAGCGCCTCTATCGCGACTACGCACAACTCGGCGTCGTCACGCGGCCGCCGCGGCGCGGCTGATCCGGTCGTCGGGCCGGCGTCAGAGGCCGGCGAGGCCGAGGATGTAGCGCGGGGAGAGGAAGGCCGCCGCCCAAAGCACCGAGGACAGTGCGCTCACCGCGACGAAGCCCGGCATGGCGAGCGGCAGCGCGCCGGCGCCGAGCGGCACCAGTGGCCGCCGCGCGCCCATGAACTTGCTGATCAGAACCGACGGCAGGCCAAGCGTGCGCACGTAGGCCTTGGTGCGCGTGACTAGGCGCGGGTACCAGTCGAGCGACCACAGGTCGTGCAGGCTGTATTTGTACTTGCGCCCTAGCGCGTAGGATATGAGATCGCCGGCAAAGCAGCCGATCGCGCTCGCCGCCAGCGCCACGAGGAATGAGCCGCCGGCAAACAGATAGAGTGCGCCGAGCGCGACGAACAGGATCAGCAGCGGTCCGAAAAGGGCAAGGTTCGGCAGGCCCTGCAGCAGCGCGATGACAAGCAGCACGCCGGCAACCGCCAACTCGTGATGGCGGATCAGCTCGAAGATCGGCTCCTTGTAGGCGGCTATGATGTAACCGGGCGCGATGACGCCAGGGGCCCAAAGAAACGCACTGGTGATGTTGGCGATCTGGAACGGGATTTGCGGCATGCGGAACATGCCGGCGATGACCGGAATGACCGCGCGCACCGGACCGAAGAAGTGGCCGAGGAAGACACTGATGAGGCCGTAGCGCTCGAAGAAGTGGCGGCCCACCGTGATCATCTCGGGGTTGCCCTTGAAGGGCCAGATGTTGGGCACCTCCTCCTTGAAGTAGAGGCCGATCCAGTAGGAGAGCGCATAGCCGAGCGCGCCGCCGACGCCAGCGGCAATGACGACCGGCCACAGCGCGATGCCGCTCGTGCCGATCAGTCCGCCGATGGCCAGCAGGATCACCGTCGAGGGCAGGATGAGCGATATGAAGGCAAGGCTTTCGCCGAACGCGAGCAGGAAGGCGATGGGCGCAGCCCAGGCCTCGTTGGCCTTGACGAAGGTGACAACGATGTCGGCGATTTCTTGAAGGCCCATGCGTCCGGCGATCCCTTCTCCTGCGTGAGCCGTCACGCAGCCGGCGCTTCCACCGGCTCAGGGAGCGGAGCGCCTGCGATATCGACTGCGACGACGTCGACTATGATGGTGTCTGGGCATCGGCGCCAGGACAAGCGCTGCGGAGCGATCAGGTCTTCTTGCAGCGTCGCGAGAACTCGTTGCCGAGCTCGCGCGAGACCTCGCCCGCGAGAATGAGCCCGCGCGATGCCTGAGCGGGCGTCAACTTGGCCGCAGACGGGCCGCGCAACACGCCGGGGGCACCGTCGGCCTCCCGCCGGCCAACGGCCAACTCGTCGCACGAAAGCTCCCTCTTCTTCGTCTTGAAGGCAAACAGGCGGACTCCCGAGGCATAGGCCGCCGCACTTGGCGGCTCTTTCACCCAGCGGCGCTCCTTGTCGCCGACCAGCTGGCGCAGTGCTGCTTGGCGTTTGGAGATGCACTCGATGCTGTCGTCGACGCAGCCGAGACCTGCGGTGGCTGCTATGTCGGGACCGTCGGAGCCCGCGCACGCCGCCAGGAGCAGCGCCGCGACGGTTGCCGAGATTGGGCGAAAGCTAATTTTAAACAGCGTTCTAGTTCTATTTGTGGGCATGGAGCTCGAGCGGGTTGCCGTGCCGGGCGTCACCCGACGTGAACGGACTTAGGGGCTCGTCATGGCGCGTTGAAGGCAGACGGCGGCGCCTTCGTGGCCTCTTGGCGATACTGCTAGCCGGATTCGGCGGGGTAGGATAATCGAGGCGGTCGCTGGCGGTCGGCCAGCCGAGCCGCGGCGGGAGATCCTGATGGTACGCGCGATCCGCATTCATGCCTACGGCGGGCCCGAGGCGCTCCGCTGGGAGGAGGTCGATGTCGGGGCCCCGGGTGTGGGCGAGATCCGGATCCGCAACCGAGCCGTCGGCCTCAACTACATCGATGTCTATCACCGGACCGGTCTTTACCCCTTGCCGGCGCTGCCTGCGGTCGTCGGCATGGAGGGTGCCGGCGAGGTGATTGCCGTGGGGCAGGGTGTCACAGGCCTCGCGGCTGGCGACCGCGTCGCTTATGCCAATCCGGTCGGCGCCTATGCCGAGGAGCGGCTGATACCGGCCGACCGCGTCGTGAAACTGCCCGACGCCATCGACGACAGGACGGCGGCGGCCATGATGCTCCAGGGCATGACGGTGCGGTATCTGTTGCGCCAGACCTACCAGGTGCAGCCCGGCACGGTGATGCTGCTTCACGCGGCTGCGGGTGGCATCGGGCTTATTGCCTGCCAGTGGGCGCGCCACCTCGGCGCGACGGTCATCGGTACGGTTAGCTCCGAGGAGAAGGCCGCGCTCGCCCGGGCGCACGGGGCAACACACGTCATCGACTACCGGCGCGAGAGCTTCGTCGAGCGTGTGCGAGAGATCACCGGCGGGGCAGGCTGCGACGTCGTCTACGATGCGATCGGAAGGGATACCTTCCCGGGCTCGCTCGACTGCCTGAAGCCGCGCGGGCTGTGGGTCAGCTTCGGCAACGCGTCGGGTCCGGTGCCGCCGTTCGAGATCGGGCTTCTGGGTGCCAAGGGCTCGCTGTTTGCCACGCGTCCATCGCTGTTTGCATACACGGCCAAGCGCGCGGACCTCGTCGCAAACGCCGAGGAGCTGTTCGACGTCGTGACGAAGGGCGTGGTGAAAATTCCGGTCAACCAGACGTACCCGCTTGCGGAGGCGGCATCGGCCCATCGCGATCTCGAGGCACGTCGCACCACCGGCTCGACGGTGCTGATCCCGTGAGCGGGTGGACGTCGGCGTCGGACGACGCGGCGGCAGCCCGCATGCGCCGGCACGGCGACCGCAGCTTGTGGCTGGTGTTGGGGCTGCTGGCGCTCTACTCGGTGCTGCATTTCGGCTTCCGTCTCCTCGCATCGTCTTCGCTCGGCGAGGACGACAGCATCGAGAACATCGCCGTACAGGACGTAGGCGCAATCCTGAACGGCCATCAGCTGCCGCTCTACACCTCGGTGCTTTACTTTGTACAGCTTGTCATGGGGCCCGGTGTCGAGAGCTTTCTCGCCATCAAGTACGCGGCACTGATCGCGACGGGCGGGTTTCTCTACGCCACGGCGCGGCGCTTTCTGGGGCCGACCACGCTGGCGCTGATGACGGTCGAAAGTCTTGCGCTGATCTACCAGGTGAGCTGGCGCTACCACGAGGGCTTCACGCACCAGGTGGGTGCGATGGTGGCGGTCTCGGCGACGCTCTGGGCCCTGGTGCGGGTGATCGAGGACGGGCGCACGCGGGACTTCACGGTGCTGGGCATTGCAGCCGGCCTCGCCACGCTGACTGTGCCAATGGTGCTGGTGTTTCTCGCCGCACTTGCGGCTGCTGCGGCCGCCGAGCCTGCGGTGAGAACGAGGCTGGCGCGGCCGGCTCTGCTCATGGCCCTCGTCCTGGCAGCGATTCCAATGGCCGGGCTCGCGATTGCCTCCGGACAGGTCGCAGGTCACGATGCGCTGTCGCCGAAGCTGTCGCCGTCGCTCGCGCACTCGGCGGCCGGGCTCGTCAATGCGCTGCGGGGCCCGCTATTCTATCTCTCGCCGTTGATCCTATTCCTGCCACTCCTGTTTCCAGGCTTTCTGCAGCGCGCGGGACGGGATATCGCCACGCTGGTGCGACCGGCGGCCCCCGGCGACCCGGCGGCACCGGGATTGGTCGAGCGTATCGTGCTGCGCTGTGGCGCGCTGGGGCTGGTGCTGTCGGCGGTGCTTGGAGCGGTGCTCGGCTGGCGAGGCTACGCGTCGCACATCTTCATGCCGCTGTACATCGTGACCACGGTCTGGTTGATGGGTGTCGTGGCCCGGTCGGCGCCGACACCGCGGTCGCTGACGCGCTTCGGCCAATTGGCACTGCTGATCGCGGTCGTGGCGTTCGTCGCGCGCATGGCCAACATGTTCGTGCTAGACCCGGTTTGCAAGCTCTGTCGTTGGGGCATTCCCTATCCGGGTCTGGCCGCCGAGATCGAGTCCCAGGCGCTGCCTGATGCAATGATCGTCGCCGTCGATCACGAGCTGGCGGGCAATATCCGCGCCCAGCTTCCGGCGCGGCGCGTGATGCTGGCCCGGGATGACCGGCTGTGGCCCGAGGCGGTCGCGCGCCAGGCGGGACCGCGGTTGCTGATCTGGGCCAGCAATGCGCCACCCGATGCGGTCCGCGCGGCGCTACGTATGCTCGGCGGCCGGGAGGGCGATCTGGCGCGCGCGGGGCAGGTGCGCGTCCCTTGGCGGCACTCATGGCGACCGGTCGGCTACCGCGCGACGGAATGGCGCTTTCTGGCGGTCGGGCCGGACGGTGGGACGCTCAATCGAGGTCGTTGAGGCGTGAGGGATCGGGCTTGCGCCCCGTCGCCCGCTCGAGAGCCATGGCCGAAAGGACCTTGTCGGAGAGGGTTTTACGTGCGCCGTCAGGCTGGGTGGGCGCCAACTCGCGTGCTTCGGCGCTGGTCCCGACGATCTGCAGGGTGCCGATGCCGAGCCCGCTGGCGGCGCCCCACGGCGACAAGGTCTCGTTGGCGCAGCCGGACGCGACAACCGCTAGTCCCGCGACGGCAACAGCGCGGGCAGTTCGAATAACGCTCATTGGCCTGAACCCCAGTTGGGCCTGAACCCCCAAGTGCCGAAGCGCCGGCCCGCCGGATGAACGGTGGCGATGACGCAGTGCAGCACCCGCTTTCAATCCCGCCGCCGAGAGTAGTGCCTCGGAAGCACGCCGCAACTGATAAATGGGCTGACATGAACCCGTTCTGAATGCGGCTGTGGATGGGCGGAACCCTGACCGAGCCGCGGCAGCCCTTTCAATCGTGGTTAAGCGGGGATTGCCTCAGCGATGAACGGGTGGTGACAAGCTGTGCATAACCGGGAGCGTTGTCCCGAAGTGGCGCGCAACCATCGAAAATGGTTGGGAAATTGTGTCTGGCGAGACCATCAAGGCGCTGCGAAATTTACGATATTTCATCCGGGGGCTGAGATCGTCAGAGGGCCGCCGGTATCGGGCTCGCCGGCAGCGGAGCAGGGTCTCCCAGCATCCTCGAGCCTTCTGGGCCGGTCGCGGCCAGCAGCATTTGGAGCAAGATCATGGCGCGGGTGGAGTTCGCCTCGCTGGATACCACCGAGGCGCCCTATCAGGGTGCGACGCCGGACGCTCTGTTCGAGCTCGGTCTGATGTATTGCGCCGGGCGCGATGTGTCGCTCGATCTCGTCGAAGCACACAAGTGGTTCAACCTGGCTGCGCAGAGGGGCAACGTAGAGGCCAAGCGGTACCGGTCCGAGATCGCGACGGAGCTGTCCAAGGCGGAAGTCGCGCGCGCCCAGAAGCTGGCCCGCGAGTGGCTGTCACGCCACTGACGGCGCTACCCGGAGGCCGTGCCGGCGAGCCGGTCACACGGTCGTTCACGGCAAGGGGTCGGCCTAGGCGCTGCCAGGCGCAGATCCTAGCGGCGCACACCGCTCTCGCGGTCGGGCATGCGCCTCAGCAGGTCTTGAACAGCGATGTTACGCAGTTCCAGGACCCCTTCACAGCGTTACCCACCGCGCTTCCGAGAGCGGCCCCTGCCCGCGTCATGAGATCTGACGGGCTGGACCCGGCCGGCTGAGCAGTCGGGGCGGACGAGGCATTCTCAGCATTCTGGGCAGGCTGTTTGGCGCCCACGTCCGCGGGTACGCCGGCTCCGGTGCCCGATCCAGGCGCATGCGTGGGAGCGGTCTGAACTTTGCGGACCGGGCCCTCGCAGCCGGACGGCCCGCTGATCGACACGGCGCAGGACGCATGGCCGCCCTCGCGCGCCATAGCCTCGATACAGCGCATCTGATTGCCGAGCAGCGCCCCGCCGAGCGAGGCTCCGGCGGCGACGTTTTCATCGACTGCGCAGACGTAAGTCGCAGCAGGAGCCTGGCAGGTGACACAGTAATCGGTTGCGGCGAGCGTGCCCGGCGCAGCCGCCCCGGCGACGGCGATGAGGACCACTACAAGTCCGCGTCGGGCCGGCCGCTGCCGTTCACAGACGGTACGAGCGCGGACGTTCGGCGGCGGAGGGCGGATGGATCTCGGCAATCGGGTAACTCCCGCGCTTGCTCGGCGCCATAGGGCGCCAAGAGGTCTGACAGAGACCGCGAATGCAGGCACCCGTATGGCATGTTTGCAGCCGCTGCGCTTGCCATTGACGCCAAGTTCGGCCATAAGCCGCTCATCCCACACGCGGACCCATGCGGCATGCCGGATTGAAAGCCCCGGCCCGTCGCTCCGGTGGACCTGCAACCTTCCTCGGAAGCGCACGGTCTTCTCTGGTTCGCGGAGGTTCAACCGGAAAAGAGGACGACCCGACGATGGCGCTTCCCGCCTTCAACATGCGTCAGCTATTGGAAGCTGGCGTTCACTTCGGCCACCAGGCCCACCGCTGGAACCCGAAGATGCAGCCGTTCATCTATGGCTCGCGCAATAACATCCACATCCTCGATCTCACGCAGACGGTGCCGCTGCTGCATCAGGCGCTGGTCAAGGTCTCGGACACCGTCGCCGGCGGCGGGCGCGTGCTGTTCGTGGCGACCAAGCGTCAGGCATCCGAGGCGATCGCCGAGGCCGCCAAGCGCTCGGCGCAGTACTACATGAACCATCGCTGGCTCGGCGGCACGCTGACCAACTGGAAGACGGTGTCGCAATCGATCCGGCGGCTTCGCCAGATGGACGAGATCCTCGCCGATCCCCAGGGCCGCCTAAAGAAAGAGATCCTGACCATTCAGCGTGACCGCGACAAGCTGAACCAGGCGCTGGGCGGCATCAAGGATATGGGCGGCACGCCCGACCTGCTGTTCGTCATCGACACCAACAAGGAGCAGATCGCGATCCAGGAAGCCAAGAAGCTCGGCATTCCGATCGTGGCCATCGTCGACACCAATTGCGATCCCGACGGCATCGACTTCCCGGTCCCCGGCAACGACGACGCGGGCCGCGCCTTGACGCTCTATTGCGATCTCGTCGCACGCGCCGCCATCGACGGCATCGAGCGCAGCCAGGTCGCCTCGGGCGTCGACATCGGTGCCGCGGACGCTCCACCTGCCGAGCAGCTCCCGGCCGCAGTTTTCAAGGGCATCGAGGCGCCGCGCGGCGAGGCCGACGACCTGAAGCGCATCACCGGCGTGTCGCCGAAGCTCGAGCAGCGGCTCAACGACGCCGGCGTCTACCACTTCTGGCAGATCGCGGACCTCGACGCCGATCACGCGCAGGCGCTCGACCGCCTGCTGAGGCTCAAGGGCCAGGTTCAGCGCGACGACTGGGTCGGCCAGTCGCGCAAGCTGGTCGAGGCTGCAGCCGCCTGAGGCTAAGCCTCAACCGGCCCTCTTCGGCGTGCCACGACCGAGTGCGACTTGACCCGGCCGTCACCTTGTGGATGGCCGGGCGTCACATTTCATACACCGAGCAGGCGTAGCTCCAAGTCGCCTGCCAACAGATGGATCAAGCCATGACGATTTCCGCTTCGATGGTGAAGGAGCTGCGCGACCGCACCGGCGCCGGCATGATGGACTGCAAGACGGCGCTGAGCGAGTCGGGCGGCGACGTCGAGGCGGCGATCGACTGGCTGCGCAAGAAGGGTCTCTCGAAGGCCGCGAAGAAGGCCGACCGCGTTGCGGCAGAGGGCCTCATCGGCATCTCGGTCGCCGGCACCGCGGGCGCCGTCGTCGAGGTCAATTCGGAGACCGATTTCGTGGCCCGCAACGAGCAGTTCCAGGCCATGGTGGCGTCCATCGCATCGATCGCGCCCAAGGCCGCCGGCGACGTTGCGAAGCTGCTTGCGATGCCGTTTCCCGGCGCGAAGATCTCGGTCGAAGAGCACGTCAAGGAGGCAGTTGCGACGATCGGAGAGAACATGTCCGTGCGCCGCACGGCAGCGATCGAGGTCAAGTCGGGCTCTGTTGCCAGCTACGTGCACAACCAGGTCAAGCCCGGTCTCGGCAAGATCGGCGTCCTGGTCGGGCTGGAGAGCACCGGCAACAACACCGATGAGCTCGCTGCACTCGGCCGCATGATCGCCATGCACGTGGCGGCCACGAATCCGGTGGCCCTCGATCTCGCAGGCGTGCCGGCGGCGATGATCGAGCGGGAGAAGGCGATTCTCGCCGACAAGAATCAGGGCAAGAAGCCCGAGGTGCTGGAGAAGATCTTCCAATCGAGCCTCAAGACGTTCGCCAAGGACAATTGTCTGATCGATCAAGTCTACATTCACGACGGCTCGAAGAGCGTCGCGCAGGTGCTGAAAGAATCAGAGGGCAAGGTCGGCGGCCCGATCGTTCTCAAGGGCTTTGTGCGCTACACGCTCGGCGAGGGCATCGAGAAGAAGGAAGAGGACTTCGCCGCCGAGGTCGCAAAGACCGTGGCCGAGAGCAAGAAGGCTTAGGCGTCGCGACGAAGCGGAGCGGCGCGGCAAACCCGCGCTGGCGTGAGCGAAGACTCGTGCGATATCAGGGCGGCCCGGAGTTTGCTTCGGGCCGCCTTTCCATGGCACGCGCCGTGGCGTTTGGACACATGCGGAGGATCAGATGGCGGAGCGGGCACGGGCAGAGGGCCTCGTCTACAAACGCTTCCTCTTGAAGCTGTCGGGCGAGGCGCTGATGGGACAGGCCGGCTACGGTATCGACATGCCGGTGGCCGACCGTCTCGCCGCCGACGTCGCCGAGGCCCAGCGTGCCGGCGCCGAGATCGCGGTGGTGGTGGGCGGCGGCAACATATTCCGTGGGCTGCAGGGTGCGGCGAAAGGCATGGACCGGGCGACCGGCGACTACATGGGCATGCTGGCCACGGTCATGAACGCGCTGGCCTTCCAGAACGCACTCGAGCGGCATGCGGCGCCGTCGAGAGTGATGTCGGCTATTCCGATGCCGACGGTTTGCGAATCCTACATTCGCTCCAAAGCATTGGATCATATGTCCAAGGGCCGGATCGTGGTGTTCGCGGCGGGAACGGGGAACCCGTTCTTTACCACCGACACGGCGGCCACGCTGCGCGCCGTCGAGATGCATTGCGATGCGGTTGGCAAGGCAACACAGGTCGACGGCGTCTACGCCGCCGATCCGAAGAAAAACCCTGGCGCCGAGCGTTTCGACCGCCTCAGCCACTCGGACGTGCTGGCCCGCAACCTTCAGGTCATGGACGGCGCCGCGATCGCCCTTGCTCGCGACAACCGACTTCCGGTAATTGTGTTCTCGATCGAGGAGCCGGGTAACCTGCTCAAAGTCTTGCGTGGAACGGCGCGCGCCACCGTCATCGAAGGTTAGCGGCCCTGTGGCCAGCCGTGGACACACACTCTCGCCAGTGTGGGCGCACGGGCCGCAGGACGACATTATTTTGGCGTGCCGTGTCGGCGGCGGCACCGGACCCGTTGCGGGGAGCGACTATGTCACTGACGAGCTTCGATATCGGAGAAATCGAGAAGCGGATGCGCGCGGCCATCGAGGCGCTCAAGCGCGAGCTGGGCGGGCTGCGAACGGGGCGCGCCAGCGCTCATCTGCTTGATCCCGTGCAGGTTACCGTCTACGGCTCGCGCATGCCGCTCAATCAGGTGGCAACCGTCTCGGTGCCCGAGCCGCGCATGATTTCCGTACAGGTGTGGGACCGCAGCAACGTCGGCGCGGTCGACAAGGCGATCCGCGAGGCCAACCTCGGCCTCAATCCGATCATGGACGGGCAGAACCTTCGCCTGCCGATCCCGGCGCTGACCGCAGATCGCCGGAATGAGCTGGTGAAGCTCGCCCACAAGTACGCCGAGCACACGCGCGTGTCGGTCCGCAACGTCCGCCGCGAAGGCATGGAACTCCTTAAAAAGCTCGAGAAGGACGGGAAGATGAGCCAGGACGATCACCACAAGGGGTCGGCCAAGGTGCAGGAGCTGACCGACCGGCTCATCAAGGAGATCGACCAGACGCTGACCGCCAAGGAGGCGGAGATCCAGAAGGTGTGAGGGGCCGCGTGGCTGACGAGAGGCCCTGAACGAGCGGCCCTGAACGAGAGAGCGCCTGAGCCCTTGACCGACACGACAAAACATCAGACGAGGCCAGTCGAGCGGCGCGACGGCGAGCGGCGCGAGGGCGAGCTGCGCGAGGGCGAGCCGCGTACGCCGCGTCACGTCGCTATCATCATGGACGGGAACGGACGCTGGGCAGCGGAGCGCGGGCTGCCGCGCGCACTCGGGCACCGTCAGGGTGTCGAGGCGGTCCGACGCACCGTCAGCGCGTGCATCGAGCTCGGCATCCGCTTTCTGACGATCTACAGCTTCTCGTCGGAGAACTGGTCGCGCCCGCCCGAGGAGGTCGACGACCTCATGGGCCTCATGAAGCGCTTCATTCGCCGGGATCTCGCCGAGCTGCACAGGAACGGCGTGCGGATCTCCGTGATCGGGGAGCGCACCCACGTCGACAACGAGCTCTTGGCGCTGATCGACGAGGCGCGCGACATCACTGCGGGCAACGATACGCTCGATCTCATCATCGCGTTCAACTACGGCTCTCGCAACGAGATCGCGAAAGCCGCGCGGCGGCTTGCCGTCGAGGTTGCGGCGGGCCGGCTCGAGCCGCACGAGATCGACAGCGAGACGCTCGGGCGCGCGCTCGACACTGCCGGATTCCCCGACCCCGACCTCCTGGTCCGCACGAGCGGCGAGATGCGGCTGTCGAACTTCCTGTTGTGGCAATCGGCCTATACCGAGTTCGTGTTCCTCAACGTCTATTGGCCGGACTTCGGCCGTACCGAGCTCGAGCAGGCGATCGTGGCCTTCCGGGCCCGTGATCGCCGGTTCGGTGGGCTCGGTCAGCGATCGAGGGCATGATGAGGCGCCGCGATGCTTGAGCAGGCGGAGCCACAGCCCGAGAGCAGAGTGCCAATGCCTTGGCGTGATCTCAAGAAGCGGGCGATGGCCGGCGCCATGCTGGCACTGGTGGCAATGCTGATCCTTCTGTCGGGTCAGCAACCGTTCGCCCTGCTCGTTACTGCCATCGCGCTGCTCATGAGCTGGGAGTGGGGCAGGCTGATCCGGAATGCCGAGATCGACACGCCGTTCGTCGTCCACGCGGGCGCGGTCGTGCTGGCAATCCTTTTGGCACTCGTCGGCCTACCGGCTCTTGCGCTGGCTGTTCTGGCGGTGGGCTCGGTGGTGATCGTGGCGCTGGAGCTCGGCCGGCGTTCGACGCTGTCGGCGCACGGCGTGTTCTACGTCGGGCTTCCGTCGCTGTCGCTGGTGTGGCTGCGCGGCGACGAGCCCTACGGTTTCTGGGCGGTGATGATGCTGATCGGCTGCGTCGCCGCAACCGATACGGCGGCGTTCTTCGCCGGCCGGCATTTCGGCGGCCCGAAGCTATGGCCGAGCGTGTCGCCCAACAAGACCTGGGCCGGTCTACTCGGCGGAATCGCAGCCAGCATGCTGGCGGCAGCCCTGTTCTCCGCTGCCGTTCCGGGAACCTCGTTGTCGTGGTTCCTGGTGCTCGGCGCGTGCTGCGGTCTTGTCGCGCAGGCCGGCGACCTCGGCGAGAGTGCGCTGAAGCGGTTGTTCAAGGTCAAGGACACGAGCAGTCTCATACCGGGGCACGGTGGCTTCATGGATCGTATGGATGGTCTGGTTACGGCGGCTGCTGCGGCCGGCGTGCTGGCGCTCATGATCGATCCCCGCCACCCGGCGCGCGCCTTGCTGCTCGGCACTTGACCATGGGCATTGCGGCGGGCGGAGAGCGGCGAGAGGCCGAAGGCACGGACGACGGAGCCGCCAGACGGGGCGGTCCAAGGCGCATCAGCGTGCTCGGCGCGACCGGCTCGATCGGGGCGAGCACGCTCGACCTCGTGTCGCGCCATCCCGACCGCTTCGAAATCACAGCGCTCACCGCGCAGACCAATGCCGTGAAGCTTGCCGAACTCGCCCGGCGTCATGGCGCTCGTCTAGCGGTCATTGGCAACGAGGCGTGTTTCGGCGCCCTCAAGGATGCGCTGTCGGGATCGGGAATACGCGTTGCCGCCGGGGCCGCGGCCCTGGTCGAGGCTGCCGCCGAGCCTGCGGACTGCGTCATGGCGGCCATTATCGGCGCGGCCGGTATCGAACCGACGTTTGCGGCCGCTCGGCAGGGACGGCGCGTGGCCCTGGCCAACAAGGAGTGCCTGGTATCCGCCGGCGAGGTGTTCATGGCGGAGGTGGCGCGTCATGGCGCCGAGCTGTTGCCCGTCGACAGCGAGCATTCTGCGGCGTTCCAGGCGCTGGCCGGGGCAGCGCCCGAAAGCATCGAGCGGATCGTGCTGACCGCCTCCGGCGGCCCGTTCCGCGACTGGCCGATCGAGCGGCTGGCTGCGGCGCGGCCGGAAGAGGCGCTGAAGCATCCCAACTGGTCGATGGGTGCCAAGATCACCGTCGATTCCGCGACGCTCATGAACAAGGGGCTCGAGCTGATCGAGGCCTTCCACCTGTTCCCGGTCGAGGCGCATCAGCTCGGCGCCATCGTTCACCCGCAGTCGATCGTCCATTGCCTCGTCACCTACCGCGATGGCTCCGTGCTCGCACAACTCGCCTGTCCCGACATGCGCACGCCGATTTCGTTGTCGCTGGCCTGGCCGGCGCGAATGCATGCCCCGGTCGAGCGGCTCGACCTCGTCAAGCTCGGCGCGCTGACGTTCGAGGCCGCCGATCCGGTCCGCTTCCCGGCACTGCGGCTGGCCGAGGCGGTGTTGCAGCGCGGTGGCTCGGCCCCCGCAGTGCTCAACGCGGCCAATGAGATCGCCGTTGGTGCGTTTCTCGCCCGCAAGATCGGGTTCCTCGACATCGCGCGCACGGTCGAGCGGACGCTCGAGGTGGCGGAGCGCGAGGGGCTGATCGGTCCC
The DNA here is from genome assembly GCA_964471635.1 of uncultured Hyphomicrobium sp. GTDB lineage: Bacteria > Pseudomonadota > Alphaproteobacteria > Rhizobiales > Hyphomicrobiaceae > JAKAML01. The sequence continues at coordinate 85,434 of CAYYGO010000005.1, forward strand.
CAGGTGACGCTTGCGGACGTGCTGGCCACGGACCGCGCCGCGAGGGCATTGGCCTGTTTACAGCTCTAGATTGTAACGATGGGACGCACCGTCGGTAGCCAATGGACCGCGTTCGCGATAGAAGTTTCGTGAGTCTCTCAGAAACAGGATCGGGCCATCGGCGATGCTTGAGACGTTGTGGAGCTATCTGTCGTTCCCGCTCGCTTTCCTGTTCGTGCTAACCGTCGTCGTCTTCTTCCACGAGCTCGGCCATTTCCTCGTCGCCCGCTGGTGCGGCGTGACGGTGCAGGCGTTCTCGATCGGCTTCGGGCCTGAGATCGCCGGCTTCAACGATCGCCACGGCACCCGCTGGCGCCTCGCATGGATCCCGCTCGGCGGCTATGTGAAGTTCATGGACGACGAGAATGCCGCCAGCGCACCTTCGCGGGAGGCCCTGGATCGCATGTCGCCTGCCGAGCGGGAAGGCGCGTTTCAGAACAAGGCGGTCTGGCAGCGGGCGGCGGTCGTGATCGCCGGGCCTGTAGCTAACTTCCTGTTGGCACTCGTTATTCTCGCATCCATGCACCTCTGGCTCGGGGTGCGTATGATGGAGGCGCGCGTCGACGAGGTGCTGCCTGGCACGCCGGCTGCTCGCGCCGGATTCCAGGTTGGCGACGTCGTCGAAGCCATCGACGGCCAGTCGATCTCGAGCTTCCAGGAACTGCGCCGGATCGTCGGCACGAGCCCCGGCCGCACGCTGGTGTTCGCAGTGGCGCGCGATGGCAAGAAGATCAAGCTGGAGGCCCAACCCGAGGTCCGCCAGGAGCCCGGCGACACGACCGGGCTGACCCGCACCGTCGTGATCGGCATTCGCGGCGTCCGGACCCCGCAGGAGTTCACCGCGCGCAGCGTGGGCCTTCTGGAGGCGGGCTCGCTGGCCGTGTCCGAGATCAACTTCATCGTGACAAGTACGCTCGGCTACCTGTCCGACGTGATCCTCGGTAAGCAAAAGGCCGATCAGCTCGGTGGGCCGATCCGCATCGCGGAGGTGAGCGGTCAGCTCGCCAAGATTGGGGTCGAGCCCATGCTGCACCTGATCGCGGTGATATCGGTCAGCATCGGCTTGATCAACCTGTTCCCGATCCCGTTGCTGGACGGTGGTCACCTTATGTTCTACGCAATTGAGGCTATCCGGCGCCGCCCGCTCAGCGAGAGAAGCCAGGAAATCGGGTTCCGAATTGGCCTCGCTGTCGTGCTCGGACTGATGGTGTTCGCAACGATGAACGATCTGCCTATTTTGAAGCGCTGGCTGTCTTGGATGGGCTAGCCGAATCGCCCGTCGAATCAGGGGCGGTGACGTATTCTTGCCACTTCCTCTCGCGGGGCTGAATCGTTAAAAACAGGTGTCTGGAGAATGGGGGTTCACGCCCGCAGCCGTCCGCTGGTCGAGTGCGCTCAACGGCCTCGACATCGGAAGAGACGGGTTGGGCGTGATCTGCCGGACGTGACGCATCGATGAGGTGCGTAAAGTCGCTGCGCCGGGTGCCGATCAGGCGTAGCGGGTTAAGGGGGATCGGCAAATGAGGGCAGATCCGCGAATGCCGAATATTCGGATGATGGCGGTGAGGGGGCTCGCTCTGCTCCTGTGGCTGGCGGTGCTCGCGCCCACAGGCCTCTACGTGGGAGCCGTTCTGGCGCCTGCGTCAGCCCAAGCACAGGGTGGAACGGTCCGTGAGATCCGCGTCGTGGGTAACCGCCGCGTCGAGCCGGAAACCGTGCGCTCCTATCTTCAATTCTCGGTTGGCGACGCCTACGACGCCGGTAAGGTCGACCGCTCGATCAAGGCGCTGTTCTCGACCGGGCTGTTCGCCGACGTGAGCATCTCCCAGCAGGGCGCCGCCGCCGTCGTCACGGTGGTCGAGAACCCGGTCATCAATCAGGTCGCGTTCGAGGGCAACAGCGAGGTCGACACGGCCACGCTGCAGACAGAAGTCCAGCTCAAGCCGCGCTCCGTCTTCACCCGCGCCCGCGCGCAGGCGGATGTGCAGCGCATTCTCGACGTCTATCGTCGACAGGGCCGCTTTGCTGCGACGGTCGAGCCCAAGATCATCGAGCTCGAGCAGAACCGCGTGAACTTGGTGTTCGAGATCGCCGAGGGTGGCGCCACCAAGGTGAAGGGTATTAACTTCATCGGCAACCGCGCGTTCTCGGACAGCCAGTTGCGCGACATCGTATCGACTACGCAGACCGGCTGGTTCGACTTCCTCAAGGGGACCAGCGTCTACGATCCTGATCGCTTGTCGCTCGACCGTGAGCTGCTGCGTCAGTACTACTTGAAAAACGGCTACGCGGACGCCCGCGTCGTGTCGGCAAATGCCGAGCTCGATCGCGACGGCACAGGCTTTTTCATCACCTTCAGCATCGAGGAGGGTGAACTCTACACCTTTGGTGCGGTCACTATTGAAAGCTCGCTGCCCTCGCTCGAGACCGGTCGCCTCAACGGCGAGGTCCTGACCACTCCGGGCGCATTGTATAATGGCTCGGACATCGATAAATCGGTCGAGAAGCTCACGCTGATCGTTGCCGAGCAGGGTTACGCGTTCGCTCGCGTGCGGCCGCGTGCCTCGCCAGATGCCGGCAGCCGTACCATCGCCATCGTGTATGCCATAGACGAGGGGCCGCGCGTCTACATCGAGCGCATCAACGTCATCGGTAACGTTCGCACCAAGGATCACGTTATCCGCCGCGAGTTCCGGCTCGCCGAGGGCGATGCCTACAATCCCGCGCTTGTCGACCGCGCCAAGAAGCGGCTCCAGGCACTCGGGCTCTTCAAGACGGCCGAGGTCAAGCGTCGGCCCGGCAGCGCCAGCGATCGCGTCACGCTCGACGTCGAGGTTGTTGAGCAGTCGACCGGCGAGTTGTCCTTCGGTGCCGGCTACTCGACATCCGAGGGCGTTATCGGCGACATCAGCATCACCGAGCGCAACCTGCTCGGCAATGGTCAGTTCCTGCGGCTCAAGCTCGCCGGCTCGCTCGAGCGCTATCAGATCGATCTGTCCTTTACGGAGCCGCGGTTCCTCGACCGGAACCTGTCGGCGGGCTTCGATCTGTTCCACAAGGAGACTGACCAGACTAGGCAGTCGGGCTTCAAAAGCCGCAAGTCTGGAGGCGCACTCCGCCTCGGCTTCCCGTTGAGCGAGAACTTGTGGGTGCAGACCAGCTACACCTTGTCGCGCGACGAGATCTTCGACGTCGAGGACAGTGCGTCGATTGCGATCAAGGACGCGTGTGGCGATCCTGCTCCGGCCGTGAACACTCCAGCTAACTGCCGCGACTCGAGCTACTGGACCTCGGCGCTTGGCACCTCGCTGACCTACGATCAGCGCAATCATCCGCGTAACCCGACGCGTGGCTACTACCTGCAGCTTTCGAGCGATCTGGCTGGGCTCGGCGGCGATGTGAACTACGTCAGGGTTCAGGGCGAGGGTCGCGCCTACTATCCGATCACCGACAAGATCACGTTTGTCGGTCGTGCCGTCGCCGGTCATATCGAGGGTTGGGGCGGCGAAGATGTCCGGCTGCTCGACCTCTTCTTCAAGGGCGGCGAGACGGTCCGTGGCTTCGAGCGGTCGGGCCTCGGTCCGCGCGACCGCGAGACGGGTGACGCGCTCGGTGGCCAGACGTTCTGGGCCGCGACCGCCGAGGTGCGCTTCCCCCTGCCTCTCATTCCCGACGATCTGGGCATGAGCGGCGCGGTATTCGCGGATGCCGGCTCGGTGTTCGGCAACAAGCGGGCGCAGGATTTGATTTCCGCAGCGAACTTCCAGGACGACGCGTCGATCCGCTCCGCGGTGGGTGCCTCTATCTTGTGGAACTCGCCTGTCGGTCCGCTGCGTCTCGACTATGCGATCCCGCTGTCTAAGGAGCGCTACGACGAGGAGCAGCGCTTCCGGTTCGGCGCGTCGACCAAGTTCTGAGTTGGACGAGCGCCTGGCGGCTGGGTGGCGGCAGTGCCGGTAGGTCGCCGTTCCGGTCTGACACAGATGTCGTGTCGGGGATGTCGCGGGTCGGCTTCCCCGCTCCGTCTGCCTGCGGGCTGGGGTCCGGCGAGCGGCGCGCGTCGTGCGCGCGCTCCGTGCGCGCGCTGCGTGTCGTTCCCCTCGACCTTCGCGAACGCGCCCGCCAGTTCGGGCGCGTTTGCTTTGGGGCTGAAGGACAAACTCACCGATGGAACATCCTGGCTTCTTCGATCGTGCAGGGCCGTTCCCGCTCTCGGAGGTCGCGAAGGCAACCGGAGCGGAGATTGCGGCTGGAGCCGATCCGAAGCGCCCGATCTCCGACGTCCGGCCACTGCACGAGGCGGGTCCGACCGATGTGACGTTTCTCGACAATCGCAAGTATGCGCCGCAACTTGCTGGAACGCGTGCCGGCGCGTGCCTCATCCAGCCGGCATTTGCAGAGCATGTACCCGCGAGCACGGCCGTGTTGCCGACGCGAGCACCCTACCGGGGTTTTGCACAGGCGCTGCACTTGTTCTATCCGCGCGGCTCCTGGTCGCGGGTGCTCGAGGGCAGCACGGTCGCCGTGCACCCGTCCGCCGAGATCGAGGCAGGCGCCGTGATCGAGCCCGGTGCGCTGATCGGCCCCGAGGCGCGGATCGGTCGCGACAGCCGGATCTCGGCGGGGGCGGTCATTGGGTATCGTGTCACGATCGGCCGCGGCACGTTCGTCGGACCTCAGGCGACGATTGTTCACAGTCTGGTCGGCGACCGGGTCATCGTGCATCCCGGAGTCCGCATCGGCCAGGATGGCTTTGGCTTTGCCATGGGCCGGGAGGGTCACTTGAAAGTCCCGCAGATCGGGCGCGTCATCATTCAGGACGACGTGGAGATCGGCGCCAATGCAACCATAGACCGCGGTGCGCTTAAGGATACGATCATTGGTGAAGGCACGAAAATTGATAATCTCGTGCAGATCGGGCACAACGTGATCATGGGGCGTCATTGCGTGATCGTCGCCCAGGTCGGGATATCGGGATCGTCCGAACTCGGCGATTTTGTCGTGATGGGCGGCCAGGCCGGCCTTGTCGGTCACATAAGGGTCGGCGCCGGCGCACAGATCGCCGGCGCATCGCACGTCAAGGACGACGTGCCGCAGGGCGCGCGGATGGGCGGCACGCCGGCCCGTCCGCTACGCCAGTGGGCACGCGAGATCGCTGCGCTGACGCGTCTGGCCGGCCGTTCGGCGGCCGGCGGCCAAGGGGACGATTGAGGTGGCGCGCAGCGATAGATGCGACGTGCCGGGCATGGTGCATGGGATGAAGGACATGGACGACCAGAACGCGAAGCCGGGACTTGCCACTGCCGACATCGCGCGGGTCATGAAACTGCTGCCACACCGCTATCCATTTCTGCTTGTCGACCGGATGTACGACATGGACGGCGACGAGAGCTGCGTCGGCGTCAAGAACGTGACCATCAACGAGCCGTTCTTCCAGGGTCATTTCCCCCAGTATCCGGTGATGCCCGGCGTGCTCATCATCGAGGGGCTCGCACAGACCGCGGGCGCATTGTGCGTGCACAGCCTCGGCGAGAACTACGTCGCCGAGCTCGTCTATTTCATGGGGATCGACAAGGCCAAGTTCCGCAAACCTGTTCTGCCCGGCGATCAGCTGCACTATCATGTCCGAAAGATCCGCAATCGCGGGCGGGTCTGGCGCTTTGCCGGAGAAGCGCGGGTGAGCGGCCAGGTCGTGGCCGAGGCCGAGATCAGCGCCATGCTGGCGGACACCGCGGAAGCACGGGCTTTTGCGAGCAAGAATGGCTGACAATTCCGTTCACCCCTCGGCGATCGTCGAGCACGGCGCGACGCTCGGCAGCGGAGTGAAGATCGGGCCCTATTGCATCGTCGGTGCCGACGTGACTTTGGGCGACGGTGTCGAGCTCGTGAGCCACGCGGTGGTCCACGGCCGCACGACCGTCGGGGCCCGGACCCGCATCTTTCCCTTCGCCTCCATCGGCCACCAGCCCCAAGATCTCAAGTTCAAGGGCGAGCCGTCGACGTTGACGGTGGGCGCCGACTGCCTGATCCGCGAAGGCGTGACCATGAATCCGGGGACCGAGGGCGGGGGCATGACGACCGCTGTCGGCAACCACTGCGCATTCCTCGCCAACAGCCACGTGGGCCACGATTGCCGGGTCGGCAACAACGTCATTTTCTCGAATAACGTCATGCTCGCCGGGCACTGTACGGTCGGCGACTACGCCATCCTCGGGGGTGGTGCCGCCGTCATCCAGTTCGCCCGCATCGGCCCGCATGCATTCCTCGGGGGCATGAGCGGGCTCGAGAACGATCTCATTCCCTATGGCATGGCACTTGGCAACCGCGCCTATCTGTCCGGGCTCAACATCGTCGGCCTACAGCGGCGCGGCTTTTCCCGGCAGGACATCCACGATTTGAGGCGCGCCTATCGCCTGCTCTTTGCCGCCGAGGGCACGCTCCTGGAGCGCGCCGAGGACGTGGCCGTTGGCTTCAAGGGCCACGTCATCGTTGCCGAGATCCTCGACTTCATCCGCGCCGGCGGAAAACGATCGCTCTGCACGCCGCGCGATACAGCCGAGGCCTGAGGCCAGATGCCGGCCACCGCGCCCGCTCGCCGCATCGGCCTGCTCGCGGGGGGCGGTGCCATCCCGATCGAGATCGCCGAGCGGTTGAGCGCACGCCGCGTACCGGTGTTCGTCGTCGCGATCGACGGCGAGGCGGAGCCGGGCGCCTTTTCCGCCTACGCGCATGCGACGGCCAACTGGGGCCAGATCGGCCGGATGCTGGAGCTGTTCCGAGACAGCGGGACCACCGACATCCTGATCGTCGGGCGCGTGTCGCGACCCGATCTAGGCCGCATAACGCCCGACCTCGGGCTCGTCAGGGCGCTGCCCGCGGTCTGGCGCATGGTGCGCGCGGGCGGCGACGACGCGGTGCTGCGGGAGGTCATCGGCTTTTTCGAGGGCCGCGGCTTTCGCGTTGCCGGCATCCGCGATGTGGCTCCCGAGCTCATCGTCGGGGCGGGCGCGATCGGCGCAGCCGCGCCTCGGGCGGAAGACATGCACGACATCACCGCCGGCATGGCGCTCGTCGAACGGCTCGGTGCGCTCGACATCGGCCAGGCGGTCGTGGTGGCGGACGGCCGGCTCGAGGCGATCGAGGGCGTCGAGGGCACCGACCGGATGCTCGCGCGCGTTGCCGAGCTCCGGCATCGGTCCGGGCGCGCGCCTGCGAGAGCGAGCCCGCACGGAGTGCTGGTGAAGCGGCCCAAGCCTGGACAGGAGCTGCGGATTGACCTGCCCGCGATCGGGCCGGAGACCGTGCGGCGTGCGGCGGAGGCCGGGCTCGCGGGCATCGCGGTGCTGGCTGGCCATACGGTCGCTGCCGAGCGCCGCGAACTGGTCCTGCGGGCCGACGCGCTGCGCCTGTTCGTGGTCGGGATCGAAGGTGCCGTGCTGGGGCGCTGCCGCGACGCGCGGTCCCGCGATGCTTCCGAGCTGTCCCCGCTGATCGCCGCCGGTCGCACACGTCCTACCGCCAGTGCGGCAGCCGACGCCCGCCGCGGCATGACCGTCATCGGCGCCCTGGCGGGCGAGGGCATCGCATTGGCGGTCGTCGTGGTGCGCCGTCACGTGCTCGCGATAGAGGCAGGCGAGGGTAGCCTCGGCTTGATCCGCCGCGCGGCCGATCTCAGGCAATGGGGCGGCGGCCGCTCGCGCCGCCGCGGCGTCGCCGTGCTGCAGTCCGGTGTCGAACTCGGACCGCCTGTCGTCGAGGCGGCGGCCGCCGCCGGTCTCGAGGGGCTCGTCATCGTCATGCCGCCGGGGCGCGCTAAGCCGTCGCTCTCGGAAGCGCAGGGGGCTGCGGAGCGTTGCGGCCTGTTCCTCGCGACGGCGGCCCACGGCAGCGGAGGGGGCGCTGATGGCTGAGGCGGCCGGACATGGCGACGCGCAAGGCGGCGCCGGAGCGAGCGGCGTGCCGCGGTCGCCACGGCTGTTTCTCGTGGCGGGTGAGCATTCGGGCGATGCGCTCGGTGCGAAACTCATGGCGGCGATAAAGGCGTCGACCGGCGGGAGCGCGGTTTTCGCCGGTGTCGGCGGCGAGGCAATGGAGAGCGAGGGACTAGCCTCGCTCTTCCCGATGCACGACGTCGCGGTGATGGGACCTCTCGCAATCCTGAAGCGACTGCCGCGCATCGTGCGGCGTGTCTATGAGACGGTCGATGCGGCGGTGGCCGCGCGTCCCGATGCCGTCGTCATTATCGATAGCCCGGAATTCACGCATCCGATTGCCAAACGCATCCGCCGGCGCGTGCCGGACATTCCCATCATCGACTACGTGTCGCCGACCGTATGGGCGTGGCGGCCGGGCCGCGCCCGCAAGATGAGGCCCTACGTCGATCATGTCCTGGCACTGCTGCCGTTCGAGCCCGAGGCGCATCGCCGTCTGGGCGGGCCAGAGTGCAGCTACGTCGGCCATCCGCTGATCGAGCGGTTGGAATGGATGTCGTCCCTCGACCCTGAGCCTCTGGCGCGGCGACTCGGGCTCGACGCGGCGCGCCCGGTGCTCGTCGTTCTGCCGGGAAGCCGGCCCTCGGAGGTATCGCGGTTGCTCGGGCCGTTCGGCGCAGCGGTCGGGATGTTCGCGGCGTATAAGCCCGCGCCTCAGATCATCATCCCGACGGTAGCGTCGGTTCGCGATCTCGTCAGCGCGGGTGTCGCCGACTGGGCCATGAAGCCCATGCTGATCGAGGGCGAGGAGGACAAGTTCCGCGCCTTCATGATCGCTCGGGCGGCGCTGGCCGCGTCAGGTACGGTGACGCTCGAGCTGGCGCTTGCGGGAACGCCGGCGGTTGTCGCCTATAAGGTCGACAGCGTTGCCTCGAGCTTGCGGTTCCTGCTCAAGGTGCCGACCGTGGTGCTCGCCAATCTCGTGGCCGGCGAGAACATCTATCCGGAGTTCTTGCAGGAAGGGTGCACCCCCGAACGCCTTGCCGAGGCTGTGCGGCCGCTGCTCGACTTGGACAGCGTCGAGCGCGAGCGCCAGCGCGGCGCCTTGGCGCGTGTGCCGCCGATGTTGCGTCTGGCGCAGGGCACGCCAAGCGAAGCGGCAGCCGGGATCGTGCTCGGTTTGATCGATCGACAGAGGGGTTAGGCTGACCCGCTGGGATACGTGGGCAAGGCACAAGGGCAGGCACCCAGTGGTGCCCTGCCCCGAAGTCCCGAAGTTCCGCAATCCATCCAATTTGAGATCGTTGCAAAAAACAGGGAAGCCACCTCGCGGCAGAGAGGTGGCTTCCCCAGAGCTAGGCGATCCGCTTTCGGAGGGGGAACAGTACGCCTAGTCAACTCACGACCGGCGCTGTCACCTTAGAAGCGGATGATGGCGCCCGTCAGAACGGCCTGGAAGTCCTCGACGCCGCCGACCGCGCCGTTGACGGTGGTCAGATCGGCCTCGTAGTTGCGATAGGCGACGAACACATCCATGGCTGCCGCGTCGATCGACTGGTTGATGCCGAAGCCCCACATGTCGACCTCGGACGAGATCAGTGCACCACCGCCGCCGGCGACAACCGGGGCGAGGGTCGCGTTCAGCGCCGAGCCACCGGATGTGCCGAAGTTGCCGCGATAATACTCGCCGAAGACGGTGGTCTTGCCGACGGGCAGCCACTTCTGCTGGATGCCGCCCTGGAACCAGTAGAACTCATCGCGGTCGTCGACGAGGTTTGCAGCCACGTTCGTGATGCCACCGGCGCGACGGTCGTCCTCATGGTAGCCATAGGCGAAGTTTCCGAACAGACCCGTCTGGACGTGCAGCAAGCTCACCGAGAGGCCCAGCGACTCGCAGCGCGAGTTCGTCGACGGGTTCCCGCCCGGATTGGTGCAGGTGTTGCCGGTATTAGCGCTGGTGTCCGTATCGGTCCATTGCGTGTAGGCGATGCCAGCGGCGAGCTTGAAGCCCTGGAACTCGCCGGCGTAGCGGAGGCCCACATCCCAGATGTCGTCCTCGCCCCAGGCCGCCGAGGCGGTGAAGCCGACGATCGTCGGCGTGTCGTAGCGCACGAGGTTCTGGCGGTTGCCCTCGCCCGGGTTCTCGCGGTAGGCGAGGCTGCGCCAGGTGACGCCCGACTGGGTGCCGTCCGACCGGCGGATACCGAAGTTCTGGTTCCAGTCGAAGGCCTGCGAGCGGGAAGCGTGGTTGATGCCGGCGAGGTTGATCTGCGTGATGCCGTCGGAGGCCGACGAGGTCTGACCGACCGTAACCTTGCCGTAGGTCTTGCTGTTCAGGAACCAAGCGCTGTGACGCAGGTCGATGGCGCTGGCGCCACCCTCGTCGTCGTTCGCGGTCACGCGGTCGTTGCGGCCGGTGCGGAAACCGATCTCGATCAGGTAGCCGGCCTCGACGTCGCCGGTGATCTTGGCCGAGCCCCTGAAGCGCAAGCGAGAGCGGTCTTGGGCGTTATCGACGACGTAGATGTTCGACTCCTCGCCGTCGTCGAAGAACAGCACGCCCGTGTTGACCCAACCCGAGATCTCGAGCTTGACCTTGCGGTTGCCCTTGCGGACGGTCGTCGCCTCCAGCTCGGCGATGCGCTCCTCGAGGTCCGCGCAGCAGTCCCCGCCGAGGTCGGCCGCTTGTGCCGGCGTGCCGGCGAGGCTGATTGCGCCGATGAGCAGAGCGGCGAATGACACTTGCAATTTCATGATCGAGTCCCTTGTTTCTGATACGCCAGAGTCGCGTACGCCAGAGTCGTGCGGCCGCATTTCAGTCGATCAGCCGCCAACGAATGCGGCCGCGTCTGCGATTTGTTTTCCTACGAGACCGATAGTACGCTGCTAACCTCGCAAAAGGCTGGCGGTCGCGTGGCCGATTCGACACTCCGTTTGCTGCCGCGGGGTCTTGCGACGATTGCGAAATCCCACGAATTTCCAAGAGTCATGCGCTTACAGCATCAAGGCGATGCTCCAAGATGACGGTGTTTCCTTAGTGGCGGCAAAAGCGGTCGTTGGATTTCAAAAAACGAATACAAGAAAAAGAAATTATGACAGTTCGATGAAATGGGCTGAATGAGTATATGCGGCGCAAAACAATCGCGTAATGAAATTCCCAGAGTCGACGTTATATTGGAGTAGCTGTTGAAAGCGAGGCGCTGAACAAGCGCGAGGGCCCGACCTTGATGCGAGCGGTAATGCTGTCGAGCAGTCCGCGATTGTCGACGCAGATCGCGATCGCGCTCGGATCGGTCCCCGTTGGGCTCGATGCCGCCTCCTCCGAGGACGAGGCGCGCGAGATGGTGCTCATGGGCGGTGTGCATCGCCTGCTCATCGCCGATCTGGACGAGCGCGACGACCGGGTCGAGTTCGTCTCCGAGATGCTGCTTTCGCGGCCCGTGCTACGTGCTCTCGTGTGCTCCACGAGAACCGATATGCCGCGGATCCGCTCGGCCATCGAGCGGGGGGCCCACGAGTTCGTGCTGAAGCCCATCGACGCTGACGAGCTGCGGTTGCGTGTCGGCTGTCTCGTCGCGCGTGCGCCGAAGGTGGATGAGGGGGCGACCGGCGTGGAGCTCGTGCTGGGTCCGATCCGGGTGCACCCGGGCACGCATGACGTCTGGCTCGACGGCAAGCCGGTGCGGCTTACGCCTCGCGAGCGGAGCGTCCTGCACCTGTTGATGCGGGGCCGATCGAGCGTGGTGTCGAAGGAGCGGATGGCCGAGCTGATCTACGCGCTGGACAGCGACGCCAGCAGCACCGCCATCGAGACCTACGTCTATCGCTTGCGGCGCAAGCTGTACCACAACGACGTCGAGATCCGGACGCTGCGGGGGATCGGCTACCAGCTCACGTTGCGGAGTAGCGACGGGGAGACGCGGGGCTGATGCATCCGGCGCTGCCGGCTGCCGCCGCTCGTGTTGCGTCACCGACGCTGGGTTCCCGAGTGCTGCCGGGTGATCCGCCAAGCGTCAGTGACCAAGCAACACTAGAATCATGGAGTTGCTCGTGTTCCTCGTGTCTCAGACATTTGCTCGGCACCGAGCCGGAATGGGAAGCAAATGTCTGAGACGGAACACTAGAGACGATCGGCACGGCGTCCAACCGCGGTGCGCGAACCTGCGCGTGGACCGGAGGGCCGCCGGCCGGAGGGAGCCGGAGCAAAGGTCTCTGAGATCGGGCCGCCTGACCTCGTCGGCGGCTGTCAGTGCCCGCTATCGGTGACCATCCCCCGGTCGTAGCGGCCAAATTCCGCTGGCATCACCCTTCCGCCACGTCTTCGACGCCGCGGCCAACGTCTTTCGTCGATAAACCTTCCGGAACGAATGTCCCTGCGGTGCGCCCGTCCTTCGCGGGCCATTAGCCTGCGCCCGCGGGCGACATCCATGAGCCCACCTACGGATGCGGGCCGCCTCGTTTGCAGAGGGCGGCCCGATTGTCCTGGCGACGGTGCTGGCCGAAGGCCTAGCCGCGCTGCTCGACCGGCACGAAATCACGAGGTGCAGGGCCGATATACAGCTGACGCGGACGGCCGATCCTCTGCTCGGGATCCTCGATCATCTCCTTCCACTGGGCGATCCAGCCGACGGTACGCGCCACCGCGAACAGCACCGTGAACATATCCACGGGGAAGCCCAACGCGCGCAGCGTGATGCCGGAATAGAAGTCGATGTTCGGATAGAGCTTCTTGTCCACGAAGTACTCGTCCTGAAGCGCGATGCGCTCGAGCTCCATGGCGACCTTCAGCAGCGGGTCGTCTTTGAGGCCCAGCGTGCCGAGCACCTCGTGACAGGTCTTCTGCATCACCTTGGCGCGCGGGTCGTAGTTCTTGTAGACGCGGTGACCGAAGCCCATCAGGCGGAAGCCCGAGGTCTTGTCCTTGGCCTTCTTCACGAACTCGGGAATGCGGTCGACGGTGCCGATCTCCTTCAGCATCGTCAGAGCCGCCTCGTTCGCGCCCCCGTGGGCAGGGCCCCAAAGGCACGCAATGCCTGCCGCGATGCACGCGAAGGGGTTGGCGCCCGACGATCCGGCAAGCCGCACGGTCGAGGTCGACGCGTTCTGCTCATGATCGGCATGCAGGATGAAAATGCGGTCGAGTGCCTTCGACAGAACCGGGTTCACCACATACGGCTCGCACGGCACGGCGAAGCACATCTGCAGGAAATTCGAGGTGTAGTCGAGGTCGTTGCGCGGATAGATGAACGGCTGGCCGATCGAGTATTTGTAGGCCATCGAGGCGATGGTCGGCATCTTGGCGATCATCCGGTTCGCCGCGATCTTGCGCTGCTCGGGATCGTTGATGTCGGTGCTGTCATGGTAGAAAGCCGACAGGGCGCCGACGACGCCGACCATCACAGCCATGGGGTGGGCGTCGCGACGGAAGCCGGTAAAGAACCGGGTCATCTGCTCGTGCACCATGGTGTGGCGCGTGATCGTGCTGTCGAACTGGCGGAACTGGTCCCTGGTCGGCAGCTCACCGTTCAGCAGCAGGTAGCAGACCTCAAGAAAGTTCGAGTGCTCCGCGAGTTGGTCGATCGGGTAGCCTCGGTGCAGGAGTTGCCCCTTGTCGCCGTCGATGAAGGTGATCTTCGAGGAGCAGTTGGCCGTCGAGGTGAAGCCGGGGTCATAAGTAAAGCAGCCCGTCGACGCGTAGAGCTTGCCGACGTCGATCACGTCCGGCCCGATGGTGCCCGACCGCACGGGCATCTGCGTGTCCTTGCCGTCGATCGACATGGTCGCAAGTTTGCCCGGCTTGCCGGCGTCCTTGTCATGCACGTTCATGATCCGTTTCCTTTGGCGTGGTGATTGCACGGTGGCGATTGCAAGAGGAGACGCTGGGCGGAATCGGTACGTTACGCGGCGGATCTCGCGCTGCATCGCGGTCGATGCACTGCACAGAAGCCCAGATTGGCTCGTCGTAGACCACATTGCACCCTGCGGCAATATGGCGTTGGAAGGGGGGCGGCGCAGCTTGCGTGGCCGATCCAAGACACGCGGAGCTGGTGCGAGGCCGGCCCCGCGCAGAGCCCGCATCTGAGAACGTTGTGTGCGGCATGATCCGCCGCAGCAATATCTCAGCGCGCCTGGTCGCGCAGTCGGCCCAGGGCCTCGTCGCGGCCCAGCACGGCCATGACGTCGAACACCGGCGGCGAGACGGCGCGACCGGTGAGCGCGGCGCGAAGCGGCTGTGCTACCTTGCCGAGCTTGGCGCCGCACGCCTCGGCATAGGCGCGGACCGCCGCCTCGAGCGGCGCGGCCTGCCACTCGTCGATCGCGCCGAGACGGTCGGCCAGAGCGCCGAGCGCTGCCTTGGCCGGCACGTCGATCAGCGCCTTGGCTTTTTCGTCGAGCTCGAGCGGGCGGGTTGCGAACAGGAACAAGGCACCGTCGAGGATCTCGATCAGGGTCTTGGCGCGGTCCTTGAGTCCGGGCATGGCGGCCAAGAGCTGCGAGCGCTGCGTGTCGCTGAAGCGGGGTCTGCCGTCGGCTCCGGTCTCGAGCGTTGCGACGAGCGCCTCGAGGCGCGGCGCGAGGCCGGCGTCAGGCGATTTCTCGTGCTCGGTCCGCATGCGTGCGCCGGCGGGAAGCTCGGCGAGCACGTTCTCGATCCGGCGCACCAGCTCGCCGTCCGCCGTGTTGCGGATATAGTGGCCGTTGAGGTCGGCGAGCTTTGCGTAGTCGAACCGCGCTGGACTCTTGCCGATGGCATCGAGGCCGAACCATGCGACGAGCTGCGCCGTTGCAATGATCTCGTCGTTGCCGTGGCTCCAGCCGAGGCGGACAAGGTAGTTGCGCAATGCGGCTGGCAGGTAGCCCATGGCGCGGTAAGCCTCGACGCCGAGTGCGCCGTGGCGCTTGGACAGCTTGGCGCCGTCCGGTCCATGGATCAGCGGCACATGCGCGAACTCCGGCACGGGCCAGCCCATGGCCTCGTAGATCTGCGACTGGCGTCCGGCATTGGTCAGGTGGTCGACGCCGCGGATGACGTGGGTGACGCCCATGTCGTGATCGTCGACGACGACGGCGAGATTGTAGGTCGGCGAGCCGTCGGAGCGCAGGATGATGAGGTCGTCGAGGTCCTTGTTCTGGAACACGACGCGTCCCTGAACCCTATCCTCGACGACGGTTTCGCCCTCGCGCGGCGCCCGGAGGCGGATGGCGGGCGGCTGGCCCGCGGGTGCCTCGGAGGGCTCGCGATCGCGCCAGGGCGAAAGGATCGTCAGCGGACGCTTTTCGGCCTCGGCTGACTTGCGCATGGCGTCGAGCTCGCCGGCCGTCAGATAGCAGCGATAGGCGCGGCCTCTCGCCAGCAGCTCCTCGGCTACGGCCTTGTGGCGAAGCGCGCGCGAGAACTGCGACACCGGCTCCCCGTCCCAGCCTAGCTCGAGCCACGACAGACCGTCGAGAATGGCCGCGACCGCGTCGGCGTTGTTGCGCTCGCGGTCGGTGTCCTCGATGCGCAGGAGAAAGCGGCCGCCGGTATGCCTGGCGTAAAGCCAGTTGAACAGTGCCGTACGCGCGCCGCCGATATGGAGGTATCCGGTCGGAGAGGGTGCGAAGCGCGCGACTGGCTTGCCGGCGCCTTGAGGCGTTGTCTCGGTCATCGGAGCAGCGTCCGGTTGGTTGGGGATCGCGGGGCATGTAGCATAGGGGCGAGGGGCGACAAAGGACGAACTCCCGGATGGCGTGGGTGGCGGCGGGCGCCGAGGCGGACAGCGGTGTCGCGGCGGCGGCCGACGGTCGGCGCTACGCGGGCGCCAGCGTGCGCCTGGCTTCGCGACGAAGCTGGCGCTCGGCCGTGTCGGACTGGCTCGATCGGGAGCGGCCGCAGTGGTTCAACTGGGTCCCGGTGTCGTTCGGCCTCGGCATCGCCGCCTACTTTTGGCTGCCCTGGGAGCCGGCGGTGCTTTGGGCCGTGGCGCCGCTACCCTTTGCCTGTCTCGTCTGGCTGCTTTGCCGGCGCGGCGGGCTGGCGGCGGCGCTGGCATTCTCGGTTGCCGCAATGTGCCTCGGCTTTGCGCTGGCCAAGCTCCGCACGGAACGTGTCGCAGCGCCCGTTCTCGAGCGACGGATCGGTACGGCGGAGGTGCGCGGCGTCGTCGAGCTGGTCGAGGCGCGTGCCACGCGTGGCGAGCGGCTGACGATCCGCGTCGAAAGCATCTCGGGTCTCACGCCCGAAGCGACGCCCTTCCGCGTTCGCGTGCGCACGATGCGCGAGGGCGCGGTCGCCATGGGCGTCGCCGTCGCGACGGGCGCGCCCGCAGTGCACACCCTGCGGGCCGGCGACCGCATCCGCGTCAAGGCTCAACTCGCACCTCCTGCCGGACCGGTGCTGCCCGGCGGCTACGATTTCGCTCGCGGCGTCTATTTTCAGCGGCTTGGAGGGATCGGGTACGCTTTGTCGCGAGCGGAGCTTTTGGCGCCGGGCGAGACGGGGAGCCTCGGCATCGACGGCCACATCGCACAGCTTCGGCAGGCGATCGGCGCGCGCATCGTCGCTGTGCTGTCCGGCCAGACCGGCGCCATCGCCAACGCGCTCATCACCGGCGAGCGGGGCGGCATCTCGGAAGCGACCAACACCGCGTTTCGCGACAGCGGGCTCTATCATATGCTCTCCATATCGGGGCTGCATATGGCGATCATGGGCGGCGCCGCCTTCGTGGCCGTGCGCTTTCTGCTGGCCCTCGTTCCTTCAATCGCGCTCCGCTACCCGATCAAGAAATGGGCGGCGGCGGCCGCCATCCTTGGAACGCTCGGCTACCTCGCCATCTCTGGCGGGGCATTCGCCACCGTTCGCTCGGCGGTGACGATCATTGTCATGCTGATAGCGGTGCTGCTCGACCGACCGGCGCTGGCGATGCGGAACGTCGCTCTGTCGGCCCTGCTGATCCTGCTCGCGTGGCCGGAGAGCCTCAACGACGTCGGCTTCCAGATGTCGTTCGCTGCCGTGGTGGCGCTCGTCGCATGCTACGAGGCGTTCCGTCGCTGGCGCACGGGCCGACCGCCGTGGTGGCCGGAACGCGGGGCTGGGCTCGGTGCAACGGTCGGCCTCTTTTTCGTGGGCATCCTGGCGTCGACCGTGATCGCGAGCGTCGCGGTTGCGCCGTTCGGGCTCTACTATTTCCACAAGAGTCAGCAGCTGGCTCTGATCGCCAACCTGATCGCGACGCCGCTCTGCAACGTCGTCGTCATGCCGGCCGCTCTGGCGGCACTGGTACTGATGCCGTTCGGACTCGAGGCTGGCCCGCTCGCGATCATGGGGCTCGGGGTGGATCTCACCGTGCGGTGCGCCGAGTGGGTGGCAAGTCTGCCGGGGGCGGTGTCACGACTTGCCGCGATCCCGTTCGCGGCGTTCGCGGCGATGGTGGCGGGCGGGTTGTGGCTGGCGCTTTGGCAGGGTCGGCCGCGGCTCCTCGGGCTCGTGGCCGTGGCCGCAGGCGTGGCAGCGGTGCCGTTCGGCGAGCGGCCGGACATTCTGATAGGGCGGGACGGGCGCCTGGTTGCGGTGCGCGCGGCGGACGGGCGGCTCGCAGCTCTCCCCGCGCCGCAGGCGACGTTCGACCTGGCGCGCTGGCTCGAGCACGACGGGGATGCTCGCACACCGCGCGAGCTGCTGGCCGGGGCTCCGGCATTTCCGTTCCGCTGCGACGCTGCCGGGTGCGTCGCCTCCTCCAAGGGCGCCCTCATCGCCGTACCGCGCGACCCGGCGGCCCTTGCGGACGACTGCGCGCGGGCCGACGTCCTGCTGCTGTCGGTGCCGGCGCCGCGCGGCTGCCACGGGCCTGCGGCCGTCGTCGACATGTTTGCCGTGCGGGCACGGGGAGCGCATGCCCTCTATCTCACACCGCCGACAGCGCAAGCCCGCCCGGTCGTTCGCGTCGAGACAGTTGCGGCGTGGCGCGGCGCCCGCCCCTGGGCGCGGCTGCCGTGGTGGGCGGAAACGGGGGAGGCGCGGCGGCGGCCGGCCCGGTCTGCACCGGCCAAACCTGCCTCAGGCAGCGGGCCTCCCGGGGATGTGGCCCCGGCTCATGTCGCGCCGATTGATGGCGGACCAGGTATGATGGAGCCAGGTAAGATTGGGCCAGGTAAGATTGGGCCAGGTAAGATTGGGACAGGTAAGATTGGGACAGCGGGAGCGGAGCCGTCGACGTGGGCTCGGTCCAAGAGCGGTTCCGATCGGGCCATCGGCCAGCGGGCGTGGACAGGCACCGCACCGCGTAACGAGCCCGTCGGGATCGCGCGCTCGCGACTCGCAGGTTTTGCAGCGCCTGCGTCGGGCGCGCTCAAGTGGCGCCATGATCCCGAGCATCCCTCGCCAGCGGACGCCGCCGACGAGGGGCACACGGTCGAAGTGCCGACTGACGGGGCCGTCCCGTCGTTCGTGGCGGCCGATTTCGAGCGCTATTCAGTCGGGAGTAGGCCGCCCGCCGTGTCCTCTCAGGAGCCTGCGGCGCCCGACGCCGCCCCGTTGATGGCACCTGTCCAGGACGCCCCCGGGATCGCTGCCCATGGGCTCACCGACGATGACTGGTGAGCGGAGCCGACGAAACGGAAGGACGCTCCGTGACCGCGGCGTTTTGGCCTCAATAGCGCCGGATGAGGCCGACCAATCGGCCCTGAATGTCGACCTGGTCAGGTCCGAAAATGCGTGTCTTGAACTCGGGATTGGCCGCCTCGAGCGCGACGGTCGTGCCCTTCTTGCGCAGCCGTTTCAGCGTGGCCTCTTCCTTCTCGACGAGCGCCACGACGATGTCGCCGTTCTCGGCCGTGTCGCAGCGGCGGATGATGACCGTGTCGCCGTCGTGGATGCCGGCCTCGATCATGGAATCGCCCTTCACCTCCAACGCGAAATGCTCTCCGTTGGTCAGCAGGTCCGGCGGACAGGCGATGTCGTGGGTATGGCTCTGTATCGCGCTGATCGGCGTACCCGCGGCGATGCGGCCCATGACGGGCACCGACACGGTGCGGCTGTCGAGCACCGTGGATGGCGGCATGACGAGCTCTCGCGCACGGTGTTGGGCGCCGCCTTCGATGACGCTCGGCTGGAAGCCCGGCTTGCGCACACCGCCATCGTTGCCCTCCGGAAGCTTGATGACCTCGATCGCCCTGGCGCGATGGGGTAGCCGTCTGATGAAGCCGCGCTCGACGAGCGCGGTGATGAGCCTGTGGATTCCGGACTTTGACTTGAGGTCGAGCGCCACCTTCATCTCGTCGAACGAGGGGGGGACCCCGCTCTCCTGCATCCGCTCGTGAATGAAGAGGAGCAGCTCTTTCTGTTTCTGCGTCAGCATCTTGGCCTCCCGTGCGCAGGGCGAGCCCATGGTATGGCTCGCCCGGCGTGATGCATTGCATGGACAAATCATGAACGTACACTAGCCGTTCACTCAGCGTTCCGCAAGTGGCGACTTTGAACGTGGTTTACCCAGGATCAACCGGTCCTCCGCGCCTAGGTCCGCACCCGCTGCGGTCAAAAGTCGAGGTCGAGGGTTGTCACGCTGGCGCCGGCCTGCAGGGCGGGTGCACCGGGAGGACGTACGATCAGAGCATTGGCGGCGGCCAAAGGGGTGAGAAGCGAGCTGTCCTGATTGGTCATAGGCGTGACGACGAGAGCACCGTCGGGCCCGGCAACTGCCGAAGCGCGCATGTAGTGCTGACGCGGGCCGTTCTGCTCGAGCGGGCCGGAGAGCACCGCCGTCCGAGCGGCAATCGTATCCGCAGCGCGGCCCGCGAGCCGCGCCACCAGTGGCATCAGGAACACGCGACCGCAAATGAGGGACGAGACGGGATTGCCCGGCAGGCCGAGCAGGCGGAGCGGTCCCTTGTGGCCGAAGATCATGGGCTTGCCGGGCCGCATGGCGATCTTCCAGAACCCGAGCGTCATTCCGTGGGCCTTGAGCGCGGGCACGACGAGGTCGTGGTCCCCCTCTGACGCTCCCCCGGTCGTGACGAGGACGTCGGCCCCGTCGGCCTTGCGGAACTTGTCAGACAGCGATGTCTCGGTATCGAGGGCGATACCGAGGAGGCGTGGCACGCCGCCGGCAGCCTCGACCATCGCGGCGAGCCCGACCGCGTTGGAGGCGACGATCTGATCCGGCCCGGGCGTCGTGCCGGGAGGAACCAGCTCGTCGCCGGTGCCGAGGATCGCGACCACCGGCCGGCGCCGCACCCTAAGCGTTCCGTGGCCCGCGGCCGCGGCCAGTGTCAGCGCGCGCGCGTCGAGCCGCCGCCCGGCCGGGAGCACCGTCTCGCCGGCGCGGAAATCGCCGCCCCGCGGTCGGATGTGGGCGGCGTCGGGCCGCCCGTCATGGACCGTCACTGTGCGGGTGTCCAACTCGCGCCTGGCCAACTCGCGCCAGTCCTGGCCGGGGCGCACGTTCTCCTGGATTACGATGGCGTCAGCACCGGTGGGAACCGGCGCGCCGGTGAAGATACGCACCGCTTCGCTCGCTCCGACCGCCCCGCGGTAGCCGCGACCAGCCGCCGACTCGCCGACCACGCGGAGAGCGACCGGCAGTGCCGCAACGTCGGCGCGGCGCACGGCGTAGCCGTCCATCGCGGAGGCATCGAACGGGGGCTGCGTCAGGCGCGCGACGAGGGGTTCGGCCAGCACGCGGCCCGATGCAGCCGAGATCGGCACCGTCTCGGCGTCGAGCGGGCTCGCGCCGTCGAGGATCCGCGCCAGGGCCGCCTCGACCGGCAGCATAGCCATCAGACGCTGCCCCGCCGCGGGCCTGTGGCGGCGGGTGCCACATAGGGACCGCTCTTGCCGCCGGTCTTCTCGACGAGCCGGATGCCCTCGAATGTCATGGCTTTGTCGGCTGCTTTCAGCATGTCGTAGACGGTGAGGCAGGCGACCGAGACGGCTGTCAGCGCCTCCATCTCGACGCCGGTCTGGCCTGCGACCTTGACCTCGGCGCGCACCCGGATCGCGGGCGGCTCTGCCATGCGCTCGAAATCGACCGTCACCTTGGTGATCGGCAGTGGGTGACACAGCGGGATCAGCTCATGAGTCCTCTTGGCGGCCATGATGCCGGCGATCCGCGCGGTTGCGAGGACGTCACCCTTGGCCGCCGCTCCCGCGTCGATCAGCGCCAGTGTCTCGGGGCACATCGAGACGAAACCCTCGGCAACAGCCGTGCGGCTGGTCACCGCCTTCTCGGAGACGTCGACCATGTGCGCTTCGCCGCGCTGGTTGAGATGTGTGAGCTTGCTCATGTCTGTCCTCGACCCCGCGACGCGACCGGTGTCTGCCAAGGTTTCAGGCGCGGCGTGACCGATACCGCCGCAGTGCGGAAACTTGTGGCATTTCCGCCCGCCCTCGGGAAGAGGGCGTGCGCCCCGGCGTCGGCGCCACTTGCGATGCGGCGCCTGCCGACTATGTACGCCGGGCCCTCGCATGCGCTGACTGCGGAGAAGGGCGATGTCACGACCGCCGACGGGAGAGGGCTGAGAAGTACCATGATGGCGAGACTTCCGACCGACACGCGCGAGACCAAGGGCCTGCTTGCCAGCATCATCTTCGGGTCGCGATGGCTGCAGGTGCCCCTCTACCTCGGTCTCATCGTCGCGCAGGCCGTCTATGTCGTGCTGTTCCTCAAGGAGCTCTGGCACCTCGTCTCGCACGCTACTTCCTTCAACGAGCTGCAGATCATGCTGATCGTGCTAGCCTTGATCGACGTCGTGATGATCTCGAACCTGCTCGTGATGGTGATCGTCGGAGGCTACGAGACGTTCGTGTCGCGCCTGCGGCTCGAGGGACACCCCGATCAGCCCGACTGGCTCGACCACGTCAATGCCAGCGTGCTCAAGATCAAGCTGGCGATGGCGATCATCGGCATCTCGTCGATCCACCTGCTCAAGACGTTCATCGAGGCCGGAAATCTCGGCATGCCCAATGCCAAGTACACCGAGGCCGGCGTGATGTGGCAGACTATCATCCATATCAGTTTCATCTTGTCGGCGATCGGTATCGCCTACGTCGACCGCCTCGGTCAGCAATTGGCGCCGCATCCAGCTCCCCGGCGGGACCAAATGGCCGGAGGCTAGGGGGCGAAAGGCCACGTCAGGAATGACCATGCGTCGCGTCGGTCACGCCGATTGCCTACGGATTGCCACCGATCCGTGTCACTCGCACGCCCGGGTTAGGTGCTAGAACCATGCCGCCGCGGCGAGAAGCCGGGCGTCTGCGGCGTGGGCTGGCACCTCTCGAGGAGGCAAGATGGCAACCGTGATCTCGGTGCATGGCACTTACGCGCACGATGGCAACATCGACGAGGCGGCACGGCGCACCGTGCCCGGCGGCGGGCAATGGTGGCAGCCCGGCAGCGACTACGAGCGCGAGATGGGCGCTTTGCTCACGGCCGACGACGGCACGGTCGAGGTGGTGCCCTTCGTTTGGAGCGGCGAGAACAGCGAGCTGGCCCGCAGGCAGGCCGGCGCGCGTCTCCTGCAGGAGATGATGGCCCTCGAAAAGCGGCGCGAGCCCTACTGCGTGGTGGGCCACAGCCACGGCGGCTCGGTGGTCTCGGCAGCGCTGCTTCGGGCCGCCTCGAAGCGGCAACGGCTCGAGCACCTGAAGCGCTGGGTCACCGTCGGCACGCCGTTCGTGCGCCACGAGCGCGAGCAACTGCTGTTCGCTCGGCTCGATCTCATGAGCAAGGTCTTCTTCGTCGCCTCGGGAATGCTGTTGATGATGTTCCTGGTCTACCTCCTGACCGAGCTACTGGCTGGAGAGACCATGCTGTTCGGCCGCACGTTCCCCGGCGTGCTGCTCGTGACGGGCGCCATGATGAGCCTGCCGGCGCTGCTGTTCTACGTCTGGGTCTACACTCGCGACAGCAATGCGCTGCTCAACTATCGGGAACGTGTCGTTTCGCGCGCCCGCGACTACTTCTCGTCCCGCTGGCTGTCGCTCGCCCATCCGGAGGACGAGGCGATCCAGGGCCTCGGCCTCATGCGGGACGCCAAGCTGAGCGTCGTCGACCGCAGCTTCGCCGTGTCCTCGATCACCATGCTCTCGGTGTTTGCGCTGCCGCTTGCCTATGTGCTGCTCTTGGCCTCCCCGGCTGCGATGCTCGGGCTTGCGAACTGGCTCAAGACGGAGGTCTACGAGCAGCGTGCCTCGCCCGGAACCATCAAGGCGCTCGAAGGTCTGAGACGGGAGCTTGCAGACAAGCGTCGCGCGGCGCGCAAGTCGGCTGCGGAGACGGGACAAGCCGATGCCGAGGCGACACGACAGGAGCGCCGTGCACGCTGGATCGAATATCGCGAACGGCGCAAGGAGCTCATTGCGCGTCACCCCGACCTCAATGCGGCCGAGCGCGCCGAGCGGTTCCGCGGGCGCTTCTTCGAGCGCGACGAACGGCCGTGCGAGGGCGGACAGCTCTGCGGCGCGGGGCGCGACCTGCGGATCAACAGCGCGCTGCTGCTGCATGTCGTGACCGACGAGCTGTCCTGGGCGATCGGCGGCGACGCGCTCGTCGACTCGCCAGCGCGTTGGCTGTTCTCGCTGGCCCTGCCGGCGGTGCTGGTGCCTGTGATTTTCGGTCTCCTGGCGCTCGCCGTCATGATGGCGATCCGCGCGGTGGCGAGCCTCGTCAGCGCGCTCTTGAGCCGCCTCCTCAACATGGTGACCTCGAGCGAGGTTCGCCGCGCCGCATACGGCAACGACACCGAGGGCGAGATCGCGGTCGATGCGGGGGACCGACCGGTCTGGATCGAGAGATCGCCGCCGCGTTTGCCGGCTCCGCTTTCCGCCATCGTGACCGCCTACAGCGATGCGGTCGCGGTCAACTCGCTCTCGAAGTTCCGCCGTGCCATCGGCGAATTCGCCTCGTCCGAGCAGCGTCACATCGGCGACGGCGGGCTTTCGGGATACTTCACCTGGAAAGAATTGGTGCACTCGGCCTACTTCGACGTGCCGGAGTTCCGCAAGCTCGTCGCTCAGGTCGTGTCGCGCGCCGAGGGCTTCGCGCCGAGCCCAAGTTTCCGCGCGGACCCGGACTTCGAGCGCACCGCGGCATGGCTCGATGCCTTGGCGCCTCCGCTTCCAGCCGCACAAGTGGAGGCTCCACACGGCGCGGTTGCTGCCTCGGCCGCGCCAGATGCGGGTGCGGCGGAGGCCGGATCTGTGCCGCGGATCCCAGCAGGCGGCGCGGGTCATCCAGCGTAGTCTGTGCCGCGTGGATTGGGGCCGCCATGGATACACGGCCTGAAGATACACGGCCTGAAGATACACGGCCTGGCCCCGACCACGCCGGGCTGACTTAGGCCGGCGCGCGAGCGAGAAGCGTCCGCGTCGCGGCAGCCACGTCCGCCTGACGCATCAAGCTCTCGCCGACGAGGAAGGTGGCAACGCCCGCCTTTCCGAGTCGCGCGATCTCGGCTGGCGTGAAGATGCCGCTCTCGGCGATGGCGATACGTCCCTTTGGCACACGCGGCGCCAGCCGCTCGGTGATCTTGAGCGACACGTCGAAGGTCTTGAGATCGCGGTTGTTGATGCCGATGAGATCGGCGCCGAGCGCCAGAGCACGAGTCATCTCGTCGTCGTCGTGCACCTCGACGAGGGCGTCCATCCCCCAGTCACGCGCGGCAGAGATCAGCTCGGCGGCCATGGCGTCGTCGACCTCGGCCAGAATGACGAGGATGCAGTCGGCTCCCCAGGCGCGGGCCTCGACGACCTGATACGGATCGATCATGAAGTCCTTGCGCAGCACCGGCAGCGAGCAGGCCATTCGGGCGGCGGTGAGGAACTCCGGCGCACCCTGGAACGACGGCGCATCCGTCAGCACGGACAGGCACGCCGCGCCGCCCTCCTCGTAGGCGCGTGCGAGCGCCGGTGGATCGAAATCGGCGCGGATCAAGCCCTTCGACGGCGAGGCCTTCTTGATCTCGGCGATCAGCGCCGTACGCCCCTCGCCGAGCCGGGCGCGGATGGCACCCGCGAACGGGCGCACAGGACCTGCCGAGCGCGCGTACTCCGCCAAGACCTGAAGCGGGCTCTTGTCCTTCGCGGCCGCGATTTCCTCACGCTTGTAGGCGGTGATACGGGCCAGAATGTCGGGCGTGGGGTTCTTGGTGATCATGGGCCGCAGCTATAGCGGGTCGGGTTGTCGTGTTCCAGGGCGTCGGTGTGCGTGTGCGTTGCAGTCGCTGGGACATTGCTGTTGCAGCGCGATGTCGGGCACAGTTCTCGCGGCCAGCGGCCAGCGGCCAGCGGCCATCGACCAACGGCCAGGGCCTGCCGGCGCGAACGCGACGAAGCGCGCCTCGCCACGATATTGGGCGCCGGGCACAAGCCCCGGGACCCGCGGCACGAACAGGGAGAGCAACGCATCATGAGCCGCCTCTACGGACCCGCCCACCGCGAACTCCAGGACCAGTTCGATAGCCGCCGACTGGCAGATGCCATCGAGAGCATCGGTGCAAAACAAGAGCTCGACGATATGGCGCAGGCATTCATTGCGTCGCGCGACATGTTTTTCCTGACGACTGTCGACGACCGCGGGCGTCCGACCGTCTCCTACAAGGGCGGCCCAGCTGGCTTCGTCAAGGTCCTCGACGCTCGGACGATCGCGTTCCCGAGCTACGACGGAAATGGAATGTACCTCTCGATGGGCAACATAGCCTGCAACCCCGAGGTCGGGTTCCTGTTCATCGATCTCGAGCGTCCGTTCCGGATTCGCGTGCAGGGGCGGGCAGCGGTCTCACGCGAAACCGATAAGCTGGCGCTGTTCAAGGAGGCGGAGCTGGTGGTCACGGTGTCCGTGGACGACGTCTGGATGAACTGTCCGCGTTACATCCACCGCTTTCAGAAGGTCTCGACGTCGCGCTACGTGCCGGCGGAGAATGCCGAGACCCCGTTCTGCGAGTGGAAGCGCATCGGCGAACTCAGGCAGGCGTTGCCAGCCAAGGACCAGCCGAGGGCGGAGGCGGCCGGCGCCATCGGTATCGACGAGTGGATGGGGAAGGTCGCTTCCGGCGCCGACGACGTGTAGCCTCGGCGGTTGTAGCTCTGGCGACGCCTCAGGCCCCGCCTGCGGTCACCGCCACAAGCCGGTCGAGCGCGGCGCGGGCCCGGCCAGTGTCGATCGCCGACGCGGCCAGTACTGCCCCGGCCCGGATGTCCGTTGCCTTGCCGCCGACGACCAGTGCAGCGGCTGCGTTCAGCAGTACGATGTCGCGGAACGGTCCTTTCCTACCCTCGAGCAGGGCCCGGATCGCCTCGGCATTGACCGCTGCATCGCCACCCTTGAGGTCGGCCAGTACCGCGTGCGGCAGTCCCGCCAACTCGGGCGTGACCTCGAACGTCGCAATGGCCCCATCCTTGATCTCGGCCACCCGCGACGGGCCTGTGGTCGATAGTTCGTCGAGGCCATCCGCGCCGTGTACGACCCACGCATGCCGCGTCCCGAGCCGCTTCAGCACTTGGGCCATCGGCTCGACCCACGCGTCGGCGAACACGCCGAGCACCTGCCGCTCGACCCCGGCGGGATTGCATACCGGTCCGAGCAGGTTGAAGATCGAGCGCACGCCGAGCTCGGCGCGTACGGACGCCCACGCCTTCATCGCAGGATGATGCATCGGAGCCCACATGAAGCCGACACCGGCCGCCGCGATCGCGCGCGCGACAGTCTCCGGCCCAGCGTCGAGCTTGACGCCGAGCGCGGCCAGCACGTCGGACGCTCCCGACAGCGACGACACCGAGCGATTGCCGTGCTTGGCGACGACGAGCCCGGCGCCGGCCGCCACGATCGCGGCAGCGGTCGAGACATTGTAGGTGCCGTGGCTGTCGCCGCCGGTGCCGACGATGTCGACCGCGCCCGGCGGAGCCGACACAGGCGTCATGCGCGCCCGCAGCAGGCGTGCCGCGCCGGTCAACTCGTCGACCGTCTCTCCGCGCACGCGCAGCGCCATCAGGAATGCGGCCATCTGGGCCGCCGTGCCGTTCGTCGTCAGCAGGTCGAGGGCCCGCGTCGTCTCGTCCTCGCCGAGCGCCGCCCCGCCGGCAAGCTTGTTCATGAGGTGCTTCGTCTCGAGTGCGGTGTCTGCGGCGGCGGTCATCTGGGCGTCCCGGTCAGGCGGCGTCGCGCGGCTTCGGTGCGTTGCGGCGTTTCGGCGACATTCCGGCCAACGCGAGGAAGTTGGCAAGAAGCTCGTGGCC
>CAYYGO010000006.1:0-102923 GCA_964471635.1 uncultured Hyphomicrobium sp.
CGTATCAGGCCGCCCCGGTCAGGGCTCGAGTTCGGTATCCCAATAGAGATAGTCCAGCCAGCTGTCGTGCAGGTAGTTGGGCGGGAATAGCCGGCCATTTCGGTGCAGCTCGAACACCGTCGGACGGTACGGCCACTGCATGGGACGCATCCCGATAGCATCGGGCAGCGAGCCGCCTTTGGCCAAGTTGCAGGGAGAGCAGGCCGTCACGACGTTGTCCCATCGCGTCTGTCCGCCGCGCGAGCGCGGGATCAGGTGGTCGAACGTCAACTCCGAGCGCGCGCCGCAGTATTGGCACGTGAAGCGGTCGCGAAGAAACACGTTGAACCGGGTGAACGCGGGGTAAAGTGCCGGCTTCACGTAGGTCTTGAGCGAGACCACGCTCGGTAACCGCATCTCCATCGCTGGACTGCGGACAAAGCGGTCGTACTCGGAAACGATGTTCACGCGATCCAGAAAGACGGCTTTCACCGTCTCCTGCCAGCTCCAGAGCGACAACGGATAGTAGCTCAACGGCCGGAAGTCGGCGTTCAAGACCAGGGCCGGAAAATGGTCCGGCATGGCAGCGTGAGCATTCACGGTGCTGGGCCCCGACGGTTTCCAATTCCACGTGCGCGAATCGTCCGATTCCCGCCTCGCAAGCAGGGATACTAATGGCGCATGTCAACTCTGTGAAGCACTTACAGACCGGCTGCCAGATGCCTGGAAAACCGGGCGAATCCGCCGTTTTCAAAACCAGGAGCATAAGCGCGGGCGCTGACCTTTGGCGGTCGGCACCTCCGAGCAGTCGGGTTACGCTGGCATGTCCATCCCGCCCTCGCGCGCCGCCTTGTAGTAGGCCCACAGCAGCCGCGCCGCGACGCCGCGAAGGGGGCGCCAGCGCTCCGCGAGGCGAGTGAGCTCGTCGGGGCTGCAGCGTTTCGGCTGGTGGAGGAGCGAGGCCGTGGCAATCTGCAACGCCAGGTCGCCCGGAGCGAACGCATCGGCGCGTCCGGCGCAAAACATGAGGTAGATGTCGGCCGTCCATGGACCGATGCCGGTGATGGCCACCAGTGCCTGCCGCGCGGCGGCCTCGGGTTGCGCGGCGAGGCTCTCGAGATCGACCTCCCGTTGGGCCACGGCTTTTGCAACCGCCCGCAGGGTGCGCACTTTGGGTCGCGACAGCCCGGTGGACCGCAGCCCCTCGTCGTCGAGCTCGAGGATGGTGGTCGCGTCGAACGGCTGGATCGCGGCGCGCGTGCGACCCCAGATCGCCTCCGCGCTCGCAATCGAGACCTGCTGCCCGACGACGATCCGTGCGAGGCCTTCGATGCCGGGCGGATAGCGGCGCAGCTGTGGCATGCCGCCGACCTTGCGAGCGCGCCGCATGTCGGCGCAGCGCCGGCTCAAGGCGGCGATGCCGGCCGCGAGATCGGCTTCGCTGTCGATGAAACCCTCAGTCAGCCGATGCGTAGAGTCTGCTGTGCGTGTCGCCATGACGCCGGTCCAGCCACCTGAGAGTACCGAGGGTGCAACAACGGCCTTCGCGGCGACCGTTATCAACGCTAGAATTGTCGACGTCGAGCATGCGCACCCCGAGCGGGCGGCTGCAAGGAGGATCGAGCCATGTGGCAGCGTAACAGGCACCTCGCTCACACTATCCTTGCCCTCGCATGTGCCGCCTCGATGGCCGCTCTGGCGAAGGCACACGCGGCGGGCCTCGCCGGCGGCGACTGGACGACCTACCGCAACGCGCGGCACGGATATGCCATCGCCTATCCCACCGCAGCGTTCCCCGGCGAGCCGGCCAACGAGAACGAGGACGGACGCCTTCTTGTTTCCGCCGATGGCCAGGCGAGGCTTCTGGTGGGAGCGTTCCAGAACCCCGACGCAACGACGCTGGCCGACTACCGCGCCCTGCTTCTCGAGCAAAACTATGCCGGTGCGGTGCTCGACTATGCTCCGGTGCGCGACAAGTGGTTCGTCCTGTCCGGGACGCGCGACGGCACCATGTTCTACGAGCGCGTGAGCTTCTCGTGCGGCGGCAAGCTCATCAACAGCTGGGCGCTGCTCTATCCGGCCGCCGAGCGCAAACGCTGGGACGGTGTTGTCGAGCGCATCGCGCGCGCCTACACGCCGGGCTCGGGCCGGCGGGGGGAATGCGACGCGCCGTGAAGCAGAACGGCGCTCAAGATCCGGTGCTCCATGCGCGGCTCGGCGGCGCGGCCGTGCTGCGCTTTGCGCCGAGCCCCAACGGCGAGCTGCACCTCGGCCACGCCCTATCGGCGCTGACCGGCTACGACTGGGCCTGCCGTCTCGGGGGCCGCTTTCTGCTGCGCATCGAGGACATCGATACGGCTCGCAGCCGTGCCGAGTTCGCGGCCGCGATCTGCGCAGACCTTGCCTGGCTCGGCATCCGCTGGGAGGAGCCGGTCCGCATCCAGTCACGGCACTTCGACGACTACCGGTCAGCGGCAGCGCGCCTTGCGGATATGGGGCTGCTCTATCCCTGCTTCGCGACCCGCGGCGAGATCGCCGCGGCCGCTAAGGAGGCACCACAGCGGCTCGACCCGGACGGCGCCGTGCTCTACCCCGGACTCCACCGCCATCTTCCAACGGCCGAGATTGCTGCACGCACTGCCCGCGGCGAGCCGTACGCGCTCCGGATCGACGTCGAAAAGGCCATTGCCGAGGCGCGCAGGCTGCTCGACGGCGCGCCGCTCACCTTGACCGCGCTCGACGCCTTTGGCGTCGCGACCGAGCGGGTCGCGGACCCTGCGCGATGGGGCGATGCCGTGATCGTGCGGAAGGACGTTCCGGCAAGCTATCACCTCGCGGTGGTGGTCGACGATGCGCTGCAGGGGATCACCCACGTCACGCGCGGGGCGGATCTCGAGGCGGCTACCGACCTGCATCGGCTGTTGCAGGTTCTGCTCGGCCTGCCGGCACCCGCTTATCACCACCATCCTCTGATTTCCGACAGCACCGGCCGTAAGCTGTCGAAGAGTGCCCGAGACACCTCGCTGCGCAGTCTCCGTGACGCCGGAATGACGGCAGAGGTGGTGCGCCAGTGGCTGGGAATTGCCCGATCGGCGGTTCCGGAGCCGATACATCCGTAATCAAATTAACAATTTATGGTGCCAAATGAGAAGCTTATGAGCTATTCTTAAAGAATTGTCCGGCATGCCGGAACGACATGCGGTGGTTTGATCGCAATCGCAATCGCAATCGGAAGCGGGCGTCGTGAAGAAGCCGAGGCGCAAGAACAAGTCAGTGAGACGGGGGCGGCCACCAACAGGCGGGCCTGTCAACCTCGCTGGTGCGCGCGCTGAGGTTCCCCTCCCCCCACAGCCGGCGCCTCGCCACGAGCGATCGTCAGCCGGCGCCATGCCGAAGCCGACCGACT
Organism: uncultured Hyphomicrobium sp.; assembly: GCA_964471635.1. Classification (GTDB taxonomy): domain Bacteria; phylum Pseudomonadota; class Alphaproteobacteria; order Rhizobiales; family Hyphomicrobiaceae; genus JAKAML01. The sequence goes on from CAYYGO010000006.1 coordinate 3,386, forward strand.
GGTCCCTTCGCACTGGCAAGCGGCGAGCGCGGACTGGGCTCCCCGGCGCCGGGCACCCTGGCCACACGCGCCGATCGCGGCTGGCCGGCTGGGCGTCTCTGCAGACGTTGCGGGAAGCGGCGGCCGGCCTCGCGAACGCTCCGGCGGCGCGCGCCGTCGCCTACGGTCCCGATGACCGCCATGCGCTGGCGCTGTTGCTGCTGCCGTTCTTCATCATGGCTTTTGCCCTCGGGACAAGTCAGTCGCTGCGCACGGCAGGTGGGCTTCAAGATTTCGTCGCGTGGCGGTCGCCCGCGCCGCCCTCGGTCGTTGACGTGCGGCCGCGGTCCCCAGTCCTCGCCCCTGCTCGCACTCCAGTTCTCGCGACCCGGGCGCCGGTCGTCGCGATTGCTCTGCCGGCCTTACCCGACGCCCCCCCGCGGCTGCCGGTCGCGCCACCTTCGATGGCGTCGGATGAGGCGGCACTCTCGGGCGGGCTTCTTGCCGATCCGGCCCCTCTGCGCCAGCGTTTCGCCGCGCCGGCCCCCGATGCGGGGTCGGCTACGCCCATCCGGCCGGGGGCGGAGCCGCGGCTTGCGCTCCACGCCCCTAATGCCGCTGTAACCTTGGAGCCCGTAGTCCCGCGGCCGCTAGTGGAGTTGTCACGCGATCCGGTTGCAGTCCCTCGAGATGTCGCCGTTATTCTGGCGCAACCGCTCGAGCTGCCGCGGCCCGGCTCGGCTGCGATCGCGGCTCTCGATCCAGCCCAACTTGTGCCGCCGATGGTCTCGGGGTCGACCGCCCTGGGTCTGCCCGATCGCAGTTTTGCGATCGCCATGCCCCACGTTGCGGAGGCACCGCGCACAGGTGCGCCCGGGGCCCCGCAGCACGCGCCCGCGCCGGGGCTCTGCGTCGTCGAGCCGAGCCGCCCGCCGCACTATTCCAGTGGCGGCGCGCCGAGCTCGGGACCGTTCGGCACGCGCCTTGCCGTCGCTGCCCGCGCACAAACCTCGACCTTCGTCATCTACAACGACCAGTACCGCCGCATCGCCTATCCAATGGGTGACGTACCGGCGCTGTTCGGCGTGTGCACGGACGTCGTGGTTCGCGCCTATCGCGCGCTCGGTGTCGATCTGCAGGCCCTGGTGCAGCGCTCCGGCCTCGGCAGCGGCGATACCAGCATCGATCACCGCCGCGTCTCGACCCTGCGCCGCTTCTTTGCGGCCCATGGCGAGGAGGTCGGCGTCAGCGACTTCGCCGAGGACTACCTTCCCGGTGATATCGTCACCTACGATCGCCCCCAGAACCGACATTCGCGAACTCACATCGCCATCGTTGCCGACCAGGTCGGGCCCTCGGGTCGGCCGATGATCGTGCACAATCGCGGTTGGGGACCACAGATGGAGGACGCGCTGTTCGTGGATCGCATCACCGGCCACTATCGCTTTGCCGGTCAGGGTGCGAACCCGGTGCCCGGCACCGCCGTCGCCCTGGTCCCTGAGGTGGCCCGCACCCGTCCAGTCGAGCGACTGACAGGTCCGCTGCCGTCGAAGGGTGCCGCGGCTGCGCACACAAAGGCCGAGACCGTCCGGCGCCGTGCCGCCGTAACGTCTGTTTCTCCGGCAACGCCCTGAGCACGGCCCGTGCCGTCACAATTGCACCACCGGTTTCAAACAACGCTTTTGCATGCCCGGCGTCTTGCCAGGGGCGTCGCTCGATGGTGGTGCGGGGACATGGCGATGGCGCATTCCACGATGAAGCTTCTCCAGGCGGCCGTTCTGGCATTGACCCTCGCGGCTGGTGCAGCGGCATGCCACGCGGCCGGCGGAGGTGGACGCGGCCCTGCTGCCGGAGAAGCCACCGCGGGCGAAAGAATTGCGGCTGGCCTTGTCGCTGCGGCCCGCAAGCAGACTTGGGTTCCGGCGATCTACAATCCGGCTTACGCGAAGATCCCCTATCCGATGGGCGATGTATCCTGGTACATCGGCGTCTGCACCGACGTCGTCGTGCGCGCCTATCGCGCCCTCGGTGTCGACTTGCAGCAGCTGGTCCACAAGTCCGGCGCTGGCACCGGCGACACAAACATCGATCACCGCCGCGTCGAGGTGTTGCGCAAATTCCTTGCTCGCGCCGGCCAAAGTCTCACGCCGTCCCGCAACCCCGAGGCCTACCAGCCCGGCGACCTCGTGACCTATCATCTGCCCGACGGCACATTCTCGAAGTCGCACATCGTTGTCGTCTCCGACAAGCGGAATGCGGCCGGCGTGCCGCTCGTGATCCACAACCGCGGCTGGGGTGTTGCCGAGGAGGATTGGCTGTTCGCTGCCAGCATCACCGGGCACTACCGCTTTCGCCCGGTTGCGGCCGCGGTTGCCAGCCACTGAGCGGCGCGGAAACAACGCGCGCGAATTAACCGAATGGTCACTTTATTCATGGTCGCTCGGAATGGTGTGGCATGAATTTCGGAAATCAAGCCGTTTTTGATCTCGTTTAATCTTGTTGTTCAGCGCAAAGCAGTTCACGATCCGATTATTCCATATGGAAACGGCCGGGAAAGCTTGCCAGTGCAAGATATCGCGCTCGCCATCATGACTTTCATTGCCCTCGGCGCCGCCGCGGCGCTGGTCGTCCGCTGGCTCCCCGTCGCGCCCGAGCTGCCGAGATCCGTCTTGCAATCCAGCCTCGCACGGCAGGCGGCCTCGACCTATGTGGCCCCTGCGCGGCTGTCGGCGGAGCAGCAGTGGGACCAGGTGACGGGGATCGTCCGCGACTCGATCCGGCGCGTCGACACCATGAACGCGATGCAGCTTGCCGCCAGCCAACAGCTCGATTCTGCGACGTATGCACTCCAGCAACTTGCGTCCGAGCTTCGCGGCGTCGTGGACCCCGGCCGGCTCGGCTCGGTGACAGGCTCGAGCGTCGTGTCCGCCTTTCCGCCGCCGCGCCGCCGCCCTGCCGATCGCCGTGACACGCCGCTCGCAGCCTGACCGCGCTGGCATCTCCGGTCTCGCCGCCGCCGCATGTCCGCGCCCCGTCAGGCAAAGGGTGCCGCAAACGGTCTAAACCGCCAGCAGCGAAAGCACGACGAGAGAGGTCGCGGCCGCCAGGAGGCTACCAAGCGCGACCGCGCCAGAAGCCGAATTGACGGCACGCCCTTCCTTGGTCGCGAACAGAAAGGCATTGGCGCCAGTCGGCATCGCTGCCATCACCACCACCACGCCCAAGGCCACGCCGCCAAGCCCGAGGAGTTTCGCGGCGATCAGCCAAGCCAGAAACGGCATTATCACGAGCTTCATGGCGGTGATTGCTGCGAGTGTCGGTGCCTGCCCCTTGATCTCGAACGCCGTTAGCGTCAATCCGAGCGCGACGAGCGACGCCGGCACGCCGGCCTGCGCCAGGAGCTCGAGGATCCTGTCGATCGCGATCGGCAGCTCGAGCCCCGTGATGCGCCACATCGCTCCGATCCCGATGCCGATCACGATAGCGTTGCGTGCGAGCTCCGAGCCGAGCGCCATCGCGATCTCCATCGGCGATCCGCCCCGCGTCTCGCTGACGACGGCCGAATGCACGAGACCCGCCACCCACAGCGCCGGCGCGTGGATCGACAGCACCATGGCGATCGGAGCGGCCGCGTCCGGACCGAATGCTGCCAACGACAACGGGATGCCGAGCATCGCCGTGTTGCCGAACACGCTCGATATCGCGATGGCCGGTCCGTCGGCGGCAGGGCGGGCCAAAAGCCAGCGGGTCACGACCGTTGCCAGGAGCCACGTAAGCAGCGCCGCCAGGTAGAATCCGCCCCAGATATGGAGCGGCGAGAGATCGCCCATCTTAGCCGTGGCGACTGTCCGGCACAGCAGCGCGGGAATGCCGAGCTTGAAGGCGAAATCGCTGAGGCCCCGGCTGGCGTCGGAATTGAGCCACTGCCGCCGCCCGGCAAGGAAGCCGATGGCGATCAGCCCGAAAACGGGCGCGACGATATTGAGACCGATCACGATCATGGCGGGCGATGGGCCGGAGGGCAGGTATCACCCCGCGCCTTTGCCGCAGGACGCTTCACAACGCGTCCGCGAGGCGATTGCGCGGGCCTAGGCTATTCAATTCAGCCGGGGCGGCGCGCCCTGCTGACCAGCCGCTGGCAGGCCCGATGCCGGCGCGGCATCCGAGAGCTGGCTCGACGATCCGCTGCCGGGCGCGGGCTCGAGCACTTTCGAGCCGAAGGGTTGTACTTCCAGGATGGCGAGGCCTCGCTCGGCCAAGCCCGCCGGCGTGAACCGCACCGAGCCGTCGACCCCGACGAAGCCGGCGGGCCGCGTAAGGTTGCCGGGGGTATAGCGCTGGCCTGGCGGATTGGTCGAGAGTGCGATCGCCATCGTGACGGCGTCGTGGGCGAGCGAGGCGATCCGCGGCGGAGCGGCGCCAAAGGTCTTTGCGAACCGCTGCGAGAATTCGCTGAAGCCCCGTGGATCGGGACCCGGATACCAGCCGCCGACGAATGCCTGGTCGCGCCCGATGTTCGGAAAATCCCAGCTCCCTGTACCCAGCAGCTGAATGCGGGTCGGATCGACGCCGGAATAGGCGAGAAGCGGTCCCAGCTGATGCAACTGGTCGGGTCCGCCCGGCACGAACAGCGCATCGACAGGGTCGGCGGCCTGCTCGTCCGCCTTGATGGCGGCGACGAGACGGCGAGCGGGCTCCAGCATGCCGTTGGCATGAACGGGGTAGAACTCGACGGCAGCGAGTGAGCCGCCGGCACGCTCCACAGCCTCTCGGAAGGCTGGCTCGACGGCACGGCCGTAGGCGTCGTCGGGCAACAGGCCTGCGAACCGCCGCTTGCCGCGCTGGACGGCGTACGACACCACGCGTACGACCTCCGGCTCGGCGAGGAAGCTCATCAGGTAGACACCTTGCCCGGCATGCTGGCGGTTGTTCGAGAACGCCAAGACCGGCACGCCGGCTGCCCGTGCCGCAGCAGCGGCACCCGGTACGGCATCTGACAGCAGCGGTCCGAGCACGATCTCGGCCCCTTCCTTGATGGCTTCTTCGGTTGCCGCGCGTGCGCCTTCGGCGGTCCCGCGGTCATCTTTCACCACAAGCTGCACTGCGGGGTTGTCGTGCTCGAAGAGCGCCATCTCGCCGGCCTGCTTCATGGCCTTGCCGACGACGGCGGTCGGACCGAATCCGGCCAGCGGCAGCAGCATCGCGATTTTCACCTGACGCTGGCGCTGTGTGGCTGCGGCCGGCTTTTCCTCGGACTTGATCGAGGCCGTGGCACCCGCCTCCGGACCGAGGCTGGTCGAGCAACCGGAGAGCAGTGCCGCCGCAGCTACCGCCAGGAGGCCACGCAGACCGCCAGGTGCACGGCGCGCCTGGGAACCGACTGCTCTCGTGAGGCTTGGCGGGCGCATCGTCGGCGTGTCTTCCGTTTGCTGGAGTCCTGGGGAGCGACGCGGCACGAAGCAGAAACAACTCATATTCGCCCTCCGGGTCGGCCGGAGGACGTCCCAACCACCATAAGCATCCTGAGACTTAGCGCCATGGGCTGCGAGCGGGAAGACCATTTCCACCAACACAGGTGGATTTACGGGGTCTCACCGATCACGGCGCAACAAACGGCCCTCACGCCTGCACCGGCTTGCGCTATAGCTCGCATGCTTCATGCAACGCTTCTCCGTGCAACACGCCAATGTGCAACGCTGGCGCCTGGACCCTCCGATGTCCCGAAACTCAGAGCGACGACCGGCCGGACGTGGGCCGCGGCCATCACCTTCCACGGCTCCTGTGCCCGACCCCTCGGACGCGACGGCCGCTGGAACGGGCACGATCGACCCCGCCACCGCTGCCGCCATCGCCTTGGCAGGGGCGCGCGAGATCGAGCGGCGGCTTGCCGAGCCGCTGGCGGTCGGCATCCATCTGGTCGCGACGCCGATCGGCAATCTGGCCGATATGACGCTCCGTGCCATATCGGTCCTGGCCCGCGCGGATCTCGTCTTGTGCGAGGACACCCGCCATTCGCGGACGCTGCTCGCCCACTACGGCATCCGAGCCCGCACCGAGCCCTACCACGAGCACAACGAGGACGAGGCACGCCCGCGCGTGCTGGCGATGCTGGCGGACGGCAAGCGGATCGCGCTCGTCTCGGATGCCGGCACGCCCCTCGTGTCGGACCCGGGCTTCAAGCTGGTGCGCGACGCTCTTGCCGCCGGCTTCCACGTGGAGTGCGTGCCGGGCCCGTGTGCCGCCGTCGCGGCGCTCGCGGCCTCGGGTCTTCCAACCGACGCTTTCCACTTCGCGGGTTTCCTGCCGCCGCGATCGGGCGCGCGGGGGACCCGTATCGCCGCGTTGTCGGAGATTCCAGCCACCTTAGTACTCTATGAGGCGCCGAGCCGGGTCGCCGAAACGCTGGCCGACCTCGCCGCACTGCTTGGACCGCGTCCGGCGGCGGTTGCCCGCGAGCTGACGAAGCGTCACGCCGAGAACCTCACGGGAACGCTGGCAGAGCTGGCCGAAGCGGCGGCACGCCGGGAGATCAAGGGCGAGGTCGTGATCCTGGTCGGTCCGCCGCCGGAAGCCGAGGTCGACGACGCAACGGTGCGTGCCCGGCTTGTCGAGGCCCTGGCTACGATGAGCCTTCGCGATGCGGCCAAGTCGGTCGCCGAGGCACTCGGCGCGCAGAAGGCGAGGGTCTACGACATCGGTCTCGAGCTGCGCCGATCTCGGGACTGAGGCCGCAGGCTCGCGCGAGAGGCGCCCGCGGTCACAATGCCAGCCTGCGGCAATCGCGACCACGATTTGACTGAGATCAAAGACGACGGCCTCCTGGGTGTCAGTTTGAATTGACACAAAGGAGTGTCCATCATGCGCGTCGTCCTCGTTCACCCGAACTATCACTCCGGCGGCGCCGAGATTGCCGGCAACTGGCCGCCAGCATGGGTCGCTTATCTGGCCGGCTCGCTCAAGGCCGCCGGGTTCGACGATATCCACTTCGTCGACGCCATGACCAACGATCTGCCCGAGGAGGAGTTGCGCGCCCGCCTCGTCGCACTCGAGCCCGACGTCATCGGCTGCACCGCAATCACGCCCTCGATCTACACGGCCGAGCGCGTCCTCGAGATTGCGAAAGAGTGCTGTCCTCAGGCGTTGCGTGTGCTCGGCGGGGTGCACGCGACGTTCATGTACAAACAAGTGCTGTCCGAGGCGCCGTGGATCGACGTCATCGTCCGCGGCGAAGGTGAGGAGATCTTCCGCGAGCTGGTGAAGGCGGTCGCCGAGGGCCGCTGGCCCGACGCCCGCGCTTCGATCAAGGGACTGGCCTACATCGCCGACGACGGCAAGATCGTTGCAACTCCTGCAGCGCCGACGGTGAAGGATTTCGACAGCGTCACGCCCGACTGGTCGCTGCTCGAGTGGGAGAAGTACATCTATGTGCCCCTCGGCGTGCGCGTCGCGATCCCCAACATGGCGCGTGGCTGCCCATTTACGTGCAGCTTCTGTTCGCAGTGGAAGTTCTGGCGGGACTATCGCATCCGCGATCCGAAGAAGGTCGTCGACGAGATCGAGACCCTGGTCCGGGATCATCAGGTCGGCTTCTTCATTCTTGCGGACGAGGAGCCGACCATCAACCGCAAGAAGTTCATCGCGTTCTGCGAGGAGCTGATTGCACGCGGCCTGCCCGACAAGGTCAAGTGGGGCATCAACACGCGCGTCACCGACATCATACGCGACGAGGCGCATCTGGCGCTCTATCGCCGCGCAGGTCTCGTCCACGTCTCGCTCGGCACCGAGGCGGCGGCACAGTTGAAGCTCGACCGCTTCAACAAGGAGACCAAGGTCGAGCAGAACAAGCGCGCCATCCGCTTGCTGCGCGAGGCCGACATCTTCACCGAGGCGCAGTTCATTGTCGGTCTCGACAACGAAACACCTGAGACGCTCGAGGAAACCTATCGCATGGCTCGCGACTGGGATCCCGACCTCGCCAACTGGGCCATGTACACGCCGTGGCCGTTCTCGCCGCTGTTCCAGGAACTCGGCAACAAGGTCGAGGTGTTCGATTTCTCGAAGTACAACTTCGTCACGCCGATCATGAAGCCCGAGGCCATGGATCGCGCCGAGCTGCTCGACCGCGTGATGAACAACTATCGCCGCTTCTACATGATCAAGGCGTTGTTCCATTATCCGTGGCGCGGCACGGGCTTCCGCCGTCGCTATCTGCTCGGTTGCCTCAAGGCCTTCCTCAAGGCCGGCTTCGAGCGCAAGTTCTACGACCTCGGCAAGCACAACTATTGGGGTCCGCAGTCGAAGAAGAAGGTCGACTTCCACTTCGACACCACGCGCACCATCGCCCAGGCCCAAATGGACGATTGGCAGGGCGCCGCCGATCGGGCGTCCCAGGCTCGCGCGCGCCGGCAGGGGGAACCATCGCGCGAGGCCGTCCTCGCTTGCGGCGGCGGAAGCCAGCAGATGGTCGAGGAGACAGCGCATGTCGGCGCTCGTCACTGAGCGTGCGGCGCCGCAGACGGCCGCCGGGTCGCCCGCCGCGGCCGCACGCTATCCTGCGCGGATCGGACCCAACGCCGTCATCCAGACCGCCGGCGCGATCGGGGCCCTCTTGGGCGACGTCGAGGCTCGTCGGATCTTCGCATGCGCCGGCCTGAGCGACTATCTCGACGAGCCGCCGGCCGGAATGATCGACGAGCGCGAGGCCATACGGTTGTTCGCCGCCCTATCGCGCTGCCTCGCTCCGGATGTCTCGACGCGCGTGCTCGCCGAGGCGGGCTCGCGCACCGGCAACTATATCCTGGCCCATCGCATCCCGCGCGCGGCGCAGAGGCTTCTGGTCGTGCTGCCAGATCTCGTCGCGTCCCGCCTGCTGCTGTCGGCGATCGAGCGCCATGCCTGGACCTTCGCCGGCTCGGGTCGCGTCCGCACGGAGCGTGGTCGCAACCTGGCCATCGTCATTGCCGGCAACCCGCTGGCCGTTGCCGGCTGCCCGTGGCACACGGCCGTGTTCGAGCGTCTGTTCCGGACACTGGTATCGGGGCGCGTCGGCGTGCGTCAGGTGGCGTGCTGCGCATCGGGCGCGTCGGCCTGCCGGTTCGAGATCGTGATGCGATCTGCTTGATCCCGCACTTCTAGCTGCGGCTGCGCTGCGCTAGCCTCGCACCATGACACGTCCGCCCGGCCGCAGCGCCACCCCATCGTCCGAGCGTCGACGCCGTTACGCTCGCGGCCGTCTCGCCGAGCGGGCGGCGGCGCTTGCGTTGTTGGCCAAGGGCTACCGCATTCTCGCACGCCGTTTCGAGACCCCCTTGGGCGAGATCGACGTCGTTGCCGCGCGCGGCGGACGCATCGCCTTCGTCGAGGTCAAGGCGCGCGGGACGTGGGCCGACTGCGAGGCAGCCGTCACGCCCCGCACCCGCGAGCGGGTCCGTCGCGCAGCCTCGCTCTGGCTCGCCCGCCATCCGCGCCATCGCGGGCGCGAGCAGGGATTCGACGTGGTGTTCGTCGTGCCCTGGCGTTGGCCGCGCCACATCGCGAACGGGCTCTGAGGGCGATTGCGTCCGGCGTGCCGCGTGCTAAGCCTCGGTCGTTTGCCCGACCGAGGATCGCCATGAGCTTGAAGATCGCCTGTCAGATGGACCCGATCGACCGCATCGACATCCGCGGCGACAGCACGTTCGCACTGCTGCTCGAGGCGCAGCGCCGGGGGCACGCCCTTTTCTACTACACGCCCCAAAGTCTCGCGCTCGACGGTGGCGTGCTGCGCGCGCGAGGCGAGACGCTGGCCGTCGAGGACCGGATCGGCGCGCACTATCGCGTCTCGGATGCCCGCACCGTCGACCTTTCCGCTTTCGACGTCGTGCTGCTGCGGCAGGACCCTCCGTTCGACATGGCCTACATCACCTCGACGCATCTGCTCGAGCGCATCCACCCGCGGACACTTGTGGTCAACGATCCGGCCCACGTTCGCAACGCGCCCGAGAAGATCTGGGTCCTAGACTTCCTCGACCTCATGCCGGCCACGCTCGTCACCCGCGCGCTCGACGACGTGCAGGCGTTTCGCGAGCGTCACAAGGACATCATCGTGAAGCCGCTCTACGGGAACGGTGGCGCCTCCGTGTTCCGCATCCGGCCGGAGGACACCAATCTCGCCTCGCTCGTCGAGCTGTTCCAGACGGTGTTCCGGGAGCCGTTCATGGTGCAAGAGTATCGACCAGAGGTCCGTCGCGGCGACAAGCGGATCATCCTCGTCGACGGCGAGGTGGCAGGGGCCATCAACCGCGTGCCGGCCGAAGGCGAGACGCGATCCAATCTGCACGTCGGCGGCACCGCGGCCAGAACAGAGCTCACGGCGCGCGAGCGTGAGATCTGCACCCGTCTCGGGCCGGAACTCAAGCGGCGAGGCCTCATCTTCACCGGCATCGACGTCATCGGCGACTATCTCACCGAGATCAACGTCACCTCGCCGACCGGAATCCGGCAGGTCAAGGCGTTCGGCGGCAACGACATTGCCGCAATGATCTGGGAGGCTATCGAAGCTCGCCGCCGCGTCGCCTGACTGTGCACTGGACCTGGCCGGCCAAGATGTCGGCTCGTGGTCCGGCTCCGTAATCACCGCCCTCGAGTGCGGGCTCTCGTACCCCATATTGCTGCGACTCGATGCAGAATGTTCCGTTTTCGTTCTTGACGCCACAGGCTGTCTGCCATAGCCTTGATCTGGTAGCGGAGCGTTGCGGAGGCGCCATGTACGCGCAGATGTCCACCGTAGCCTTTGTCGGCGTCGAGGCGCGGCCGATCGAGGTGCAGGTGCGGATCACGCCGGGTGCGCCGGCGTTCGCCATTGTCGGTCTGCCCGACAAGGCCGTGGCGGAGAGCCGCGAGCGGGTCAGGAACGCGCTGCACGCCGTTGGCCTCGGCATGCCCTACAAGCACCTGACGGTCAACCTGGCGCCGGCCGACCTGCCCAAGGAAGGCAGCCATTTCGATCTACCCATCGCGCTAGCGCTGATGGCGGCGATGGAGGCCATTCCGGCGTCGCTCATCGCGGAGTACGCGGCGTTGGGCGAGCTGGCGCTCGACGGAGCGATCCGAGCGGTGCCGGGCTGCCTGCCAGCCGCTATCGGTGCGAATTCGATGGGCAAGGGCCTCATCTGTCCTGAAGCCGGCGGGGCAGAGGCCGCCTGGGCCAGCGAGGACATGCCGATTTTGGCGCCCCCTCATCTGCTGTCGCTCGTCAACCACATGAAGGGTTCGCAGACGCTGCGCCGGCCGGTGCCGGGCATCGAGCGCGCCGGCACTCCGACGCTCGATCTCAGGGACGTGAAGGGTCAGGAGATGGCCAAGCGTGCGCTCGAGGTGGCGGCTGCGGGCGGCCACAACCTGCTGATGATCGGACCGCCCGGCTCCGGCAAATCCATGCTCGCATCCCGGCTGCCGTCGATCCTGCCGCCGCTTGCGCCGGAGGAGATGCTCGAAGTGTCGATGGTACAATCGCTGGCGGGCGAGCTGATGGGAGGCAAGCTCGCCACCGAGCGGCCGTTCCGGGCGCCTCACCATTCGGCGAGCATGGCCGCGCTGGTGGGTGGCGGGTCGCGTCCGCGACCGGGCGAAGTCGCGCTGGCCCATCTCGGCGTTTTGTTTCTCGACGAGTTGCCCGAGTTCCAGCCGAATGTGCTCGATGCGCTGCGCCAGCCGCTCGAGGCCGGCGAGACGATCATCGCGCGAGCCAACCACCGGATCGCGTATCCGTCGCGAATCCAGCTCGTCGCTGCGATGAACCCGTGCAAATGCGGCGGCGGCCAACCGGGCGAGGCGTGCAAGCGCGGCCCGCGGTGTGCCGCGGACTACCAGGCCCGCGTCTCGGGTCCGCTGCTCGACCGTATAGACCTGCAGATCGAGATGCCGCCCGTGTCGGCCGCCGACCTCTGTCTGCCGCAGCCGGCGGAGGGCAGTGCGGAGGTGCGTGCCCGAGTGCTTGCGGCGCGCGAGATCCAGCGGCGGCGCTATGCCGGCCTCGGGCAATCGCACGTGCGGACCAACGCGGATTGCGGCGGCCACGTGCTCGAAAGCGTCGCTGCACCAGACGAGGCGGGGCAGCAGGTCTTGCGGCAGGCATCGGAGCGGCTCGGCTTGTCGGCACGCGGGTTCCACCGCACCTTGAAGGTCGCGCGCACGCTGGCAGATCTCGACGGCTCGGACCGCGTCGGGCGACTGCACGTTGCGGAGGCGTTGTCCTACCGTGGCGAGGTGCTGCGAGCGGCACGGGCGGCATGACGCTCAGAGCGCCCGCGGCCGCTGTCGCAGTGCGGTTTGGGCCGGCTCAATGGCACAAACTCAGCTCAGCCCTTGATGCCGTGCTGCATCTTCGCGGCCTCGACAGTGTTCTGCAGAAGGCAGGCGATGGTCATAGGTCCGACACCGCCCGGCACCGGCGTGATTGCTCCGGCCACGCGTGCGCATTCCTCGTAGTTGACGTCGCCCACGAGTTTCGTCTTGCCGTCTGACGATGGCACGCGGTTGATGCCGACGTCGATGACGATCGCACCGGGCTTGACCCAGTCGCCGCACACCATCTCGGGGATACCGACGGCCGCGATCAGAAGGTCTGCACCCTTCACCACGCTCTGGATATTGCGGGTCTTCGAGTGCGCGACGGTCACGGTGCAGTTCTCGCGCAGCAGCAGCGCGGCGACCGGCTTGCCGACGATGTTCGATCGCCCGATCACCACCGCGTTCATGCCGGATAGATTGGGCTCGACCGACTTTGCCAGGATCACGGAGCCAGTCGGCGTGCACGGCACCAGCGTGCGCTCGCCGATCCACAGCCGACCGACGTTGACCGGGTGAAACCCATCGACGTCCTTGTTCGGGTCGATGGTGTTGAGCACGCGCTCGGCGTTGATGTGCTTTGGCAGCGGCAGCTGCACCAGGATGCCGTTGACGGTGGGGTCCTTGTTGAGCTTGTCGACCAGTGCCAGCAGCTCCGCCTCGCTCACCGTCGCGGGTAGCCGGTGCTCCCACGAGTTCATGCCGGTGGCTTTGGTCTGCTCGCCCTTGTTCTTGACGTAGACCTTGCTCGCGGGATCCTCGCCAACCAGAACGACGGTCAGCCCGGGGGTCAGCCCGTGCTCGGCCTTGAGCTTGGCGACGTTGCGCGCCACGCCCTCGCGCACGTCGGTTGCGATGGCTTTGCCGTCGATGACCCGATGATCCTTCATGCCCACTCTTCCTCCAAGCTCCGACAGCCTTTCGTCATTTCGCTCCCCGGCCAAGCCAAGGGTTTTCATTGCATCAATCCGTATTGTCTCGCGCGGCGGCAAGCGCCGCACGGAGACGGTCGGACACGTCCTCGGGGTCGCCCGCGATCGCGAGCAGCTTTACCCGCGACTTGCCGCCTTGCGACAGCGTCACGGCTCCCTTGGCGACGCCCAGCCAGCGGGCCACAGCCTCACACACTGCCGAATTTGCCGCTCCATCCTCGGGCACCGCCGTCACGCGCACACCCACGGCCGGGCCGGTGGCGGTGTTACACATGCTTTCGACTTTAGTCCTAGAGGATTTGGGCGTAACGCGCACGCGCACGATGACGCACCCGCTCGCGACTCGCCAGGCCTCGTCGACCCGCCAGGGCGTGTCGCCAGTGGTCTCCTCCGCCGCATGACCTTGAGGTTCCGCCCCGCCGGCAGACGCCCGCCGCGGCCTCGTCACGTCGCGTGCTTGATGAGCCCCGGGATGATGACCTGGGCAATCAGTCCCTGAAGAAAGAAGCAGCCGAGCAGCAGCACGATGGGCGAGATGTCGACCGCCCCGAGGTCGGGCAGCGCTCGGCGGATGGGCCGCAACAGGGGCTCGGTGACAGCGTTCAGCGCCTGCCAGAGCGAGCGCACGAAGCCGTTATGCGGGTTGACCACGCCGAAACCCATCAGCCAGCTGAGGATTACCCCGGCGATGATCACATAGGTGTAGAGCTCGATCAGGTAGATCACGAACCTCAATAGATAGGCGATCAGGTCAACCATCGGGGGGGTGCTCCGGTGCCGCAAGTGCTCGCGACGTGTAGCGTCCGGAGTGTGAGGCGGCAAGCCCGCTGCAGGCATTGCACCCGTGCGCGGCGCCGGCCCCGCGCCCGTTCTGGCCTGACATGGTACTCGGCGTACTCGGCGCCGCTCTCCCCTTGCCACGTTCGGCGTGGCTCGACGGCGGCGGCCCTGGCGGGTCCGCTCGCGACCGATCAACGTCGGTCCGTCCGGCAGCTTTCTTGACAACGCCGCGGACGCGATCCTACAAGCCGTTACCCATGTTTGGTCCGGGGCCGTAGCTCAGATGGGAGAGCGCTGCAATCGCACTGCAGAGGTCAGGGGTTCGATTCCCCTCGGCTCCACCAATTAATTCAATGGGTTAGCTCCGAACACCTTGCTAGAGCCACCTTGCTAAGCAAGGTGATGGCCGGTCACCTCAACTGAATGTCCCGCATGTCGTGCGCGTTGCCTCTGTCCCGATAGCAGGTGGTTTCCGTGGCGCGCTTCTGAAGCATGATCCAATAGTCGTCGGTCTTGCTCATCAACAGCACGTAGGTCGGGCCGTCGGTCTTGGCCTCATCCAGCGACAGGATCAAACTCTCCCCCAACTCGCGGCTGGCCCAAGCACGTACCTTCACACCTTCGAGCGGATCGCCTCGCTTGCCACATCGAGCGTTATTGCTGCCCGGCAAGCCAAAGCGTTCGTCGAAGTTTGTGTCATGCAGGCTTGCCAGCACGTCCACACGCGAGCCAACGCCCTCAACACAGTAGATGTCGGGGCGCTCGGCGCTGTGTCGAGTGGTCAATACCCATGTTCGGGAAGGTGACGCGGTGTCGGCAACCCTCTGCGTAAAGATCAGGTGCCACACTTGTCCGTCGCGCTTGAGCTGATGGGCGACCCATTGCTTGCCGCCAAACTGAGGCAGCCGTTCCGTGAACAGCTTGTCGATGGGCACGCACGCGCTCTGTTGTTGAGCGCGAACGTTGTGCGTCATCGCGAGTAGGAGGCAAACGCCGAGAACAAACCTTTGCATCAGCTTCGAACCTTCGCGAGCAGCCCGGCGAGCGCCGTGCGCGACTTGGCCATGCCAGCCGGGGTAAACGGGACCTCGAAGCTAGCCTCTGGTCCGTCGTCCTCTTGAGTGTAACGGCAATCGAGCAGGAGGGTGCAGTGCTGTCCCATCACGCGGCGGTCACGCTGGTCCTCCTCGACGTACAGGTCAGCCCGGACGGTGCACCGTAGCCAATCGGGCACGTCCTCGTTGCGGGTCAGCGTGATGCTGTAGTTGGTGCCGTCGTCGGGTGCGACCTGCATCGCGAACCGATGGCGGGTCACGAGGTCGTTGGCCCAAGTCATGAAGGCTGTCAGGGCCTCGTCCTGCTTCTTCGTCGTGTGATCCAGCCGGAGATCGACGACGGTGCCGCCGCTCGCCGGACGTAGCTTGGGCTTGAACCAGTCGAACATGTGTCACCGCTCTTCCCGCTCCCCGCCGGAAGAATACGAGGCAGACGGCGTGAGCGAAAGCCGCTTCGTCGGTCGGCCGCGACTCGGCTACTCTAAGGCTCCTGAACCAACGAGGAGCCCACGATGCCGCCTACCCGACTTGCCAGCGATTTCGTGAAGGACAAGCTGACCGAATGGCTGTCCAACGCGCTGAAGTGTGAGCTCTTTCCGAGAAAGGGCGACAGCCTCGCCAACGTCGAGCTACCGCCGTTCGAGAGAATCGAGTTCCGGCTCGCCACGCGCAACATGGGCGACGACACCCACGTCATCCGCGCCATCACCGAGTACGGTGACGTCTACAGGATCAAGGTCGAGCTGGAGTCGCGTGGCGAGCGTTAGCGCCCCAACGCATTCCATGCCGCCCGCTGAGCCTGATCCACGCGCACATCCCCCTTGAGCGCGGGGTCCAGTTTCTGTAGCTGCCGGCCCATCCACTGCACCATCGGGTTGAACGGCATGACCCGCACGGGGGCGTGCTCTGGAGCCGGCTCGAATTCTCAGGGAGCGGTTCGGTCCGTCAGGTCGTTCAGCCATCCGCCTTTGCGATACACTCGCGCCAGACGATGCGGCGAGACTCCCAGCTCGTAGGCAACGAGAATTGTGGCATTCAAGACTTGCGCTCGCAAAGAGCCCAGTCGCTCGAAACGGCGAGCCGATGTCCGCACGGGTACCTGGATTTTGACAAATTGGCCCCGCCTCAGCAGTCTGCGACGCAATTCCACATCTTCGAGCAAAGGCCATTCGGGCGCGCCGTCGACATCCAGAAAGGCCTGTCGCCGGAAAAAGAAGGCCTGATCGCCGAACGTCGTGTAGCGCGTTTCGAAGCGACTGGAGAAAGCATAGAGATCAAGTAGCGAAGTGTGGAAATCGAAGCTCAACCGGAAACAGCCGGCAACGACGCGCGGATCGGATAGCGATCGGCGGATCAGCGCGTCGGCACTTTCCGGCAGTGTCGTATCGGCGTGCAGGACGACGACGATCGGAGCTGTTGTTGCCGCAACGCCGGCATTGATCTGGAGGCCCCTGCAGGCAGCCGTCTCGACTAACGTTACGTGCCGGTATTGCCTCACGATCTCGGGCGTGCCGTCGGTGCTGCCGCCCGCGACCACGACGATCTCCGAGCAACCATGGGCTTTGAGCTCTGCAAGGCGACGGACGATATTTTCGCGCTCGTCGCGAACGGGAATGACGACGGCAATTCTATCAGTGCCGCTCATGCCGGATCACGGCCTCGCTGCGCAGCGCGCCAAGCATGCGCGGAAGATCGCCTTCGATCAGCGAGCGCACTACGGCGCCGGGAACCGGCAATCCCGGATCGACACGCGCCCGGTAGAGCAGGCGTGTCGCGCGGCCCTGATCCAGAGGCTCGAGCCGCCACTCGCCTTCGAGGGCCCGCAGATCTCCGGAGTGCCGCGAGAAGCGGATGCTCTTGGGCTGCACGTAGGACGAGCGGAATACCGAGCGGCTTCTCGGCACCATCCAATGCGCCTTGACCACGTGCTCCCGAATATCCCAGGAGCCGTCCGCGCCGCGCTCCAGAACGCGGCAACTCTCGAGGCCTCTGATGAAGGTCGACGCCCGGCTGCAATCGGTCATGACGGCCCACAAGACCTGGGGCGGAACCGGGATTTTTATGGCCGCCTCGACGCGGCCGGCCGCACCTTCCGGATCGGGCTCGGCCAGCGCCAGAACCTCGCCGAGTTCCAATCGCTTCAGCTCGGCTTTGTCGGGATTGAAGGGCGTCGCGTATGCGCAGCGGGCGCCGAATGCGATCATCAATGTTGCCGCGAGCAGCCGACGTGCGGCGCGGCGCACGAAAGCTGCGGTCCGTGAGCACCTGTCCAGCGCACCCCGCCGGACGATCATTTGATGCGAATCTGGTCGGCTGCGAGGATCGGCCCGCCGGCGGACTGCTGGATCAGGACCACGGCAGAGGAGCAACACGACCGTTCGGCCTCGGTCAGCGCCACGCGAAGGCGTTGCCCGGAACCGTCCCACGTTCCGATGCTGCGCAGGCTCCGCACGACATTGTGATAGGTGATCTTACGGCCCGAGTTCTCCCCGCGGCCGATGTTGACTGTGCCGCTGTCCATGACGGCGGCCAGCAGGACCACACCCGAACGCACCTTGCCCGGTGAGCGTGCCGCACCCACGCTGAGATTGAGATAGCCGTCCTCGAGCACGGACTTGAGGGCGACCCTCTCCGCCTCGACCTCGGTTCGCGTGTTCGACAGCACACCGTCTATCGACGAGCGAACGCTGCCGATGGTGTGGGCGCGGCCGTCGACGACGACCTGTGGCGTGTAGACCTCGCCGTCGCCGCGCCCGCGCGCATAGGCTCGCTGACGGTCGCTGTTCTCGCGCGAGCCGAACGTATCCTTCCAGCCGAGCCGATCCCAGTAATCGACGGGAAAGCTCAGCGCGATCACGTCGCTGCGTGCCTTGTACGACTCGAGCAGGGCATCGGCCGGAGGGCAGGACGAGCAGCCTTGGCTGGTGAAAAGCTCGATGACACGCTTGCGCCCGGAGCCGACTTCCGACTCCGCTGCGCCCGCTTGACCCACGAACGCGAATAGCGCGGCCGCACCAGCGATTTGCAAACGCCTAAGCGTATTTTTTGACACGCGCGCGGCTCCCTGCGGAATCGAATTGAGAACGACGAGTAGCAAGGGCGACGATCAATCGCGAATGACTAGTTGGTGAAGCAAAGAAGCGCGAAGCCAAGACGGACTTGCCCGGTGTGGCGCCCCATGGGCAGCCGTGGTTCGGCGCTCAAATCCGAGACATCCCGTTCGGGCATCCCGCGACGTGAAAGCCAGGCACGCTCATGGCGGTCTCGTCGCGGATCGACCCGGTTCGTACCGCCTCGCTGAGCGACGTGGCCGATCCTAGGGCCCTCGTGACCACGCATGCCGCGCGCCGTCCGTTTCGATGCTCGTCGGCACTGTCATCCGGGCGTCAAAGGACCTCGCTAAGCAAACTTATCGAACGAACGGTTGCGGCGTTCGATCCTGTCGAACGGCTGCACGCGGCACGTCATCGCTCACCGGGGGTGCACACCATGCTTGACGCCAAGAATGTCGAGGTCACCTACCCCAATGGAGTCGCCGCACTCCAGAAGTCGTCCGTCTCGTTCGCTCGCGGCAAATTCACAGTGCTGCTCGGCAAGTCGGGTGCGGGGAAATCGACGCTACTGCGGACGCTGAACGGGCTGGTGCGGCCGACGAACGGCGACGTCTCGAGCCACGACCGAGGATCTATTTTCGCCAGTGGGCGCGCCCTGCGCTTGCATCGCCGGCGCACCGGCATGGTGTTCCAGCAGCACCATCTGATCGGCCGGCTCAGCGCGCTCGAGAACGTCCTCCTGGGTCGTCTATCGGCCCATTCGACGCTTCGCACCGTGCTGCCGCTACCGCGCAGCGACCGCGTGATCGCGCTCGAGGCGCTCGACCGCGTCGGGCTGGCCGACCGCGCACTCGATCGCGCCGACCAGCTGTCCGGCGGTCAGCAGCAGCGCGTCGGCATCGCGCGCGCCAAGGCCCAGCAGCCGGAGATCATTCTCGCGGACGAGCCGGTCGCCAGCCTCGACCCGTCGAGCGCCGTGGCGGTGCTCGAGGATCTGCATCGCATCTGCCGCGAGGACGGCATCACCGCCGTGGTCAGCCTCCATCAGGTCGATCTAGCGCGGCGTTTCGCGGACCACGTAATCGGCCTGTCGCAGGGCCGGATCGTCTTCGAGGGAGCGCCCGAAAGCCTCGGCTCCACTGCCCTCGACACTATCTACGCGGCCTCTCCTTCGAGACTGCGGGAGGCGGCCGAGTAGGACGTCCACAACAGCAGAGAGATCAGATCATGAATCGTCGAAGTGTGCTGGCGGTCGCGCTCGCGGCTGGCCTGACGATGGCGGCCGGCCCGCTGCTGGCCGACAAGGCGAACCCCGACAAGCTGCGCGTGGCGCTGCTGCCGGACGAGAACGCGTCGACCATCATCCAGAATGCCCAGCCTCTGAAGAAGTATCTCGAGGAGACGCTCAAGAAGGAGGTCGAGATCATCGTCACGACCGACTACTCCTCGATGATCGAGGCCATGCGCTTCGGACGCATCGAGGTCGCCTACTTCGGTCCGTTCTCGTACGTGCTGGCGAAGTCGAAGGCACCCGACATCGAGCCGTTCGCTGTCGGCGTCGAGCGCGGCAAGCCGAACTACCAGTCGATTCTGATCGCCAACGTCGACGGCCCCGTGAAGGAGCTGAAGGACGTCAAGGGCCATCCGTTCGCGTTCGGTGACCAGGCCTCCACCTCGAGCCACCTCGCGCCGCGTGCGCACCTCGCCAAGAGCGGCCTCATCGGAGAGACCGACTACAAGGTCGTCCACCTCGGCAAGCACGATGCCGTGGCACGTGCCGTTGCGGCCGGACAGGTTCCCGCCGGCGCCTTGTCGGAGCCGATCTATCGCACGCTGGTCGACGCCAAGAAGATCGATGCCGCGAAGATCAAGCAGATCGGACTTTCCGATGCCATCCCGAACTATCCGATGACCTTGCAGGGCTTCCTGAAGCCCGAGCTCAAGGACGCAATCAAGAAGGCGTTCATCGAGCTCAAGGACCCGACGATCCTGAAGCTCTTCCGTGTCGAGGCACTCGCTCCGGCGACCGACAAGGACTACGACGTCCTGCGCGACATGGCCAAGATCCTGAAGCTCGACATCGCCAAGCTCTAAGGACATCCAGATGGCATCGGCATCGTTTGATGCAATCCTCGCCGACGAGCGCCGCTCCGCAATGCGCGGGGCGGGGCTTGTCGCCGTGATTGCTTGCGTCTGCGTCGCATCGTTGTGGATCACCGGCTTCTTCGACGCCAAGCGCTTCGCGGAAAGCGGACCGGCGATCAGCCAGCTCGCCTCCGAGATGGTCCCGCCCAATTTCAGCCGGTGGCAGTCTTGGCTGAGGCCCCTCGCCGACACGCTCGCCATGTCGATCGCCGGCACCGCGCTCGCCGTCGTTCTGTCGCTCCCCCTGGCACTCCTCGCCGCGCCGAACACCAGCCCGCATCCGGCGGTCTACTTCGTGGTGCGCACCTTGCTGGCTTTCCTCCGCTCGGTGCCCGAGATCATTCTGGGCGTGTTGTTCGTGGCCGCAGTCGGGTTCGGTGCATTGCCGGGTGTGCTCGCGCTCGCGCTGCACTCCGTCGGCATGGTGGGCAAGTTCTACGCCGAGGCTATCGAGCACGTCGACCCGAAGCCGCTCGAGGCCGCGCGCGCGGCCGGCGCCTCGCCGATGCAGGTCATTCTGCACGCCGTCCTGCCCCAGGTGCTGCCGCAGCTCACCGACGTCACCATCTACCGGTGGGAGTACCATTTCCGTGCATCCGCCGTGCTCGGCATCGTCGGCGCGGGCGGCATCGGGTTCGAGCTGATGGCGGCCTTGCGGCTGCTCAACTACGATCAGGTGTCGGCGATCCTGTTGTCCATCCTGGCCTGCGTCGTCGTCGTCGACAGCATCGGCGCGTTTTTGCGCAAGTCGCTCAAGTAGCGGGGGCCGACGTGCAGGACACGCCCGATCTGCCGCTGGTCGTGCTCACCAATGCGACGTTTCCCGAGACCAGGGCCTTGTTCCAGGGCGTGGCCCGCGTCGTCGCCAACGACGGTGCGGAGCCATGGCCCGCGGATCGGCTCAAGGACGTGTGCCGGGATGCGTCGGGGATCATGGCCTTCATGCCCGACCGCATCGACGCGAAGTTCCTGGACGGTTGTCCGAGGCTCGCGGTCGTCGGGGCCGCTCTCAAGGGCTTCGACAACATCGACGTCGACGCCGCCACCGCCCGCGGCGTCTGGGTGACGATCTGTAAGGACCTCCTCACGATCCCGACCGCCGAGCTGGCCATCGGCCTCATGCTGGCGCTCGGCCGGAACATGCTGGCGGGCGATCGCGAGATCCGCGCGAGCGGCTTCCACGGTTGGCGGCCGCGCCACTACGGTGTCGGTCTCGACGGCGCTACGGTGGGCATCGTCGGCTTCGGCAAGGTGGGGCAGGCGATCGCCGCGCGTCTGGTCGGGTTCGGCTGCCGCATCCTGGCATACGACGCGACCGATCGCCGTTTGCCCGCGTCGCTGGCTGGCTGGGTCGAGACCACCGACCTCGCTCCCCTTCTTGGAGCGTCGGACTTCGTCGTGCTGGCGCTGCCGCTGACCGGCTCGACCACGCACCTCGTCAACGCGCGCACGCTCTCGATGATGAGGCAGGGCGCTCTGCTCGTGAACCCGGCGCGCGGCTCGCTGGTCGACGAGGCGGCGGTCGCAGAGGCTCTGTCGAACGGACGGCTGGGCGGCTACGCAGCCGACGTGTTTGAATGCGAGGACTGGGCACGGCCCGGTCGGCCTCATGCCATCGACGCCGGGCTCGTGGCGGCCGGTGCGCGGACCGTGCTCACGCCTCATATCGGCTCGGCGGTTGTCGACGTTCGCCGCGCGATCGAGAGGTCTGCCGCGGTGAGCATCATCGAGGTACTCTCCGGTCAGCATCCCACCGACGCGATCAACCATCCCGACCGGAACGCGGCCGTCCGATGCTGAAATAGAAGCTGATGCTCAACCTCCTCCACGTCCGCTCCTTCCTCGCCGTGATCGACGCCAATGGTGTGCGCCCGGCGGCCAAGGCGCTCGACCTCGCGCCGTCGACGATCGTCGAGCACATGAAGCAGCTCGAGGAGCATCTCGCGACGCCGCTGCTCCATCGCCGGTCCGGATCTGCACTGCCGACGCAGCAGGGACGGCTGTTTCTGCCGTACGCGCGTGCGCTCGTCGCGACCGCATCGCGGGCGCGGGAGCTGATCCACCAGCCGCGACTCAGACTGGCCGCCGCCAGCAATGTCGGAACCTATCTGCTACCGTCCCCGATCGCCGAGTTCCGGAGACGGTTCGGCATCGACGTCGAGATTTGGATCGGTCCCAATCCCGAGGTTGCCGCGCGCCTGGAGCACGGCGAAGCCGACATCGCGGCGATGGAGTGGTGGTACGGCCGGCCGGGCTTCGACGACCGGACCTGGCGTCGCGAGCCGCTCGTGGTCATTGCGCCGCCTGGCCATCGCCTCGCGCAGCGCGCCTCCGTTCAGGCGGAAGATCTGGCTGGCGAAATTCTGCTCGGCGGCGAGCCCGGCAGCGGAACCGGCCGGGTCCTGCGCGACCGGCTCGGCATCGGCATTCAGGCGCTCGAGACCCGATCAGGGTTCAGTAGCACCGAGGCTGTGAAGCGCGCGGTGCGCGCCGGCCTTGGCATTTCGATCGTCCTGAAGGCTGCCGTTGCCGACGAGGTTGCCAGCGGCAGCCTCGCCGCACTGCCATTCGAAGGGGTTCATCTGTCCAAGGATATCAAGCTCATCACGGCGCAGACGCATTGCGAGACGTCGCCCGTGGCCCTGTTCCTCGAAGCGTGCGGGAAGTCGCTGGAGCCGACATGAGCTGCGCCGCCAACCGAGCTTGGACCGAGCACGTCGGCACCGCTGCAAACAGCACCCGCCTCAAAACAGCGGCACCTCGCCGACCATTTGGTTCCTGGCGATCCACGGCGTCTGCCGGCCGCCGGTCACCTGCAAGACCTCGCGCTTCACTGCGCCGTAGAGTTCCGCCAGCTCGATCGCGCCGTTGCCGTTCGTGTCGGTCGCCGCGCGGCCTGACGTGATCGCGCGCAGGATGGCGTTGGTGAAGCGACCGCCCTCGCCGCCTGCCCCCTCCTCGCTGTCCTGCCGGCCCTTCGACGCGGCGATCACCGTGATCGGTGTCTTCCGCGCGATCAGCGCGGACACCACGTCGTCGTTGGTCGAGGCTCCGCCGGCCGATCCGGAGCGACACGCATCCAGAAACACCACAACGCGCGCCTTGGAGCCTTCCAGCGACCGGCCGATCTCGTCCCATGCCAGCCCGGTGGCCTCGATGTCGTCGAGGGTCGATCGGCGCGACATGAGGTAGAATCTTCCATCCTTCCCCTGCGATCCGTGGCCAGCGGCAAAGATCATGATGGTATCCTCCGGTGCCGCGGCCTGCACCGCCTCGCGAATGCGCGCGGGTACGCTCGGCCGCAAATCGACATCGTCGACCAGCACCTGCGGGATGACCTCCTTGTAGGCCTTTCCGATGAGGGTCGTGGACGCATCCGTGAGGGATCGTGCGTCGCGAGCTGCGCCAGAGAGCTGGTACTTTGCCTCGAGGCTGTCGTAGCGATCGGTTCCAACGGAGATCACGAACAGGCGCCCGGCCGGCTTGCCCGTGTCAGGAAGCGGCGCCGCGTGTGGGGTGCTCTCATAGCCCTTTGCGTCGACTGCAATCGCCGAGATCCACCGCGCCTCCGGCGGCAAGGAAACATCGAGGCTCGTGTCGACGCCCAGTCCCGTCGCCTCCAATTCCCGCACCGGCCGGCCGTCGACGAACACGTTGAGCCTTGAAAGGCCGACGTCCGAAGTGGCCTTGAAATGGACCCTGGCGGAACGCGCGGTATCGGACTGCGAGACTGCTGCGGTCATATCGAGCCGTGGCGGCGGCGTCAGATCGGGACGAGGCGGTGAGGGCTTGCCCTGCAGAATGTCGCGGATGGCATCGGGGCGATCCAGTGTTCGGGCAAACTGTTGCACCGTGCTGTAGCCCGGGCTGCCGGGAAACCTGACGTGGACGAAGTGCGCTCCTTCCGGTGTCGACAGGTAGTAGCCGTCGTCGTTGTGCAGGATGAGTTCGTCGTCGATGAAGTAGCCCCCGAGGACACGGGTTCCGGACTTGACGTTGAAGATGCCGATACGGCCGCCTTCGGTCATCATGACCAGCCGCGAGCGGTCGCTTGTGAGCCGAATGTCCGCCGCGAATTCCGTCCCTTCGACGTTCCGCAACAGCGCGAGACGTTTCCCGGACTTTATGTCGTGCAGGATGATCGTGCGATTGGGCAGGGCGACGATGAGAACCTCGTCGTCGGTGATCCAGCCCCTCGCGAGCTTGGCGCTGTTCAGGCCGTACTGCTCGACGTGGTCCTGGCGATTCCCGGTGAGCGAGACGAACCTCGGCGGCGAACCGGCGCGCTTCGTGAGGAAGCCTAGTTGCACGCTGCGCCAGCCACTGCCGCCCCAGCAGTCCTGTTGGATGAGCCAGAAGCGATCGGGTCCGTTCTGCCAGCCGGTGCGCCCCATAATCCTCCGAGGCGAAACGAAGGTGCCGAACGATCCTTCTGGCGTGTAGTACTGACAGGCGAAATCCGCCGGCACATCCGGCAGATTCGACCGCTTACCTGGGTTCGTTTCGCCGATCTCGACGAACATCTTGGCAAGCGCCTGCTGATACGCGCGGCTTCGAACATGCTCGGTCAAGGCATCCTCGAGTTCGGCATCCGGGCTCGTGTCGCCGTCGAGCGGTACGACGTACTGCTCTTTGAACAGCGGCCCGCGGACATGG
Source organism: uncultured Hyphomicrobium sp. (assembly GCA_964471635.1). Taxonomy (GTDB): domain Bacteria; phylum Pseudomonadota; class Alphaproteobacteria; order Rhizobiales; family Hyphomicrobiaceae; genus JAKAML01. The sequence goes on from CAYYGO010000006.1 coordinate 28,313, forward strand.
GACCTCGGCAGCTGCTTCTTGAGGGACAGGCCCGACAGCCGCGACAAGCGCTCCGCGAATTGCCCGAAAACGTCGTTGCTCACGGGGTTGGCATTGCGGACGGCCGCTCTGACTTGGCTCAGTCGAGCTGCCGCCACCACGGTTGCGACGGGCCGGCTTTCATCTGGCCGCTTATTTCGGACGCGACGCGCGGCGACGTACTCGTAGTCCCTCAGATCGCGCGCGTGCTGCTCCCTGACCTGACGGATCGAGTCCGACTTCGCCTCCTCGGTCGTGAACGCAATCTGCTCTTCCTCTCGCAGTCGCTCGCCGAGGTCGGGCGGTGCGTCGGGAACGTTGGTGAAGCTGATATCACCGCCGAGTTGCCACAGATAGCCACGACCCGAGGTGACAGGAGCGTGCAGCTCAGACGCATACTTGGGGATGCTTGCACGCTGATCGAGAAGCGAGATCCATTTGGGCTCAATCTGCTCATCTATGGCGTGCGCACGATAGGCGACGCCAGCATTGTCACGATCTACTTGAATGGCAGCAAGCCGTATCGACGTATGCTTGCTGCCTTCCAGCGCAATGGGAAGCGGATTGCGGTCGACAAGCGTGTTGTAGACCTGACCGTCTCCCTTGATCGGGCCCGTCAGCACAAGGCTATCCCCGAGTCCCCAGGCGATCGGCAGCACGCCGCGACCGATGTAGCTGCCGATCTCCTCGCTGCGAAAGCCGCCAAAGGTCGACTGCGACACGAGATCGACGATCTCGATCGAGTGCTTGTCCTCGAGCAGTGCCGATAGGAATCGTGCTGTCGGCGAGAATTCTGGATCCGTGCCGACACGCTGGACGATCAGCTCACCGCTCTCGCGATCGAGGACACGGTAGTAGTTCGAGAACTCCTGCAGCGCGTAGCGACCGTTCGCCGAGTTGATCGTTCGAGATGGAGCCTCGAGCGTGAACGGGTCCTGCACCACGATCTGCGGCCGGCTCGGCCGAACCGCGAAGGACAGATCGCTATTCTCTATTGCCGCGATGACAGCCTTGTCGCCGGCGAGGTCTGCGACGCTCCGTGGCTCGGTCGACCACGCCGGAACCTCGATGAGGGCGGCACGGATGTTCCAAGCCCCCTCCACGTATGGCTTCAGGGTCAGCTTGCCGCGGCGCTCGGAGAGATTGTCGTGGAGAGGCACGTAGACCCGCACCTGATCGACATCGTGTGCGATGCCGAAGGGGCCAGCCGCGCCCGGCATCAGGGCCAGGAATCCATCACCCGCGAAGCGGACATCCAGCGGAACCGACAGCACCAGGAACAGCGGTGTATTGCATGTCGCCTGCAATGGCGTGGCGATGGACCACGACAACTCGACGGGGTCGCCGGCCGCGACCTTTCGATCGCCAGATACAGAGGCCCGCACCTTGATGCCGGCCGCCACGGACGCGGCACGGCCGGACGAGAGGTGGCATGGCCGCGGATTGTCGAAGCGCTGCGCGGCCGGTCCGGCAACGGCGGGCCCACCTGCAAACGTCATCGAGTTGACGATCGATCGGGCGGCAGTTGCAATCGCAGCTGGTCCGGACGTCGGATAGACGACAGAGACGCCCTTCTTCGTGCCGTCGCCCTGCGTCTCTACTCTGATGATGAAGTTGGCCTTGCCGCCATCCGTGCCCTCGAGCGCGAGAAGTCGCGGCGTAAACTCTTCGCGGGTGATCTGCCGCCCGGGAATCGACTTGAGCTTGTCGCGGATGCTGTCGAACGAGCGCTCCGGCGGGAATCGCAGTGTATCGACGTTGAGGCGACCGTCGCCGCTCCGCCAGTTCATCCCGTGTGTCGCCTGCGTGGACTTGCCGAGCAACTCGGAGGGAACCTGCAGCGCGACGCCCGTCACGGAATCGCGCAGTTGCGTCGTGTCGGCGGCGCGGCTCTCGCGATGCCCCCCGCCGAGAGCCGCTGCAAAGACGAACGCAAGAAGCAGTACGCGCGACACCATCGACAGGTCTCCGGCCTCTCAGACACGTCGAGAACCACAGCAACCCAAAGGCACGCGTGCGGAAACAGACGAACGCTTGAACAGATCACCTCAACCTGCGCCGCCCTCGCCCACCACCACGAACGGTGCCCAGATGGAGGGATGCGCAGCCCAAGAGTGATTCGTGTCCTTGATCAGCGCCACCATCGCGCGGCGGAAGGCCTCGGCGCGGCCGATCCTGGGGTCGCGTTTCAGTTCTGCGAATGTCGTGCTGGTCAGCATGGTCGCGGCATACGAGTTCACCGGCCAGTGCGACACCAGCAGCGCCCGGGCGCCGGCGTAGAAGAACGCCTTGGCAAGGCCCGAGAGCGCCTCGGCACCGGATGCGCCGCCAGCAGCCGTGTTGCACGCCGACATGACGACCCAGTCGGCATCGAGCTTCAGCGTCGTGATCTCGCTGGCGGTCAGCAGCCCGTCGTCCTCCTCGCTGGCGACCTCGGGCGGGGTGAAGACCAGCGCGGGCTCGGCCTTGCCCTTGGCCATCGCGGACATCTCGCCGGCGAGCAGGCCGTGCGTGGCGAAGTGCAGAACGCGATAGCGGTCGAGCTTGGCGCGGCGCACGGCGGGCTCCGTCATCGCCGGGCCGATCACCATGTTATCGGCCCCGGCGCCGAGGCTCTTGGCGACGCAGGACAGCTCGTGCGCGCTGTCGGGAAGTGGGCAGAGCTTGCGGACGCTCTCGACATCGGCCTGGCCGCTGCGGCTGAAGTACGCCGTCACCGTGTTGAGGCTCGCGACGAGGCGACCCAACATGCGCGAAGCCGCCTCGGCAACTGGTGCGGGATCGTTCGGGCAGCGATCCGGGATGGTGATCTTGCCGCAGTTCGGATTGCCGGCGAGCGTGGGGTTGCCGAAGCCGATGAACGGCTCGCTGGCGCGGCTGGGCTTCGCGTCGCGACGGAGCGCCTTGAGGCTCGCCGCCGACGGCAGCACGGTGATCGGCTGGCGTGCGCCGAGAAAAGCGATGTCCTTGAGCGCGGTGTCCGGGGCAGGCGGCTCCGTCACCAGCACATGCAAGGGCAACTGCGTCAGCGGGCCGGAAGGCACGACCAGCAGGTGCTTGCCGCGGATCAGATCCTCGACCTCGCCGAAGAGGCCCTTGTAGAGCGCGTGGGCGCGGGCCGCGTCAAAGGGCGGGAGCGCATCGTCGGAAACAGTGACGCCGGTCGCCTTGATGCAGGCGTCACGGCGGGCCTGCTGCGCCAGCTTGCGTCGACGATCCTCGTCGGTGGCCTCACTCCACTTCGCGGAGTCGGCCCATGCGCTGGCGTCGAGGCCGCAACGCAGCGCCGTGACCTCGCGCTGGAGCGCGCCCGTGCCGAGATCGGAGCGCACCCACTTCATGTCGGTCTTGGTCACGACCCAGATGAAGGTCTCCTCGGGCAGCGGCTTGAACCGGTCATCGGTATCGAGGAACAAGACGAGCGCCTCACCCTCGCGAAGGCTCGCCTGTGCGTCCGCAACCGAGATGGGCTTGGGGCTCACCAAAGCTGCGTAGTCGGGAAACTCTTTGGCGAGACGTGCGTCGATTTCACCAAGCTGCCCGTCGATTGCGGCGAGACGATCGCTAAGCTCCTTTTCACCCGAAGCGTTACGCTTGGCCGGCGCCTCTCCCTTCGTCGCAATGAGCAGCTTGTCCTTGCCCTGCCATTCCGCGACAAGATCCTGTCGCTCGCGCACCAACGTGGCGAGTTGCAGGGATCCGCCAGCTGAGCGGGCGGACATCTGTGCGAGCGACGCGGCGGCTTCGGAACCGACACCCCACTGTGCCGTCTCGAACATCTCGGCGGCCCGCGCCTTGGCAGCGCCGGTGTCCTCGGTCGCGAGGCGGTGCGTCGTCTTGACGAGCCCCGCGAAATACTGGAATTTTTTTTCTGGCTCCCCCTTTGGTGATCCTTCAGAAGCGCCGCCCAGCCCGCGCTCGGCACGACGCTGGAAGAGCGCCGTGGCCCGTAGCCAGAAATCGGCCGCCGCAGCGAGATCGTTTCGGGCAAGCGCAAGATGCGCGAGATCGTTGAGGGACGCAGCCACATCCGGGTGCTCGGCACCCAGAGCCGTCTCGCGAAGCGCGAGGCTGCGCCTGTAGAGGAACTCGGCGTCGACGCTGCGGCCTCGCGCCGCGTTGAGCCGACCAAGGTTGCCAAGCACCACGCCGACGCGTGGGTGCTCCGGTCCCAGTACCGCTTCCCAAGTGGCCAGCGTTCGCTCATAGAGCAGCGAGGCCTCAGCGTATCGTCCTTGGTAGTGATAGAGAGTGCCGAGGTTATTGAGAGTTTGAGCAACGTCGGGGTGTTGCCGTCCTAACGACGTTTCACGAATGGTAAGCGACCGCAAGAGCAACGGCTCGACTTCGGCGTAGCGACCTTGATTGAGATGCAGTTCAGCAAGGTTATTTAGCGATGTTCCAAAATTAGGAGACTGCGGTCCGAACACAGTATCGGCGATGGTCATGGCACGTTTGTACAGCGGTTCTGCTTCGGCATAGCGCATCTGGGTGCGGTAAAATAAGGCAAGGTTATTGAGCGACGTCCCAACATGCGGGTGCTCGGTCCCCAGCGCCTTCTCGCGCAGCGCGAGGCTACGCTTGTAGAGCGGCTCAGCCTCGGCATAGCGGCCCTGGCTCTCGTAAAGCACGGCGAGATTGTTGAGCGAGGTGCCGACGTCGGGGTGGTCGGGCCCCAGCGCCTTCTGGCGCAGCGCGAGGCTACGCTTGTAGAGCGGCTCGGCCTCGGCGTAGCGACCCTGGCTCTTGTAAAGCGAGGCGAGGTCGTTGAGCGAGGTGGCGACTTCGGGTTGGTCCGGCCCCAGCGCCTTCTCGCGAATGCCGTGGCTGCGCCGATAGAGGGGCTCGGCCTCGGCGTACCGGCCCTGGCTGCTGTACAGCTGTGCTAAGTTGTTAAGCGAGGTGGCAACGTCCGGGTGGTCGGGCCCCAGCGCCTTCTCGAAAAGCGAGACCGCCCTTTCAGCGATTGGGAGAGCCTCGCCGTACTTGCCGATCCGGGACAGCCGCACCACCTCGTCGTTGAGCTGGTCAGCCTCGGACTTCGATTGCGCGACGGCCGGCGCAGCGCAGAAAAGGATTAGCAGCGCAAGCAAACAATGCCCGACGGTGAGCCCCCTGCGCATGAACCGGCTCCTCATGCCATTCTGTCCCGCCGACGCCCACTAATTCGCCGGCCTCGGCACCCCCCTCGTCCCGCCCACGGGCAGCTGGTCGCCCGCCGACTTGGTCTTGCAGTAGGCGTGGGTGAAGGCGACCCAGCCGTTGCAGTCCTTGTTGAATTTCTCGAGCGTGCCCTTGAAGGGGCCGCGCATCTCGAACTGCGCACCCGATGGCGTGCGCAAAAGCTTCAGCTCGGCCCCCTCCGGCAGATCGAAGGTGTGGTTGTCCGGGAACTTGGCGCCTACATCTATGCCCGGCGCCTTGGTGGCGGTGGAGATCACAAGCTCGGCGCGGGCGCCTGTGGCCGCCACCAGCACCAGCCCGGCTAGTGCCGCGGCCGAGCCGCGGACCGCGGCCATCACCCTGCGGTTGGCATCTCGATGCATTCACTCCTCCACGTTCTCTGGGGCCTCTGCCCGAGGCTCCCGACCGTCGACCGGTTCCGCGCTATCTCACCCTCGGCACCCGTCCGCGCAGGATCGAGCGCGACCAGCGCAATCCGTTGTGGCCGATCACGATGCTCGCCAGCGCGGCGTAGAACATCGTGTCCGACGGCAGGATGACGCCATAAAGGCTGAATGCAGCGCCGCCGACAAGGATGAGAACGATGGTCAGGAGCGCATAGTCGCCGAGCCCGCCCTGCATGCGCCGCCAGTATCCGAGCGCCAAGCCGACGAACGCGATGGCTGCGAGCAGCGCCAGCTCCTGGCGCCACTCGAGGCCGGTGAGCCGGCGCCCGTCTAACAGCTGCGCCGTGATGTGGGCGTGGACCTCGGCAGCCGTCATGCGTGCCCCGTCCCAGGCGGAGAACGGCGTCAAATGGCGGTCGAAATCCTGAAACGCCCCGCCGACGATCACGATCCGGTTCGCGAGAACGGCCTGGACCGGCTTCGGTAGCAGCGGCTCCGCTGCAGAACTCCCTGGAGAGGACGGCGGCACCTCGATCGTCGTGAACGTGTCCGAGCCGTCCGAGGCCTTGGGCGCGAGCCAGGCGATGTGCGGTCCGACCTCGCCGTTCCTGGCGACGACCGCCTGACCGACATCGTGGATCATCGCTCCGGCCGCATCGAGCAAAGCCTCGCCGAAGCTCGTCTGCACGTCGGCGGCGTTCCCGCTCCGGCGCGCGATGAACCGCACGGCGAGGTCGGGCTGACCGAAACCCTGCTTCTTGCGGTCGAAATAGAGATGTCCGGTGCGCGGATTGCCGGCCAGCGCCAGGAATTCGCGTTGGGAAGCAAGGGCCGTGTCGGGCGCGCCGGATCGCGCATCGATGACGCCGACGACCACGCGACCGCCCGCGGCTCGTATCGCTGCGGCAAGTGCCTCGTCCTTCGCCCGCTCCGTGGGGCGGTCGAAGCGGAGATCGAGGCCGATGACGCGGGCGCCGCCGGCCGTCAACTCGGTGACGAGCTTCGCGAGCAGCCCCCGGTCGATGGGCTGGATGGCCGGATAGCCGGAGATCGAGCGGTCCGTCACCGAGACGACCGCCAGCTCGGGGCGCGCCGTGGCGGGTGCGCGCGCCAGCCACACGTGGCGAAGATCGTAGAAGTAGCGGTCCGGTGCCTCGAGGCCCGGCAGACCGCTGCGCGCCCAGCCGAGCAGTGCGAGCGCGATCGCCGCAGCGAGGGCCAGCACAACCAGGAGCTGGGCGAGGAGGCGGCCGGCCACAACCCCACGGTGCCCCGTCTCCGCGTCAGCGGCAACCGCCCCGCCGTTTTGTGCCTGCTGCCCGGTTTCCATCGACGCCCGCCACGCTGAACCCGCCTGTCGCTGACAGTTAACTGAGCCAGAGTGTCCGTGAAATGACAAGCGGCTCGGTCGGGGTGGCTGCCGACGTTCAATCCGGTATCGCCGCAGCCGCCGCTGCACTCCGCATGGATTGGGCGTTGTCGACCGGCGCCGGCATGGCTAACTTCGCGAACGGTCGGGATCCAGCGGGCACGGGGCAAGATGCAGAAGTCGGACGGGGCGACCGATGCCGGCAAAGGCCATGCGGCCGTGCCGCTCAAGACCGCGGCTGCGCTCTCCGTGGCTCTGGCGCTGGCTCTCGTCGGGGTGGCGCACTTTGCCAGTCTGTCCGACTGGATGCGCGCGCCCGACGCCTGGACCTACGATTGGCGCACGGCCCACTTCGCGGGGCGACCGGAGAAGCCGCGCTCGGACATCACGGTCGTTACCATCGACGAGACGAGCCTCGACCGCTACAGCTCGCTCTCTCCGGTGAACCGCGATCTGCAAGCCAGACTGGTCACCGCGCTGGAGGCTGCAGGCGCAAAGGCTATCGGCCTCGACTTCCTGTACGACCGCCCGACGGCGCCGGAGGACGACAGGGCCCTTGCTACGGCCCTCAGAAGCGCGAAAATCCCAGTGGTGATCGGCGCGATCGACAAGCGATCCGTGTTGCGCGACCGCGATCCCGAGACGGCGCTCGCCTATCAGGAGCGCTTCATTGCCGAGGCCGGACAACCGGCAGCGCATCTCTATTTCGTCAATGCTGAGGACCAGGGACGCTTCATGATCGGCGACCAGGTGATCCGACACCGCATGCCGCCATCGACCGAGAAGCCCTACCGCAAGGGCATCGCCGAGGCACTCGCCGACGCCGTCAAGCTGCGCAAGTCGGCTCCGACGACCAAGGCCGAGCTGATCGACTGGCAGCGTCCGCCGGCGACCGGTCTCGAGACCCAGCCGATGCCGGTGTTGAGCGTCGCCGCCCACGACCCGGGCGCGCCGGTCGCCGCGGTGTTCGGCAAGGGCTGGGAGGACTACGTCCGCGGCCGCATCGTGCTCGTCGGCGGCGCATTCGGCGACCGCGACCGGCACCTGACGCCACTTTCGGTGAGCGACCGCAAGAAGGTGCCGGGCGTACTCATCCACGCGCAGATCCTCGCCCAGCTCATCGACGGGCGCGAAGTCAAGACCTTGCCGATGTGGCTCGAGGTGGTGCTGCTCGTGGCGACGGCCCTGCTCGGCTGGCTCATCGGGCGGCGCGCATGGCGGGTGGCGTCGATCGCCTACCGCGCCGAGGCCGGCGGGCTGATCGAGAACCTGCTGGCCGGTGCCGCCGTGTTCATCCTCGGGATCGTCGTCTACGCGCTGAGCGGGCTGATTTTCCCCTCCGCCACGATCTTCCTGGCCTTCGTGACCGGTCTGCTGCTCGGCAATCCGCCTGGCAATTTGACGTGGCTTCTCGAGCGGACCGTTTATCGCTGATCGAGCAACCGCTCGGTCCGTAAAAGCAGGTCCGCGGTACGGCCCTCGTTCTGCCAACCGCCGCCAACACGCTCACCAACGAGCTGTTGCGGCTGCATCGGGCGGGCGGCGTGACGAGCCGCCGATGCTTTTCCTCGACACCGCACCGGGCTCCAGCCACTGCCCGTTGAAACCGTAGTCTGCATCGTGACCACGACCGACTGGCGCAGATTGCGCTCGGCCCCCGGCAGCAAGGCCTTGCAGCGGTCTGGCAAGGGGCTGCCGTATTCGTTGCGAATTCGTCGCCATGGCCGCGGGTCCGCGGTCCCCGAGCCGCTCCCCCGTTTGGCTGCCGCGAGGTCCTTCCCCGCAGGACCGCGAAAAATCACGCTTCCGATTATCGGTTCATATACGACCATCACGGATGATCCGTCGCAGGGAGGCTCCGACCTGACGGTCCGGCCTTCTGGCGACCCCATGAGGGGGCCGCCGGTTCCGTACCGTGGAGTCCAGCCGATATGTCGAAGTCGATCGCGAAGCCGCCGGTCGGCGAAACCGTCGTCGTTTCCCGCGACGCCGCCGCCCCGGAGCTGATCGCCCGTCTCATGGAGCGACATGGCGGCTGGGTCGCGATCGGGGCCGACGGCAACCTGGCCGTGGTCTTTCCCGACGGCGGGCGTCTGGTGCTTGCCGGCACCGCCCCCGGCCTCGCCGATCTCGGCACCGAGGCGAGCCGCTTCGTCGGCAGCATCAATGCCGAACCCAGCGGGTTGCCCGAGGCGCTCGCGTGGCTGTCCGGCACCGAGTACGACTTTGACGCGGACTTGCCGGCAGCCAGCGGCCTCGCGACCGGCTTCGCTCAGGGCCTCGCACCGGTCGTCGTGTCAGCCGGCGTCGCGGGCGGCATCCTCCGGGTCGGCCCGGACGCGCTGGCCCCGCTCGGCGACGAGACGCGCCGCTACGGTCGCGACGACCTGAAGCGGGGTGAGTTCGGCAGCCGCGGCCAGGCCCTCGACACGAGCGTCGGGCGCGCGGTCGAGCATTTGACCGGCCTCGGCGACGAGGATCCCGGCCGGCGCAACGGCGAGAAGTATCTGACGAGCGACAACCAGCGTTTCCCCGGCGAGGCCACGGGTATCGGGTCCGGTATCGACCACCTTTGGCTGCTCGGCGATTTCGAGTACCAGCGCTCCGCACTCGATCTGCCCGAGAACAGCGACGATCCGGTGCCGTACCGCGCCGACGATGTGCGCATTCCGGGGCCGCTCACGTCGCCGAGCAACACTTTTGCCGGTGTCGAGGATACCGTGCTCACCGGCCGGATTCTCGACCCGGCGACCGCCGTCCTGCCCGTGGTCGACCGCCGCATCGACGTCGATCCGTCGCTCGGCACCGTCACCTTGGATGCCGAGGGCAACTTCATCTTCACGCCCGCGCCGGGCTACTCCGGACCGGCCGTCATCACCTTCGAGATCGTCGATCCGCGCACCGGTCGCGTCGAGACCGGGACGATCGACGTCATAGTCGCCGCCGTCGTCGATCCGCCGACCATCGTCGCGGGTGCGCCGACGCCCGAGGATATGGTTGTCGGCATCCCGATCGCGGTCACGCTCAACGATCCCGACGGCTCGGAGACCATCGACCGCGCGGTTGTCACGGGCGTGCCTCCGGGCGCCGTCGTCGGCTGGAATACGGCGCTTCCCGGCAGCATCATCGTCGCGCCGGACGGCGCGCTCGTCGTCACCGGCACGACGGCCGACATCCAGGCCCTGCTGCTTTCGCTCACGTTGCTGCCGCCCGATGACTTCTCGGGCCCGATCAGCCTCGACGTTGCCGTCACCATTACCGAGCGCAACCTCGACCCGGCGATACCCGGAGCGCTTTCGAGCGCTGTCTTCCACCATCCGTTCACCGTGCCCGTCGAGGCCGTGGCCGACGTGCCGGACGTGACCGGCGACGAGCGCACCACCGACGAGGATACCCCGGTCGCGCTGCCCGCGCTGGCTGCAAACCTCAACGACCTCGACGGCTCCGAAGTGCTGTCCGTCGAGATCCGCGACGTGCCCGCGGGTGCGGCCTTCAGCGCCGGAAGCCCCGATCCGGCGCGGCCGGGCGTCTGGATTTTCACCCCGGCCGATATCGCTGCCGGCCTCACCTTCACGCCGCCGGCGAATTTCGTCGGCGACGTCGTCATGCAGATCGTCGCCATTGCGACAGAGCAATCGAACGGCGACCGCGAGACCGTGCTCGCTCCCGTCATCGTCCACGTTCTGCCGGTCGACGGGCCCGACGTCGCCACCTCGGCCGATGCCACGCTCGAGGACACCGCCGTCCTCATCGGCGACAACATCTCGATCGTGATCGACGATCCGCTCGGCTCGGAGTCCCTGTCGTCGGTCGCCATCGCCGGCTTCCCGGCGGGCGCCGTCGTCACCTTCACCGATACGTCGGGCGCGCCGCAGACCATCATCATCGCCCCTGGTGGCGGCGGCATCTTCATCAGTGGCGGCAGCGAGGCGGACATCCGTGCCGCCGTCGCCACCGTCGCCGTCACGCCGCCCGCCGACAGCGACGCCGACATCTACCTCACCGTCACCGCGACCACGCTCGATATCTCCGGTGCGACGTTCACCGACACCCGGTCGCTGGCTGTCGCGGTGCGCGCGGTGGCCGACGCGCCGCTCGGATCGGGCGCCGGCATCGGCGACGAGGACACCTTCATTCCGGTTCCGATCACCGTCTCGCTGGCCGACGCCGACGGATCGGAAACCCTTGATTTTGTCGATGTTTCCGGCATTCCTTCTGGCTCACTTGTGCAATGGACGAGCGGCGCGGGCCTGGTCACGCTGCAGCCCGACGGCACGCTCCGCGTCACCGGGACCACCGCCGAGATCCAAGCGCGCCTCGCCTCGCTCGAAATCCGCCCGTCCGCCGACAGCGACGTCAACTTCGCGCTGTCGGTCACCGCCCAGACCCGCGAGAGCAACCCATCGGAGCCGGGCGATGTCGCGGTGCCGACCGCCACGACAACCTTCTCGGTTTCCGTCACCGTCCGGCCGGTCGTAGACGCACCCGTCTTCGGCGGCGCGAGCACGGTCAACGAGGACGGCATCGTCAACCCGTCGAACCAGTCCGTCGCCACCTCCGTTCCGGTCGGCGCCAACATCGCCCTCTCCGCAACCGACGCCGCGGATGCGTCCGAGGCCATCACCGAGATTGTCGTCGGGTCGCTTCCGGTCGGCGCGCTCGTCGGCTACACGCCGGTTGGCGGCGGCGCGCCGGTCTCGTTCACTGTCACGGCGCTGACACCCACCCTCACCTTTTCTGGCGGCAGCGAGGCCGCGATCCGTGCCGCGCTCGCCACGCTCACGTTGTTGCCGCCGCCGCATAGCGACGCCGACATCACGCTGACTTTGGCGGTGACCAAGACCGACCGCACGGTCACCGAGGGCGAGGCGGCTGCGACACAGACGTTCAACGGTACCCACGTCGTCACCGTTGCCGCGGTCGCCGACCTGCCCACGCTGTCTGTCGACGCGATCGGCGCGGGCGGCGTCGGGTACGGTCTCGAGGACACTGACATTCCGCTGGCCCTCTCCGCCGGCCATCCCGACGCCACCGACGGCTCCGAGCGCATCCTCGAGGTGCTGATCCGCAACGTGCCCGCGGGCTTCACCCTGGTCGAGAGCGCAGCCGGAGCCGGGACACTGGCCTTCGACGCCGGTCGCAATGCCTGGGTCGTCTCGGGCGCTAGCGATGCCGCCATCAACGACGTGCTCGCCAACCTTACTCTGGCGCTCCAGCCCGCGACCGGCGGCGTCCGCCAGCATCTCGATACCGACGTCACACTCGACGTCACCGTCGTTGTTCGGGAGACGAGCCCGACCAACGACTTGCCCGGTGGTCCCGAGGTCGCCCTCCTCGACGCCTCGCGCGACTTCACGGTGACGATCCCGGTCCGCGCGGTGGCCGACGGCGTCACGCCGTCCGGCAGCTCGACCCTCGTCGAGGACATTTCCGGCTCGGTCGGTGCCGATATCGCCTGGAGCAAGATCGACACCGACGGCACCGAGCACGTCACCGCTGTCGCCGTATCCGGATTTCCGGAGGGCGCGACCCTCACCTACACGCCAGTCGGCGGCGGCGCGGCGGTGACCGTGCTGGTGCCTGCGGGTGGCGCCACGCTGACCTTCACCGGCGGCACCGAGGCCGCCATCCGCACTGCGCTCGACACGCTTGTCGTCCAGGCGCCCGCGCAGTCGGACGCAAACATCTCGCTGGCCGTCTCGATCACCACCGGTGACAACGACGGTTCGACCAAGGTCGACAGCTACACCCACGTCGTCACTGTCCAGGCCGTCGCCGATACGCCCACGGTCGCCGCTTCGCCCATCGCCGGCACCGAGGACACGGCGACGCCGCTCTTCGTCAATGCCGGTCGCAGCCCCGACGGCGACGGCACCGAGACGCTGTCCGTGCGCATCACCGTGCCGTCCGATGGCGTCGGACCGGTCGGCACGCTCGCCGGAGCGCCGGCCGCAGGTGTCACGTTCGCCAGCCTTGGCGGTGGCGTCTACGAAGTCACTGCGACCGGGGCCACGGCGGCGGCCCGCGAGGCGCTGATCGACGGATTCCTCAATACCGGCGCCGTCACATTCGTGCCGCGTCCGCAGTGGTCCGGCTCGCTGACCGGCGCCGCGGGTATCCGCATTGATGCAATCTCGACCGAGGCCGCGACCGGTGCCGAGTTGGCGCCGGACAGCTTCGGCGGCGTCGACGGCACGTCAAAAACCGAGACGGTCACCACCTACGTCGATCTCGTCGTCGCGGCCGTGCCGGACCTGCCGGTGGCTGCGAATGCGGGCACGGTCGTGCAGGAGAACAATGGCGTTACCGGTCCGGGCGATCCCGACCTCGCCATCGCGCTCGGCACCAGGCTCGACCTCGCCATCGCCGACACCGATGGCTCCGAGGGGCTGTCGCTCACCCTGTCTGGCCTGCCGACCAATCTCCAGTCCGCTGCGTTCGGCGCCCCGATCGTCGGCGTCGCGACCGGCATCGACCTCGCAGCCGGCACCATAACCGTCTCGGGTGCAAGCGCGGTCGACGTGCTGGCCCTGCTCCGGACGCTCACCATCACGCTCGCCGACGATGACGACCGTAACTTCACGGTCGCCATTACCGGCACCGTAAGCGACACCAACGGCGCGACACCTGTCAGCACGCCGGTCTCGCTCACCCACGCCGTCGTCGTGCAGGCGGTCGCTGACACTCCCTCTGTAGACGTGGGCGCGGCGACGAAGCCTGCGGTGTCTGAGGACAGCGGCTTCATCTCCTATCCTGTCGCCGTCGGGCTCAACGATACAGACGGCTCGGAGAGCTTCCACTCCGTCACCGTGGCGTTCTCGACGCCCGGCACGGGCGCCGTGCCCGTCGTCCAGTTCGCCACCACAGCCGGTGTCGCCTTCGATACCGCGACGCCGGGCCAGGTCGTGCTCACAGGCGCTGCCGCCGCTGTACAGGCTGCACTGGCCTCGCTGCAAGTGCGCCCAGGCGCCGACAATGGCGAGGACATCACCGTCACCGTTACGGCGGTCGCCGTCGAGAGCGCGCCGTCGGAGGACAACAACGGCGCCGCCGGTGGCATCGGCGGGGGAATTGCGGGGCCCGAGATCGCCGTTCCGACCGCGACCGCGGCCCAGACCTTCGTCATCCCGGTCGACCCGGTGCCCGACCTGCCGACCCTCAGCGTTCCGCCCTCCGTCACCGGGCTCGAGGACACGGCCGCCAGCCTGTCCGCATTTTCGCTCAGCGGCACCGCCGACCCGGACGGCTCGGAGGCGCGTTTCGTCGAGGTCGATACGGCCAGCTTCGCGGGCGGCACGCGCTTCTACGATGGCGCCGCCGAGCTCACGACCGTCGTCGGCGGCTGGCTTCGCATTCCGGAGGCTGCGCTGCCGTCGCTGACGATCCTGCCGCCGCTGCATTTTTCGGGCTCGATGACACTGTCGGTCCGCGCGACGAGCGTCGATACGACGTCGTCGGGCACGGTGACCACGAGCCAGCCTGCCGTCACGACGACGCTGGTCGTCAATCCCGTTGCCGACGTCGCCACCCCGCCGTCGGATTCGCTCGGCTTCGAGGACGCTGTCGTGGCGTTCGGTGCCGATCTCGCGAATGCCGCCAGCGGCATTCGCGTCGTCGACACAGTCGTCGGATCGTCGACCAATGGGGGTGCCGAGACCATCTCGGCCATCATGCTGACCGTGCCGGCCAACACCGCGGCACTCACCTACACGCTGTCCGGCACCTACGTGCCCGGCGCTGGCGGCACGTTCGCCGGCTCTGGCAGCGCCGAGGTCACCTTCAACGCCGCGCTCCGCACCTACACCATTACCTCGACGATCATAACCGGCGCCGCCGATCCGGCATTGCTGACCGACGCCGCGCGCGCCCAGGCCGAGGCCGACATCCGCGCAACGCTGACCACGTTCCAGGTCGCCATGGGCCAGGACCGCGACGGCAACGGCACCGATGACGGCCAACAGGACCGGAACGGCGCAATCCAGGTCGCGGTCACTACGCTCGATGTGAAGAACGGCCTCGCCGACACCGAGGTCACGAGCTTCGGCCACGACGTCGTCATTCTCGCCCGTGCCGACGCACCGAGCATCTCGGCTGGCTTTGCCGTGACCGGTGCCGAGAGCGGGGTCACGCCCAATCTCATCGCCCTCGTCGGCCCCTCGGGAGAGACCATCGTCGCCGATCGCAGCATCGACACCGACGGCGTGTCCGACAACGCCGGCTGGGGCTCGGAGCGGCTTTCGGTTGAGATCACCGGCCTGCCGGCCGGCGCCAGCATCGACGTCGTCGGCGGCTACACGCTGCCGGCTGGCGCCTCCATCGCCGGCAATCCGGGCGGCACCTACGTCGTCAATGCCGCCAACGAGACCGAGCTCAACCAGGTGCTCGCCAACCTCGCTCTTTCGTCGCCCTACTACTCCGGACCGGCCACGCTCACCGTGACCGCCGTCACCACCGAGCAGGGCCAGGCCGGCGACCCGAACACCGGGTCCGGCGCCGGTATCGACATCCGCCGTGCCACCGACGTCGCGACAATCACGGTCACCATCACGCCGACCGTCGACACGCCCGTTGTCAAGGCCAACGCGGTCGGGCTCGAGGATACGATCATCGCCATCCCGAACGCGGTCACGCTGGCCGATCCCGACGGCTCCGAGAGCTATACCTTCCGGATCCAGGCCGCGAGCGTGCCGGCGGGTGCGCGCATCTACGGTGCGGACGGCGCCGGCGGTTTCGTCGAGATCGCCGCGTCCGGCGGCTACTACACGTTGACCCAGGCCCAGACCGTCGGCCTCGCCATCCTGCCGCCGCAGCATTTCTCGACCGCACATACGACCCCCGACATCGTGCTGGTGACGGAGACCCTCGTGTCCGACGGGGCGGCCGGCCCGGTGACGTTCACTAACGCCATCGCGGTGGAGGTGCAGGGAGTCGCCGACGCGCCCGGCAGCTTCCCCGTCACCGTCGCCGCGAGCGAGGACGAGCCCTATGCGATCGGCGCGGCCATCGTCGCGGCCGCGGGCGGCAACCTCGACAACGCACGCGTCGATGCAGACGGCTCCGAGACGCTGTCGTTCGTGCTCTCGGGCGTGCCTGCCGGCGTTCTTCCCTCGGCGTCTGCCGGCACCGTCTCCTATCTCGGCGGCGGTCGATGGAGCGTCTCCGCAGACGCTGTTCCGACGCTTGTCCTGCCGCCCGTTCTCGACTACTCGGGCAACGACCCCTATCCGGGCCTCGCCCTCACCGCCGTCACCCAGGAGGTCGACAGCGACCAGGCCATCAGCGTGCCGTGGCCGCTCTCGATCACCGTCTCGCCCGTCATCAACGCCGCGACCGTCGACGGCTTCTCGTCCTGGTCGCCCGGTCTTGCACTCACCGAGACCTCGGTCGAGGCGTCCGGCGTCTCGCTCGCCGGCGCCGGCAACCACGCCTTCGCCGACACCGACGGCTCGGAGACCGTCCTGCGCTACGTCTTCGACCTCTCCGGCCTGATCGCCGACGCCGGTCTCGCCGGACGCCTGGCCGAGCTGCCTGGCACCGGCAGCGGTCTCGACAAGCTCGTAGTCGGCTACATCTCCGGTACCTTCGACTACTACCCTGCTGGCGCCACCCTGACCGTGAACGGTCAGCCGCTCGTCGTGCCCGCAGGGAGTATCGTCGTGTTGCCCGCAGACCTCGCCGGCGTCGCTCTCGACAACGACCTCTTCCTCGACAGCAACGAGGACTTCACCATCCCTGTTGCCGCACTGCTCGAGGACAATGCGGGTGGACCGCAGAAGATCGAGACCGTCTCCATGGCAGTGTCGGTCAGCGGCATCGCCGACGTGCCCACCGTCTACGCGCTCAATCCCGACAACGACGGCAACACCGCCGACATCGACGTTTTCGCACCGCTGGCTGACATCCCGCTCGACTTCGGCGGCGTGACGACCGATATCGACGCCGACCGTCCGGGCGGCGCGGCGGGCGACGGTCTCGGTCGTGCGCAGTCCGAGGACGTCTACTATATCCTCCGCCTTGCCGGCACGACGGGCGGCGCCGCGCCCGAGTACGCCCTTATCGATACCGCCACCGGCAACGCCGTCGGCCTGGACAACGGCGACGGCACCTGGCTCGTCCGCGCTGCGGATCTCGCGGACCTCGCCTTGCGGACCGCGCAATTCGCCGGCGCGCCCGTCACCATGAGCTTCGAGGTTACGGCCGTTGCTGTGGACGACGGGACGATCGCCACCAGCGCCGCCAACGCGGCCTTCGCTATCACCGTCGATCCGAGCCTCGGCGGCGGCGGCGGACCCGGCTCGCCGCCCCCGCAGCCGACCATCGACCTCCTCGGCCTGCTGCCCGGCACCGAGGACACGGCCGGTGCGCTGTCGAGCGCCGGCTCGCCTGTCGTGACGCCGGGATCCTCGACGCTGTCGGTCGCAGTCATGCTTACGGTTCCGGCCGGCGCGACCGTCGCCGGCGCGACATGGAACCCCGTCACCTCGCGTTGGGTCGCCACCGCGGCGGATTTCAACAACGGCCTCGTGAGGGTCACGCCGCCGGCCGACTTCTCCGGCAACATGCCCGTCACGATCGAAGCCGTCGCCACCGGCACCAACCTCGTGCGCTCGTCCACCGGACCGCTGGCGATCGACATTTACGTCGATCCGGTGGCCGACGGCACCGCGATCGCCGCGACGCCCGCCGCGGGCATCGAGGACCTGCCCGTCGCGCTCAACCTCGCGCTCGCCGCACGCGATTTGAACGGCAGCGAGACCATCGACAGCTACGCCTACGTCCGCCTCGACAACGGTGCGACGTTGATCGGCGGCTATGCGCTCGTGACCGGCGCCGACGTCGACGCCAGCGTCGATGGTCAGAACCTGGTCGGCTTCTACCGCGTGCCCATCGCCGATGTCGGGGGGCTGCAGATCCGCGGCGCCGCCAACTGGCACGGCGCGGTCGGTGTCGAGGTGGCCGCCGTCTCGCGTGACCAGTCTTCGCCGGCCGATCCTACGCCGGACGCCGACAACCTCGCGCTCGACTTCGCGACCTTCTCCGTGACCATCGCCGCGGACGCCGACGCTCCCGTCGTTCCCGCCACCATTCCGGCCTCGTCGGGCACCGAGGACGCTGCCGGCGGCATCGCGCTCACGGGGCTGTCGGCCGGCCTCGTCGACACCCAGTCGGCCAACGGCGCCGAGATCCTTTCGGTCGTCATCTCGGGCGCGCCGTCGGGCACCCGCTTCTCGGCCGGCTTCAACAACGGCGACGGCAGCTGGACCATCCCGGCAGCTGCGCTCGCCACGCTGCGGATCGTTCCGCCACTCGACTACGCGGGCACGATGGCCTTGACGCTGACCGCCATCGCGCTCGAGAGCTCGAACGGCGATGAAGCCCAGTCCTCGCGCGGCTTTCTCGTCACCGTGACGCCGGAGGCCGATACCGTCGAAATCCTGACGCCCGACGTTACGGTCGGCGTCGGCGGCTCGGCGGCGCTCGCCCTGAACGTCCGCATGCAGGACGACAGCGGCTCGGCCGTGGGCGAGACGCGACCCGAGCTGATCGAGATCACCTTCTCCGGCGTGCCGGCCGGCCTGTTCCTGGTTGCTGGCCTCGGCGGCACGCTGACCGCGGGCACACCTGGCACTTGGGTGTTCGTCGGCAGCGAGGCGCAGTCGAATGCGCTGTCGCTGGCCAGCGGCCCCGGTACGGCGGCCGGCACCTACAACGTGTTGCTGTCCGCCGTCACCATCGACGGCGTCGACCGGCTCGATACCCCGGTCCTCGATAGCTTCTTGCTCTCGGTCGCCGCTCCGACGAACGCCGGCCAGGCACTCACCGGCACGTCCGGCGGCAACACCCTCTCGGGCGGCGCCGGTAACGACCTCATCCTCGGGCTCGGCGGAGCCGACACCATCTCAGGTGGCGGCGGCCTCGATCGCATCGCTGGCGGCCAGGGCGCCGACAGCTTGGCCGGCGGCGGCGGGCGCGACATTTTCTCCTGGGCCGCCGGCGATCTCACCGGCGGACCCGATACGATCACCGACTTCACCGTTGGCATCGGCGGCGACGCGCTCGATCTCGGCGCGCTGCTCTCGGGCTACAACGCGCAGTCGTCCGTTCTGGCCGACTTCGTCCGCATCAGTCCGCTCAACGCGCAGCGTATCCAGGTCGACATCGACGGCAGCGGGGGCGGAGCGTCGTTCGTGGATGTGGTGACGCTGCAAGGGGCGGTCGGTCTCAACGTCGCGCTGCTGCAACAGAACGGCAATCTGATCGTCTGAACAGCGATCATAGGCAAGACGCAGAGCCGTAGCGCAGGCTGCGGCCCGCCGATTGCCGCGATCCGGGGCCGGCATTTTCGCCACGCCGGAGGGCAAGTCGTTTCCTTCTGCTTAACGATTCGCGCCGTATTCCGGATGCGTTGCGTCCGAGGACGGACCAAGTGCGCCAGCGGCGCCGCCGGTCGTCCAAGGCAGCGGCACAGAAGATCAAACGACAGCGGATTGTCGTGTTCGCGTGCCGCACCGTCCTCACGAGGCACGACATGATGCGCGGCCGAACGAATGGTCATCGGATTGCGATGACACTGGCTCTTGCTGCAACGCTGGCGCTGACGCCGGGTAGGGCCGGGGCGGAGAGCCTGCAAGCCGCCGTCGAGAAGGCGCTGTCGAGCCACCCCGAGCTCGGCGCCATCCGCTTTAACCGACATGCGATCGACCACGAGCTGACCGCGGCCCGTGGCCTGTCGCTGCCGTCTGTCGATCTGCGCGCAGCTGCCGGCCGCCAGAGGACCTACGACCGCAGCGCGCTCGGCATCGTCTCCGGTGACGACTACCACGGCCATCGCGACGTTTCGGCGCTGTTGTCGCAGCGGCTGTTCGACGGTTTCGAGGCCCGCCACGAGCAGGCGCGCCAGCAGCATCGGGTCGAAAGCTCGCGCTGGCGCGTCAACGATACAGCGAACGCCATCGCGCTCCGCACCGTGCAGGCCTATCTCGAGATGCAGCGGGCGCTGTCGGTGCTCGATTCGGCGCGCGCCAATCTCGCCGCCCACGAGCGCCTCATGTCGCGCGTTCACCAGCGCGTCGACGGCGGCCGTGGTAGCGCCTCCGATCTGAGCGAGGCCGGCGGCCGGGCCGCAAACGCCAAGGCGCTCGTGATCGAAGCCCAGGCGCGGGCTGCCGACGCGGAGGCGCTCTACCGCTCCGCGACGGGGCATGCACCGGGCCGGCTCGAAGCCGTTCTCATCCCGGTCAAGGCGCTGCCGACCTCGGTCGAGGCCGCCGTTGGCGAGGCGCGCGTCGCTGCGCCGTCCGTCATCGCCACCGAGCACGACACCACCGCCGCCGAGGCGGCCGTCGGCGTAGCTCGCTCGCGCTTCTACCCGAAGCTCAACCTCGAGCTCTCCGCCGATCGCGGCTGGGGCGTGAGCGAGAACGACGATCGTTCGGTCGACACGCGCGCCATGCTTGTCGTGCGATGGAACCTCCTCAACGGCGGCATCGACAAGGCCCGCGTTTGGGAGGCGAAGGCGCGTGCCTTCGAGGCGGCCGAGATCAGCGAGAACACCCGCCGCATCGTCGAGCGCGAGACGCGCGTCTCGTGGAACGCCATCGCCAGCGCCCGCAGCCGCGTCCCCGTCTTGACCCGTCAGCTTGCGGCCAATCGTCAGACGCGATCGAGCTACAGCGCCCAGTTCGATGCCGGCCAGCGCCGCCTGCTCGACCTGCTCGACATCCAGGCCGAGGTGTTCGTTGCCGAGGCGACGCTGCGTACCGAGCAGTTCGTCCACGTCTTCAACTCGTTCCGCCTGCTCGCCGCCATGGGTCGCCTGGTGCCGGCTCTCGGTCTCGAGCTTCCGGCCGAGGCCGCGCTGCCGCCCGCCGAGACCGTCATCGACGGCTGGCGCGACGGCTGGACCAACTGGAGCACGCGCATCGACTACCACGGCCGCGAGTCGGTCGAGGCCTCCGCCGCGCCCGTCAAATGATGGCGCCAGCGGCCATGACCGGAGCCCCGCATGTCCGGTGACGCGCCACCGTCTGGAACGATCGCGGGTCTGTTCGGCCGGCTCGAGCGCTCGGCTGCATCGTTGCGCGCCGACCGCACCGGCACGCCAGATGGGGGCCGGGATGTGCTCGCCGCTGCGCTCGTCGATATCGCACGCCACTACGGGCTCCGCGCCAATGCCGCGGCCATGATCCACGGCTTGCCGTTGGTCCGCGGCAGGCTGGCGCTGGAGCATGCCGGCGACGCTGCACGCCGTGCCGGTCTCGAGGCAGTGCTTGCCCAGCGAGCGCCCGCCGACCTCGCCGACGCCGAGCTGCCGGTCGTCGTGCCGACGGCCGATGGCGGTTGCGACCTCCTCTGGCACATCGAGCGCGCCCCGGACGGCGCGCCTGTCGCAGCGCTCATGAGTGCCCCAGGCCAGGGCAGCGCCCGCGTGCGGGTTCCGTTTGCCGACCTCGCCGCCTCGGCTGCGGGCCGCCTGCTTCTGATCCGGCCGGCGTCCGGCTCGAAGTCGCGCGAGAATGCCGACGTGGCGTCCGACCGCCGGGGCGCGGAAGCCTTGGCGCCGGGTGCCGCCGACTGGTTCCTGCCCGCCTTCGCCGCCAGCCGTGGCATCTACCGCGAGGCGGTTCTGGCGACGATCGCGATCAACGTGCTGGCGCTGGCCATGCCGCTGTTCACCATGAACGTCTACGACCGCGTCCTGCCGAACGCCGCCGCCGAGACGTTGTGGGCGCTGTCGATCGGCGTCGTGCTCGCAACCGTTTTCGATTTCGCGATCAAGTCGCTGCGCGCCCGCTTCGTCGACGCCGCGGGTCGCAGCGCCGACGTGCGGCTGTCGAACCTCGTCATGAGCCGCGTCGTCGGCGCCCGCCTCACGTCGGAGCGCGCCTCGATCGGCGTCCGCGCCAATACGCTGCGCGAGCTCGACACGCTGCGCGAGATGGTCAACTCGGCCACGCTCACCGCATTCGGCGATCTGCCGTTCCTCGTCCTCTTCCTGGCCATGATTGCCGTCGTCTCGGGCTCGCTCGTGCTCGTACCGCTGGCCTCGATCCCGCTCGTGCTTGCACTGGGCTGGCTCACTCAGGCCCGCGTCGCCCGCCTCACCGAGACGCAGTTCCGAGACGTCGCGCAACGCAATGCCGTTGCTGTCGAGACCCTGGCCGGGCTCGAATCGATCAAAGTTGCCGGGGCCGAGAGCTGGGCCGCCTCCAAGTGGGAGCGTGCCGTGGCCGACGCCATCCGCTCGGGCAACGACATCCGCGACGTCTCGACCGTCGGCACAAACGCCATCTTTGCCGCCCAGACTCTGACCCAGATCGTCATGATCATTGCGGGCTTCTACATGGTCGCTGCCGGCAGCCTCACCACGGGCGGTCTCATCGCCGCCACCATGCTCGCCGGCCGCGCGCTGCAACCGCTCGGCCAGATCGCCATGCTGATCGCAAGATTGCATCAGGCCCGTATCGCCTTCCGCATGCTGGACCAACTCGTCATGGCGCCGCAGGAGCGGCCGGAAGGGGCTGGATTGCTCGCGCCTGCCGCCTGCAGCGGCCGCCTCGCCTTCGAGGCGGTCACGTTCGGCTACGACAAGGACCACGCGCCGGCTCTGAAGGCAGTCACTTTTGCCCTCGAGCCCGGCGAGCGCGTTGCCATAGTCGGCGGCATCGGCACTGGCAAAACCACCGCTCTGAAGCTCGCCGCGGCGCTGCACGCGCCGCAGTCCGGCCGCGTCCTGCTCGACGGCGTGCCGGTATCCCACATCGACCCCGCGATCCTGCGCCGTCATGTCGGCCTTGCCCTCAAGGACGCCGAGCTGTTCCACGGCACGCTGCGCGACAACATCGTCATCGGCCGGGAGACGGCCGGCGACGAGGCGATCCTCGCCGCGGCCCGCGTCGCCGGCGTCGTCGAGTGGGTGATGCGCTTGCCGAAAGGGTTCGACACACTGGTCCGCGAGCGCGGCGCCGGGCTCTCCGCCGGCCAGCGCCAGGGCCTTGTCCTGGCGCGCACGCTGCTGCGCGATCCGCGCGTTCTGCTGCTCGACGAGCCGACCAGCGACATGGACCCCGCCGCCGAGAGCGCCGTCGTGCGGCGCCTCGCCGCCTACGCCGCCGGACGCACCCTCCTCGTCGTCACGCACCGCACCGCACTGCTCGATCTCGTCGACCGCATCATCGTGCTCGACCACGGCGCCAAGATCCTCGATGGCCCGAAGGCGTCGGTGCTTGCGTCCCTGAAGGCGATGGGCGAGCGTACTGCCGCCTCCTCGCCGGCGCGCGCCGAGGGAGGCGCCCCATGACCGCCCTCGCCGCTCCGGAGCGCTCGGCCCCCGCCGCTTCGTCGCCCCCGCGTGTCGCCATTCCCTCTGCGATCAGCGCCGACCTTCTCGCGCCGCCGCCGCGCGGCCTGTCGCGCCTCATGACCGCGCTCGTGGCGTTGGTCGGCGTGTTCGTCGCGTGGGCGGCACTCGCCCATGTCCAGGAGGTGACCACCGGACGCGGCCGCGTGATACCGGCGAGCAAGATCCAGGTGGTGCAGAGCCTCGAGGCGGGCATCGTCCGCGAGATCCTGGTCCGCGAGGGCGCCATCGTGCGCGCCGGCGACATCATCCTCCGTATCGACCCGACCATGGCCGGCTCGACGCACGGCGAGGCGCGCGAGAAGCTCTTGGGTCTCATGGCGTTCATCGCCCGTCTCGAGGCGGAGGTTGAGGGCCGGCCGCTCGCGTTCCCCGACGACCTCGCCCGGCAGCGTCCGGATCTCCTCTCCCACCAGCGCGATCATTTCGAGGCGCGCCGGCGCGAGCTCGAAGGCGCCTTGGCCGCCCTCGACGGGCAGGAGCGTCAGCGCGCGCAGGAGATCGCCGAGGCCCGGCAGAAGATCGAGACGCTGTCGCGTGCGCTGGACATTTCCGGCCAGGAGCTTGCGATCCTGCGCCCGCTCGAGCGCAGCCGCGCCGCCTCGCGCTCCGAGATCCTCGCCGCGGAGGGCAAGCTCAACGACATTTCCGGTGCACTCGAGGCGACGCGCCTTGCCGTTCCCCGCCTCGAGGCCGCCCTCGCCGAGGTCAAGGGCCGCCGTGCCGAGCGGATCGAGGCCTACCGCGGCGACGCGCTCCAGAAGCTGTCGAGCGCGCGCGTCGACTTCGCCTCGCTCTCCGAGCAAAGTCGTGGCAGCGAGGATCGCCTCGCCCGCACCACGCTCCGCGCCCCGGCCAGCGGCATCGTCAAGACGGTCAGCGTCACCACTGTCGGTCAGGTCGTCCAGCCCGGCCACAGCGTCATCGAGATCGTGCCCGTCGACGACACGTTGCTCGTCGAGGCGCAGGTGCGCCCGCAGGACATCGCATTCCTGCGCCCCGGTCAGCGCGCACTGGTGAAGCTCACCGCCTACGACTTTTCGATCTACAGCGGGCTCGAGGCACGCGTCGAGCAGATCGGAGCCGACAGCGTCACCACCGAGAAGGGCGAGAGCTATTACGTCGTGCGCGTCCGCACCGATCGCGCGCACCTCCAGAACGGCGAGGAGACGTTGCCGATCATCCCCGGCATGGTGGCCGACGTCGACGTCGTCACCGGCTCGAAGTCCGTGCTGAGCTACCTCATGAAGCCGATAACCCGCATGCGCCAGAGCGCGCTGCGCGAGCGCTGAGGCACCGCGCGGCAGGCCTGCCGCAGGGCCGACACCGCAAGAAACGGGTTGCGCGCCCGACCCGATCTCATGCTGTCATGCGCCACTCGGCGATGGCTCGCTTGCGGCCCGCCGCGATACAGGGGCCCGCTATGCGTCGACCAGGACCTGCACTCGCCGCGTTGGCAGCACTTGCGCAGACGTCCGGTGCGCCGGCCGGCGAGGCCGTGCGGCTCAGGCCCGGCGCGTACGAAGTCGAGTTCCGGCTCGAGCTGCCGAACCTCGACAACGCGACCGAAAGGCGCTCGGCAGCGCTTTGCATCACAGCGCCGGACGCGGCGGGCAGCCAGGGTCTCGCCGTCCTCAGCGAAAACAATCCGCTCGGCCGGTGTCCGGTGTCCGCTCTCGCAACAGAGGGCACCGACCTCGTGTTCGAGATCGTCTGCCCGGGCGGTAACGCCGCACGCGGCCGCGCCCGCTTTACACTGGCGCCCGAAGCGTTCCGAGGCCACATCGCCATGACGATGGGCGGAAAGAACATGACCATGACCGAGATCCAGACCGGGCGTCGCACAGGTGATTGCCCGGCCCATGGCGCGCCGCGGTCCTGACGGCCCGCAGCCTGCGCTTTGGCTCTGCCAAGAGCCTGGTCTCTCTTCGATCAGCCGGTTGTCAGCTTGGCTATCAGTTCGGCAATCAGCTCGGCAATCAGCCCTGGGCCTCGGCCGCCTTGGCGGCCTTCTCGGCGGCAGCGGCAGCACGCTCCTGAGCCTTCTTCTTCGGCTTCGCCTTGTCTGGGTTGTTCGGTGCGGTGCGCTTCATGAGGCCGGCGGCATCGAGGAAGCGGGCCACTCGGTCGGTCGGCTGGGCGCCCACTGACAGCCAATGCTTGGCGCGATCGAGGTTGAGCTTCACGCGATCTGGGCTGTCCTTCTTGAGCATCGGATCGAACGTGCCGATCTGCTCGATGTAGCGTCCATCGCGGGGCGAGGCCGAGTTGGTGACCACGATGTAATAGTAGGGGCGCTTCTTGGCGCCGCCACGGGACAGGCGAAGCTTCACGGACATGGTGTCGTTCCTTTCAAGTGATGTCTGGTGTTACGTGATCTCTGGAGTTGGCTGCGCGTTCGCCGTCGTGCGCCGGAGCCCGCTGCCGGGTTCCTGGTGCAGGGCGGCCTATTTCTTCTTTCCCGGCAGGCCCGGAAGTCGCGGCATGCCCCCGCCGAGCCCGGGGAGCCGTCCCGGCATCCCGCCCGGAAAACCGCCGCCGAGGCCCGGTAGCCGCGGCGCGGTGCCGGGTTTGCCCGCACCTCCCTGCGGCGGCGCGCCCGGCAGTCCTTTCGGCAGCGCGTCGCGAAGCTCGGGCGGCAGGCTCTCGATGGCTTTGGGGTCGAGCTTCGCCAGCTCCTCCTGCATCTTGGCGATCTCCGCCTCGCTCGGCATGCCGGCGCCGGGGCCGAGCCCCATCGCGCCCGCGACCCGCTGCATCATCCCCTTGTTCTTGCCCATGGCCTTCATCATGTCGGCCATGCCGCGATGCATCTTCAGAAGCTTGTTGATGTCCTCGACCTTGGTGCCGGAGCCGGCCGCTATACGCCGCTTGCGCTTGGCGTCGAGGATCTTCGGCAAGCGCCGCTCCTTCGGCGTCATCGACGAGATGATCGCGCGCTGGCGCTTCAGGTCCTTGTCGAGGCCCTTCTCGTTGATCTGGCCCTTGAGCTTGGCGATGCCGGGCATCATGCCCATCACGCTGCCCATGCCGCCGAGCCGCTCCATCTGGGCGAGCTGCTCCGACATGTCCTCGAGGTCGAAGTCGCCCTTCTTCATCTTCTGGGCGATCTTCAGGGCTTTGTCCCGGTCGAAGCTCTCGGCGGCTTTCTCGACCAGGCCGACGATGTCGCCCATGCCGAGGATCCGGCCGGCGACGCGCTTCGGGTCGAAGTCCTCGAGCGCGTCCCACTTCTCGCCCGTGCCGAGGAGCTTGATCGGCTTGCCGGTGACGGCGCGCATCGACAGCGCCGCACCGCCCCTGCCGTCGCCGTCGGCGCGCGTCAGAACCGTGCCGGTGATGCCGATGCGGCCGTCGAATGCGCGGGCGGTGTTGACCGCGTCCTGACCCGTCAGGCTGTCGACGACCAGCAGCGTCTCGTGGGGGCCGGTCACGGCCTTGACCTCGGCCGCCTCCGCCATCAGCTCCTCGTCGATCGAGATGCGGCCGGCGGTGTCGAGCAGAACCACGTCGTAGCCGCCGAGCCGCGCCGCCTCCACAGCGCGGCGCGCGATCTGCACCGGCTGCTGGCCGGCCACGATCGGCAACGTATCCACCTCGGTCTGCTGGCCGAGCACACGGAGCTGCTCCTGCGCCGCGGGCCTGCGCGTGTCGAGCGAGGCCATCAGCACCTTCTTGCGCTCGCGCGTCTTCAGGCGGTGACCGATCTTGGCCGTCGTCGTCGTCTTGCCCGAGCCCTGCAGGCCAACCATCAGGATGGCGACAGGAGGCGCGGCGGCGAGGCTGATCGGGTCGGCGTCCGACCCGAGCATGTGCACCATCTCGTCGTGCACGATCTTGATCACCATCTGCCCGGGGGTGACCGACTTAACCACCTCCCTGCCGACGGACTTGGCCTTCACCCGCTCTACGAAATCCTTGACGACCTCGAGCGCCACGTCGGCCTCGAGCAGCGCCCGCCTGACCTCGCGCATCGCGTCGGCGACGTCGGTCTCCGACAACGCACCGCGCCGCGTCAGCTTGTCGAGGACGCCCGACAACCGTTCGGACAGGGTCTGGAACATATCGCGCGCTCTATCCCGCGTTAAGGGTCTGAACTTCGCAGTGGCTGCTCGTCATGTCGGTATCCGGGCGCCTTCATGTCAGCGCGCATACGAATATGTCCATGCCCCAAAGCAAAACGCACCCGCGAGCGCGACGCGCCGGCGGGTGTGGACCACCCTGGCCAATCCGGGCAACCGCATCGCGGCGGTGCGCTGGACCTTCGAGGGGGCGGCTCTGTCGACGGGCCGCATGGATCGGGGGACCATCGTTGAAGCAGTTTCGGATGTCAACAGCGGGCTTGTCCCCGACTTGCCCAAGGTCCGCCGAGCCGCTGTTCCATTTCTGGTGTAGAAACGAGTATCTACTGCCTTGATTCCGGGCAGTGGCCGGCATCGGCTGAGGGGTGCAAGGGAGCGATCATGCAACAGGCGACGACGTTACCGCGGCACCCCGGCTTGGCCGCTGCGGCCATGCTGGCGGCGGTGGTGCTGGCCGGTTGCCAGTCGGGAAACGCCCTCTTTTCGGGCCCCACTCAGCTCGATATCACGTTCATAAACGCCGCGCAGACCTGGGATCTCAACAAGGACAACGTCGTCACCTGCGAGGAGTGGAAGCAGTACTTGGCGACCTCCTTCAAGGAGGTCGACGGCAACGGGGACGGTGCTCTCTCTCGCGACGAATTTGCTCGGCTCGCCAAGCAGGACAGGCTGTTCGAGGACGCCGACTACCGGTTTTTCGCGCCGAAAGCCGACGACAAACTCACCCTGGTTGAGATGCAGGAGCGGCCGAACCCGGCTTTCAAGCGCCTCGACAAAAACGCCGATTGCCGCCTGGTCAGCGACGAGATGGTGCGCGTCCATACCGTCGGTAAGGGCCCAGATACCGACTGGCAGGATCAGCAGGAGAAGGTCCGTACCGGTCGCTGAAGAGGTGACAGCGAAGCCATTGGCTCCGATCCGCTGGCCCAGGCGATGGCCTCGTCACCCCCCGGGTATCCGGGCGGGCGTCAGTCGAAGCACCTTGCCGTCGCGCTCGTCGAGGAGCACCCACACAGCACCATCCGGACCGACGCGCACGTCTCTGACGCGATCGCCACGGTCGGTCAGTAGCTTCTCCTCGGCGACCACTTTGCCGCCGTCCATGACCAGCCGCGACAGTTGTGCCCCCGAAAGGCCGCCGACGAGGATATTTCCCGTCCACGCCGGAAACATCGCGCCGTCGTAGATTGCGAGCCCGGACGTCGCGATCGAGGGATCCCAATAGTAGACCGGCTGCTCTAGCCCGTTCCTGGCGGTGCCTTCTCCGATCGTCACGCCCGAGTAATCCCGCCCATAGGTGATGATCGGCCAGCCGTAATTCCGGCCACGCTCGGGCTGGTTCAACTCGTCGCCGCCCCGCGCTCCGTGCTCCACGGTCCAAAGCTTTCCCGTTGCCGGGTCGATCGCGGCGCCCTGGATGTTACGGTGGCCCATTGACCACACCTCGGCTTTCCAGCCGGGCATTGCAGGCTCCCGCATGGCCGGAGCCCCGTCGGGCGTGATGCGGATCACCTTGCCGATGTGGGTCGTGGGGTCCTGCACCTGGGACCGCATATCCCCGCGATCTCCCGTCGTGATGAACAGGGAGCCATCGGTGGCCTGCACGATGCGGGAGCCGAAATGAAATGTCGTCGAACCAGCGGGTTGCTGGCGGAAGATCGGTGTCACCCCCTCGAGCCGTCCGCCGGAAGCGTCCGTTACGAGCCTCGCGCGTGCCACAGTAGTGCCTACCCTGCCGCCCTCGCGCGCCTCCGAGTAGGACAGGAACAACAAGCCGGACACCTGGAAATCATTGGCCAGCCGCACGTCCAGCAGTCCGCCCTGGCCCTGGGCCAGCACTTTCGGCACGCCCGCGACCGCCGGGGACAACCGGCCGTCCTTGGAGACGATGCGCAGCCGGCCCGGCCGCTCCGTGACGAGCAGCCGGCCATCCGGCAGGAACTGCAACCCCCAGGGGTTCTCGAGGCCGGACGCGAACACCTTCGCGACGATTTTCGTACGCTCGGCCGCCGGAGCCGCCGTCTGCGTGCCCTGTGCAACCGCAACCCCTCCAAGTCCCGCGGCAAGGCAGCCCGACGCCCCGAAAATCGCGGCAAGCGCGCCTCGGATCAGGAAGCGTCGTCCGGTTTGGCGCATGGTCCATCCTCACACTGTTCGCTCAGCCGAGACTAGCCGCGAGATCCAATCGCGATTGCGGCGGTGGCGGGTCTATCAGCCATTTGTGATCGGCGGAGACTGCCGCGATCCGCTGCACGATACGCGACGGGCCGACGGTCGCGCTATTCTGCGGGGCAGGCTCGGTGACATGCTCGTATGCAACCGGCACCAGCCACGGCCGGACCGCGTCCAGAAGCTCGCCCGGCGCCAGAAGGAAATCGGGGTTCGAGGGGCGCCCGTAGCGCTCGTTGCCCCTTGCGAAGGTCTCGTACAGCAATAGTCCGCCCGGCGCGACCGTCGCCGCCAGCAGAGGCAGCAAGGGCCGCCACAGGTAATTGGTCACCACAACGACCGAGAACCGGCGGCCGGCGAGTGGCCACGCTTGGGCGGGCAGCGCGTGCTCGAGGTCGGCGGCGACAAGCTCCACGCCCGGCTTTCCGTCAAGGTCGGCCACTGCGGCCAGGGTACGGTCGACACCGGTGACCATATAGCCAAGCGACCGCGCCAGTCTGAGATGACGTCCACCGCCGCATGCCACATCGAGCAGAGTCCCGGGCGGGTCGGTCGGCGAAAGGTGGCGCAGGTAATAGTGTACCCACGGCGAGGGACCGCCCGCACCAGGCCCGCCCCGATGACCGTCCGGCGGCCCGTCGGCTGCCGATTCGCCGCTCGGCGGCTCAGGTGCCGCGGTATGCGTCATCGGCCTGCGACCATCGGCGACCTCAGCGGGTTTGTATTTTGGCCTTTCCCAGCCATATAAGGGCGCATGAGCGGCGCCGCCACCATTGCCCTTGCGAAGATGAACGGCCTCGGCAACGAGATCGTCGTCGCGGACCTGCGCGGCTCGGGTCGTGTGTTGTCGGCGGCCGAGGTCGAGGCCATCGCAGCGACGCCGCGGCTGTCTTTCGACCAATTGATGGCCCTCTACCCGGCGCGTACGCCGGGCACTGACGCTTTCGTCCGGATCTACAACAATGACGGCTCCGAGGTGGGCGCCTGTGGCAACGGCACGCGCTGTGTCGGCCTTCTGGCGGCGCGAGACACCGGCCGCAGCCGGTTCAAGCTCGAGACCAGGGCCGGACTGCTCGACGTGGCCGTTGCCGGCCCGGGCAATATCACCGTCGACATGGGCGAGCCGCGCTTCGACTGGCAGGATATACCGCTTGCCGAGCCGTTCCGCGACACGCGCGGCATAGAGCTCCAGATCGGGCCGATCGACAAACCCGTGCTGCACTCTCCTGCCGTGGTCAACGTCGGCAATCCGCATGCGGTGTTCTTCGTCGAGGACATCGGGGCGCACGACCTCGCCCGGTTCGGGCCGTTGCTCGAGAACCATCCGATATTCCCGGAGCGAGCCAACATCTCGCTGGCGCAAGTGGTTTCGCCGCGGCGCATCTTGCTCCGCACCTGGGAGCGCGGTGTCGGCCTGACACGCGCGTGCGGGTCTGCGGCGTGCGCGGCTGCCGTCACCGCGGCACGCAAGAAGCTCACAGAGCGGCGCGTGACCGTGACGCTTCCGGGCGGGGACCTCCTCGTCGAGTGGACCGACCGCAATCGCATACTGATGACCGGTCCGGCCGAGCTCGAGTTCGAGACCGCGATCGATCCGGCGGCGCTCGCCGCGACAGCGCGATAAGGCGGGGGCGGAGGATGCACGCCGAACGAGCAGCCAGGCTTGAGCAGGCGGACGAGCGACTGCCGACGGCGGTGGCCGGCGAGCCGACCATCGTCACGCTCGGCTGCCGGCTCAACGCCTTCGAGTCGGAGGTGATGCGCCAGCACGCCCGCGCGGCCGGCCTCTCGGACTGCATTGTAGTCAACACGTGTGCGGTCACCGGCGAGGCCGTGCGACAAGCGGCGCAGACGATCCGGAAACTGCGCCGCGAGCGGCCCGAGGCGCGGATCGTCGTTACGGGATGTGCGGCCCAGATCGACCCCGGTCGCTTCGCGGCCATGGACGAGGTCGATCACGTGATCGGCAATGCCGAGAAGCTCGAGGTGGGGACGTTCCAGAGCTTCGCGAATCCCGCGACCGAGCGGGTGCTGGTCGACGACATCATGGCCGTACGCACGACCGCCCCGCACTTGATCCAGGCTTTCGGCACGCGGGCGCGCGCCTGCATCCAGGTGCAGAACGGCTGCGATCACCGCTGCACCTTCTGCATCATCCCCTATGGCCGTGGTCGCTCGCGCTCGGTGGCGGCCGGCGACGTGGTGGCCCAGGTTCGGACGCTGGTCGAGGCGGGCTATCCCGAGATCGTGCTGACCGGCGTCGATCTGACGTCCTATGGTGCCGACCTGCCGGGAACCCCGAAGCTCGGGCGGCTTGTACAGCAGATACTGAAGCTCGTGCCCGATCTGAGGCGGCTTCGGTTGTCCTCGATCGACCAGGTCGAGGCCGACGCTGACCTCTTGCGCGCTCTGGCCGACGAGCCGCGGCTGATGCCGCATCTGCATCTCTCGATGCAGTCGGGCGACGACATGATCCTGAAGCGTATGAAGCGTCGCCATCTTCGCGAGGATGCGATCAGCTTCTGCGCCGAGGTACGGCGCTTGCGTCCCGACATCGTGCTCGGTGCAGACTTCATCGCCGGTTTCCCGACCGAGACCGAGGAGATGTTCGCGGGCACGCTCGACCTCGTAGACGAGTGCGGCCTCACGTGGTTGCACGTCTTTCCCTATTCGCCGCGGACGGGCACGCCTGCCGCGCGGATGCCGCAGGTCGAAGGCCGCGTGATCCGCCAGAGGGCGGCCCGGCTTCGCGAGCGGGGCGCCTCGCGCGTTGCCGCATACATGCAGAGTTTGGTCGGCCAGACCGTCGATGCGGTGGTCGAGCGGCTCGGCATGGGTCGAACGCCTCATTTCGCCGAGATCGACCTCGATAGAGGCGTGGCCGGCGATCTGGTCCGCGCGCGCGTCAGCGGTCACGATGGCAAGCGGCTCCAGGGCGAGGTGATGGCGTGAGCGAGCCACAGAAGAAGTCGGGCGGCTTCCTGGGCCGGCTGTTCGGAGGCAACGCCAGGCCGGCGGCGGCGCCGGATGCAAAGCAGACGACAGATGGTGTGGTGGCTCGCGAGGTCTCGGCCGGCGCCGATGCGACAGCTGTCTTGGCGCCGGACACCGTGACGGGTCGGGCCGCTGAGCCGGACGCCGTCGCAGTGGGCGGTGCCGACTTGGCTCCCGCTCAGGAGCCTGTACGAGAGGCGCTCCCTCAGTCTGCTCCCGGCTCAGGTGCCTCGCTTCCAGACGAGCCGGCATCTGCGCCTGAGCGAAAAGGCTGGTTCGCACGCCTGAAGGACGGCCTGGCGAAGACCTCGGCGAAGCTGTCCGACGGCATTACTGGTCTGTTCACCAAGCGCAAGCTCGACGCGACGACGCTCGACGACCTCGAGGATCTCCTGGTTCAGACCGACCTCGGCGTCGATACGGCCACGCGCATCACCGCGGCGCTGTCCAAGGGACGCTACGAGAAAGGCATCTCGGCCGACGATGTGCGCGCCGTGCTCGCCGCCGAGGTGGCGCGCGTGCTGGAGCCGGTCGCAAAGCCGCTCGTCGTCGAGCCGTCTCGGAAGCCACACGTCGTGCTGATGGTTGGCGTGAATGGCACCGGAAAGACGACGACCATCGGCAAGCTCGCCGCCCAGTTCCGGGCCGAGGGTCGCAGCGTGATGATGGCGGCAGGCGACACCTTCCGCGCCGCTGCAGTCGACCAGCTCAAGGTGTGGGGCGAGCGCACTGGAGCCCAGGTCATCGCGCGCGATGTCGGTGCTGAATCGTCAGGTCTCGCGTTCGACGCTCTCAAGGCCGCTCAGGACCAGGGCGTCGACGTGCTTCTGGTCGATACGGCTGGGCGGCTTCAGAACAAGCAGGCGCTGATGGACGAGCTTGAGAAACTGGTGCGCGTGATGAGGAAGCTCGACCCTTCTGCGCCACACGACGTGCTTCTCGTGCTCGACGCGACGACGGGGCAGAACGCACTGCAGCAGGTCGAGGTGTTCCGCGAGCGCGCCGGCGTGACCGGACTTGTCATGACCAAGCTCGACGGCACAGCGCGTGGCGGTATTCTGGTGGCGATTGCCGCCCGGCATGGATTGCCGGTGCATGCTATCGGCGTTGGAGAAGGGGTAACCGATTTGCAGCCCTTCGACGCCCACGAGTTTGCCCGCGCCATCGCACTCGGCTAGGACATTAGGGGGGCTTCGGCATGGCGCTCAAGCAGCCGGCCGGACAGCAAAAGGATCGCGGTGCTAATGACGTGGCTGAAGCGGATCTATCCGTTCAATGCAGAGCAGACGGTGAACATCCTGAGCGAGTTTGGGCCGCTCGTGACGATGTTCATCGTCAACGCGCTCTATGGGATCAACACGGGCACCTGGGCGCTGATCATCTCGACGCTGATCGCCATTGGCGCCATGTTGTATGTGTTCGGCCGGCCGCCCGTCTTCCCCTTGATCGCCTCGACGGTCACAATCGTGTTCGGTGCCCTGACGATTCTCACCGGCGATCCGATGTGGGTGCAGATCAAGGTCACGATCTTCAATGCACTGTTCGCTGGCTTCCTGTTCATTGGACTGGCGATGAAGCGGAACTTCTTCAAGTATGTATTCGAGAAGACGTTCCACTATACTGAGGAAGGTTGGAACAAGTTTACTTGGAGTTTTGCCTGGTTCTTCGTGTTCACCGCGGTGATGAACGAGGTCGTGCGCCTTTCCTTCAAGGATACGCAGATGTACGACTTCCTGGGCTACCAGATGAACGGGGTGAACGTCTGGATACTGTTCAAGATCGCGTTCATCATGCCGATCTCCGGGCTCTACGCGTGGTTCCTGACGCGATTGATGCAACGTCATCGGATTCCTGATCCAGTCCGAGCTGAGTCGCCGGGCGACTCGTCGGGATCACGACGCCCGGCCGTGGTCGCTGCGTCGCGCCGCTCGGACTGACTGATTGCCTGACAGCACGGGCCGAGCGCCCGAGAACGGTTCGATACAATGGCCGAGCATCAGGCAGCGCCCGAACCCGCACACCAGAACCACGGATCGGGCATCAAGCTCCTGATCGAGCTTGGCCCGCTATTGGTGTTCTTCCTCACGTACTGGGCCTTCGGCATCCGGTCGGCGACAGCGGTTTTGATGGCCGGCACGGTACTGGCGATCGTCGCGTCGAAGGTCGTACTGGGCAAGGTTTCGCCGATGCCGATGTTCACGGCGGCGATCGTCTGCATCTTCGGCGGCCTGACACTCTGGCTCAACGATCCGAGCTTTATCAAGATGAAGCCGACGATCGTGAACCTCGTGTTCGCCGGGCTGCTCGGCGGCGGGCTGATGTTCGGACGGCCGTTCATAAAGGTTCTGCTCGGGGAGCAGATTCAGCTGACCGACAAGGGTTGGCATCATCTGACGATACAGTGGATCGTGTTCTTTATCGTGATGGCCGCCGTCAACGAATTGATTTGGCGAAATTTCTCGGAGGCGACCTGGGTCGCGTTCAAGGTCTTTGGAATCCTGCCGATCACTGCGGTATTCGCAGTCGTCCAGCTTATGTTCCTTCAGCGCTACCACACACCAAGGTAGCCGATACCTGATGTCGGCTCTGAGCACATCGAAATAGTTCCCCGTCTGATCATTGGAATACTGCGGTAGATCAAATAACTTCTTCACAAACTATTTATGGTTGCTGATTTTTAGGCTAGACGAGCCGTGTCGTTTCGTATTTTCTCCATTTTGACGTTTTACCTTCTCTAAACTGGCGCAGTGTTGCCGACACGGTCCGGCGACAGGCGCGGCAGCCGCGTTTCGCTCAATGGGCCCTCAATAGACATGGCAAAAGATCCACCGCCCTCGAGGCTCGATCGGTCCCCGATCCATCTGCTGCATCGCGCAGGCCAATGCGCAGGCGAGATCTTCCAGCACGAGATGGGCGGCGGCGATCTGACCCCGCGCCAGTACGCGGTGCTGGTGACCGTCGCGCAGAACGAAGGGCTCAGCCAGACCCAGCTCGTCGACAAGACCGGCGTTGACCGGTCGACGCTCGCGGACATCGTGCGGCGGATGCTCAAGAAGGGGCTGCTGCAACGCCGCCGCACCAAAGAGGACGCCCGCGCTTATGCCGTCAAGCTGACCGAAGAGGGCTGGCGCACGCTCAAGGCGTCGGAGCCGGTCGTCAGGCGGGTCGACGATCGTATCCTGCTCGCGCTTCCGGCGGCGCAGCGTGACCGTTTTGTCAATGATCTCAATACGATCGTTGCTGCCCTGACAAGCTTGCAGCCACCTCCCGCGGTCGCGCCCACGGGATCGAAGAAGGGCTGACGCTTCGCCGCTCCGGTTGGCCACGGGGCGACTCCCATATCGATTGGCCGAGTGCGCCACGGCCGGCGCCCGTCCGGGGTTCGCGCCTGATACAACGGAAGCGGCCGGCCCCGCGAAAGGGTCCCTTTTCAAAGGGCTCCCGATCGTGGTGACCGGCCGAGAGTTTCTGGCCTGATTCGACCAGCAGTTGGCTCAAGCCGCGCGCTTGCGGAGCAACTGCATCTCGATCATTGTCTCGGCGATCTGCACGGCATTGAGTGCGGCGCCCTTGAGGAGATTGTCGGACACGATCCACATGGCCAACCCGTTCTCGACGGTTGCGTCCTCGCGGATCCGCGAGACATATGTCGCGTACTCGCCAGCGCACTCGACGGGCGTCGCATAGCCTCCCGGCTCGAGCTTGTCGACGACAAGAATTCCCGGCGCGTTGCGCAGGATCTCGCGAGCCTCCTCCGGTGTGATCGGACGCTCGAACTCGATGTTGACACTCTCGGAGTGGCCGACGAACACCGGCACGCGGACGCAGGTAGCCGTGACCTTGATCTTCGGATCGAGGATCTTCTTGGTCTCGACCAGCATCTTCCATTCCTCCTTCGTGTAGCCGTCCTCCATGAAGACGTCGATGTGAGGAATGCAGTTGAAGGCGATCTGCTTCGGGAACTTCTTCGGCTCATACTCGGTGCCGGGCACGTACTTGCCCTTGGTCTGGTTCCACAGCTCGTCCATCGCCTCCTTGCCGGCACCTGACACCGACTGGTAGGTCGACACCACGATGCGCGTGATCCTGGCCGCGTCGTGCAGCGGCTTCAAAGCAACCACCATCTGGGCGGTGGAGCAGTTGGGGTTGGCGATGATGTTCTTCTTCGTGTACCCGCGCACGGCCTCTGCGTTCACCTCGGGCACCACCAGCGGAACATCCTGGTCGTAGCGCCAGAACGACGAGTTGTCGATCACGACGCAGCCCTTGGCTCCGATGCGCGGGCTCCAATCCTTCGATACCGACGAGCCGGCCGACATTAGGCAGATGTCGACCTTCGAGAAGTCGAACTGCTCCAGGTCTTGGCACTTCAGCGTGCGGTCGGCAAACGAGACCTCGGTGCCGAGCGAGCGGCGCGAGGCCAGAGCGTAGATCTCGTCGACCGGGAACTTGCGGTCGGCGAGCACATTCATCATCTCGCGGCCCACGTTCCCGGTGGCGCCAACGACAGCGATCCGATAGCCCATTGCATGTATCCTTGAAGGGATTGCGGAGGTTCCGCGTCCTGCGGCCGCCGCGCGGCGCAAGGGACAATCGCGTTCCATTACGCGGGACTGCCCTGCCTTGCAAGAACCCACGCGCAATCACAAAGCCTTATGAATGGGATGGGCCGGCAAGGTCTTCGGGACGGGCGTTGCTGGCCTGCTCGGTTGCCAGGCCACCGTTTGCGAGGCCGTCTCGGCTGAGCGGGATGCCAAATAGCGTTGGGTCCCGGGCGTCCGGGTCCTCAGCTCCCCCGCTTCATCTCGTTTTTTCGCATAGGCATCGCGTCGATGGTCGAGAACAGCGTCGCGGCGGCCAGGGGGCCCTGCGACGACAGCTTGGTCCCGCCGTCCTTTCCCACCAATACTGCCCGGAAGGCGCCCGTTGCGACACCGTAGCGGGCGCGAAGCGCCGCCGCCGTCATCCCGGGGCCCGGTCCAAGCTCGGCGGTCACCGTGTCGCCGATAACGTACACGACGACCATGTGCCGATCCTGAAAGGCCGGCCCGTACTGGGCCACGATGCCGCGCTGCCGCTGGAGATCGGGGCTCGTGGCCGCTGGCGCGAAGACCAGCAGCGGTCGCTTCTTCCACTGATAGGCGGACATGGCCGCGGCGCCGGGCCCGTGCACGGCCGAGATTGCGGCGCCAACAAGAATGAGGGACGTCACGAGATGCTTCGGCATCGATGGGCTCCGATCGGGGTAGGCGCAGCAATCTATCGTTTGCAACGCAGAGGCAGAGGCGGCGGATCGGGTGACTGAGGCATCGCGCCGTCACAATCCTCGGCCAGTGCTGTGACGGCACGAGCCGTCGCACATATCCTGGAAAGCCCTCCGGTCGGCGGTTGTGCTCCGCGAAGGTCATATCAGCATGCCAATACCGTCACGGGACTGCCGAAGCTCCAGTTCCGCCGCCGCACCAGAGTGGCTTGCGCTCGCGGCTATCACAGCCTTGGTCGCGACGAGCATCGCCGCTCGCGCGGAGGCGCCGGCCGACAAGGCAGCGTGGATGTCCGACGCGGATCTGGGCCGCGTCTTCGGCGGCGCCGAGATCGATGGCCACTATGCCAGCGGCCGTACGTTTGCGGAAAACTATAAAGCCAGTGGCCGGCTCGAGTATCGGGAGGCCTCGCGCTCGAGCGGTGGGCGCTGGTCGGTCCAGTCCGGCACGTTCTGCACCATTTACGACGGCGACACGTCTGGCGGTTGCTACCGGGTCAAGCAGGTTGGCCCGAACTGCTTCGAGTTCTATTTCGTTGCGCGAACAGAGGAGCGTGCGCGCGTGTCACCGAACCGACCGAGCTGGACGGCTCGGGCGTGGCTGCGCACGCGCCCGGCAACCTGCGGCGAGGGGGCAAGCGTCTGAAGGACGGCACTGGCTGTGCGGCGTTCCGCGATCAGGATCAGTCCAGGATGCGGCCGAACATCAGCGCATGCACCTCGACAGTGCCGCCAACTACGATTTCGCCGGTGATCACGTCGGGATCGGCGACGACGTCGAATGTCGCATCCAGACTGTCGATGCCCAGCCAATGGAACGATTGGCCAGTCGCTTCGTTGACGAGCCGGCGTGTCGCGGCAACGCGGCCGGTCATCAGGCACTGCGACGACGGTTCCGATGCGGCTTCCATGCCGCCCGCCTCCACGATGCCACCGGCGCCCTTCTCGGCGGCAGCAAACATGCCGATCGGAACGAATGCCTGGCCGGCGAACGTCGGGCCTTCGGCCTTGGCCGCGTAGTAGCTGTCCTCGGAGTCGAAGGCGGCGATTTCGCGCGCAAAGGCGACGAGGCGCACTTTGCGTTTCATGGGCAATTCGAGATCCAACCGCGCCGCGAAATCGACGGCGTCGAACAGGATCGGATAGCTGTCGGGCTCGTTGCCGCCACGCCCTGTCCAGCCCGTGATCGTGCCCTCGAACGGGTTGTCCTCGGGCCGCTGCCAGAAGTCGGTGAGCATAAGCTCGGTCTCGTTCTCGCCCTCGAAGAAGGGTGTGAGGCCGACGATGCTGCCGTTCGATGCGGCGCCGTTCGCGCTGCCGCTGCCATTGCGGCCGGCCGCGGTCGGCGGCCCGTCCGCCTCCAGATGGAACCAGATCTCGGCGCCGCTGCGCGATCGCCAGATGGCGTAGTCGCCCGTCGGCGTGCCGAGCCGGGTGTCGGCCTCCCCGGCCAGCCTTATCATAGCGTCGTTGAAGGTCGCCTCGTCGGCAAATGTGAAGCCGATCGTCGAAAGATTGCTGGCCACGGCTTGTCCTTGCTGCACCGAGGACGGGAAATCGGGAACCCTCAGGCGATCCGCTGCAACCTGTGAGGTCCACAGGCGACGCCAAGCTCGCGGAGGCGGATATCGAAGATCGCTTTCAGAGCCCCGTCGATCTCGGCCACTGAGTTGGTGACGATCTCACCGATCGGGTCCGGAAATATGTACTTGTGATACCCATCGCCGCTTTCGATGAAATCCATAAGACGGCCGCCCTGCTCGCGATTGTAGTAGAGGGCCAGGCGGCCGACGTACTCTTTGGCGTGGATGTCGTCGATGGCCGCAAACTGCTGCTCGTCGGCGGTCAGGAACGCCAGGCGTCGCTTGACATAGGCGAGCAGCGACAACTCTCGGCCAGCCGTCTGGATGCGCTGTCCGAGCTGGTGCAGCCCTGCAATCGGCGCCCGGCCCTCCGTCTCGACCTCAGCGCGTAGCTTGGCGACGATGGGCAGCAGCAGGCTTTCCTCGAATGCCGCGCGGACGAGCGGTGCGTAGTGGCGCTCGATGGCGGACGCGCGCACGTTCGGCAGCCCGGCGCGATCGAGTGCGTAGCGGCAGAAGCCCTCGGAGGGCGCGAGCGATTCCTCGATGAAGATGGTTCGCAAGCGCTTGCGGACGAGCTGGATGTGGGCGGCTTCGGCAATGGTCAGCGGATCGAAGTGACTCTTCGAGGCCGAGATCAGCGTGTCGAGCACCTCGTCGGCCACCCCCGCGCGCGAGATGGTCTCGAGGTCGAGGGTCAGGAAGGGCTCGTCGTCCATATGGTTGGGCACCACGGAATCGACGAAGAACTCGAACAGGATGCCGTTGGTCGCGACGCCGAGCTTCACGGATGCGAGCGCATCATAGTAGAGCCTCAGCGCGCTTCGGCTGGCGGTGAGATCGGCGCCTGCCTCCTGACACTCGATGGCCAATTGCGGCGTGCCGTCCCTCAGAATGGCGAGGTCGACGCGGGCCCGCGTGCCGTCGGTGAGCGGCGCGGCATGGCTCGGATAGACCTCGTAGGGGTTCGAGAAGTCGTAGCCAAGCAGCCCCAGCATCGGCAGCACGAGATAGAAGTTCGTGCTCTCCTTGTTGGTGCAAGCGGTCATGATGCCGACCGAGCGCTTGGCCAGCGCCAGAAGCCCGGTGCGCAGAGCGTTGTGCGTCGTCATGTCGAGCCCCCGCCAGCCCGGCTTGAGACCGGGCGAATCAACCTTCTTATTCTCTCACGGCC
This sequence comes from uncultured Hyphomicrobium sp., assembly GCA_964471635.1. Classification (GTDB taxonomy): domain Bacteria; phylum Pseudomonadota; class Alphaproteobacteria; order Rhizobiales; family Hyphomicrobiaceae; genus JAKAML01. Next base: position 68,895 of record CAYYGO010000006.1, read on the forward strand.
AACCGGCGGAGCGAAGCTGAACGGGGCTCTGGTGCGAAGCGTCCCCCGGTTCACGACATCAAGGGCGAGGATTTAGGGAACACAGGACCTCGAAAAGCCGAAGGCCCGGCTTTCGCCGGGCCGTCGACATTAGGATTGAACGCCGATCACTTGCCGCTGAACGGCGCGGTGATGACAGCCGCCAGATCGGTTGCCGGCGAGGCAGCGAACGCGCCGCTGGTCAGTGCGAGGGCAATAACGGCCGATGCAACGAGGGTCTTCATGGGATGCTCCTTCGGTTTCCAGGGATTGGCGACCCTCTGCGCTTCTGCGAGGCCGCCCGGAAGGCCGCGCCCTCCGATGAACAGACTATGACTCAGTTCAGACCCTGAGTAAATATAAAACGAGACGTACCGTTTTCACAAACCCATGATTGCGCGATCACTGTTTGTGACGAGCCCGTGATCGTGCGGCGCAGACGGGGCGCCCAGCAGGTCTGAGGCTCCGCCTGGCTTGGAAAGAACACTCAGCGGGTGGAGAGGTCGTAGTCGAACAGCCCCAGTTCCGGCTGCACGACACTGAAGCTCGTGCTGTCCTTGTTGGTGCAGACGGATATGGTGCCGACGGAGCGCCTGTTCAGCGCCGGAAGACCGAATTGAAGAGCATTGTGCCTCGAGATATTGAGCCGCTGACGGCTACGCTTGAGGCCAACCGAACCAAGGGCTCAAGGATCTCGCGGCGGCCATGCGGAAGGAGCAGGTTCACCGGTCCGGTGCCATGCCGCCGGTGGCCAGAGGGGGTAAGCCGCTCGCTTAACCAGCGGTTCGGAGCTTACCGCTAGTCTAACCGACGGCGTCCCGGCGGGACGCCAACGGAGACCTGGGCATGACCTTGCTCGCCTACTTCTTCCTTTGGTTTTGGGCGCTCGCCTTGGCTTTGCTCGTCGGCCTCGCGAGCCACTACTGCAATGCCTTCCTCTCGGCATACCCCGAGAAGACGCTCGACGGTTTCAACTGGACCGATCACCTCATCAACAACCAGATCAACGAAAACTATATCTGGTGGGGCCACTACGACGAGGGCGGCTGGTGGGAATTCTACAGCATGCGCAACTACGCCGCGCATGCGGCCATCCCCGTGATCGTCGTCATCGGCGGCGGACTCGTCCTGTTGGAGGATCGCGCCGCGGTCGTCGAGAGAACGTGCGACGCTGTTGCCAGCGTCGGCATCGTTCCGCTGTTGTGCCTCATGCAGTGAGGAGGGCTTCGATCAGGCAGCGAGCGTTGCCAGCTCGGCCTCGATGGCCCGACCCATCTCGACCGTGCCCACCTTGGTCATGCCCGGTTGCATGATATCGCCTGTGCGCAGCCCTTTGGCGAGTGCGGCCGCAATCGCGCCGTCGATCAGGTCCGCCTCGCCGGACATGTCGAGCGAGTAGCGCAGTGCCATCGCGAACGAGGCGATCGTGGCAATCGGGTTGGCTAGCCCCTTGCCGGCGATGTCCGGGGCCGAGCCGTGCACCGGCTCATAGAGCGATTTGCGCTTCCCGGTCTTGGGATCGGGCGCGCCCAGCGAGGCGGAAGGCAGCATGCCGAGCGAGCCGGTCATCATCGCCGCCTCGTCCGACAGCACGTCTCCGAACAGGTTGTCGGTGAGGATAACGTCGAACTGTTTCGGATTTCGGATCAACTGCATGGCGCAGTTGTCGGCGAGGATGTGCTCGAGCGTGACGTCGGGCGCGTAGGCCTTGTGCGTTTCCGTCACGACGTCGCGCCACAAAACGCCCGTTCGCATCACGTTCCACTTCGCCGCCATGTGCACCTTGTTGCGGCGCCTCCGCGCGAGGTCAAAGCCGACGCGGGCGATGCGGTCGATCTCGCGCGTGGTGTAGACGGTCGTGTCGACACCACGCTTCTCGCCGTTCTCGAGCGTGACGATCTCTTTCGGCTCGCCGAAGTAGGTGCCGCCGGTCAGCTCGCGCAGGATGAGGATATCGAGCCCCTCGACGATCTCGCGCTTCAGGGTCGAGGCATCGGCAAGTGCCGCGTAGCAGATCGCCGGGCGAAGGTTGGCGAAGAGATCGAGATCCTTGCGAAGCCGCAGCAGGCCCGCCTCCGGCCGATGCTCGTAGGGAACACCGTCCCATTTCGGCCCGCCGACTGCGCCGAAGATCACGGCGTCGGCAGCCATCGCCGCTGTAACCGCTTTGTCGGTGATGGCGACGCCGTGGGCGTCGTATGCAGCGCCCCCGACAAGATCCGACGTCGTCTCGAATTTCGCCGTATTGCTCTTCTTGTTGAAGAAGGCGATCAGTCGCTCGACCTCGGCCATCGTTTCGACGCCGATGCCATCGCCGGGCAGCAGGAGCAGGTTCTTGGTTGCCATGAGGTTTGGGGCTCTGAGGTTCGTCGGGGATCAGCCGATGGAAGGGGACGTGACGAAGCCGGTACAGCTATCGCGGCAGGGCGCGGCCCGCAAGATGCCAGCGGCACGCCGAGCCACGGCGGCGCACCGCGTTTCTCCTCCGGGGGCGGCGCTCGCAGTCGCCGCCGCCGTGGCCCTGTCGGGGTGTGCGACCGCGATCGACCTGGCGGGATTGCCTCATGTCGGTGCCCAGCCCGACGGTACCTATGTCCTGGCGCCCGAGGAGAAGTCTCTCGCATGCCGGGATCTGGGGCGGGCGCTGACCTTGCAGATAGACCGCGCCAAATCGCTGGCGAAGGCGGTTCCCGACGAGGCCAAGCGCGGGCCGAAGAACGTCAAGGCGTTGATCGGGCAGATGTCCGGTTCGCCGAACGGCGGACTGAAGTCGCTCGGCGACTACGACAAGACCAAGGCGCGCGCCGCTGCGCTCAACGGCGAGATGGTGCGAAAGGGATGCCCGCCGGTCGATCTCGACGCCGAGCTCAAGGAGGCGGATGCGCTTGTCGCGATTGGACGCGGCAGGCCCGCGGGTTGAGGGGCGGCCCGACGAGGGCGGCACTGTCGAGCAGGCACCCTAGCCGATAATCGGCAGCCGCATGAAGAGCATGAAGCCGTTTGCCGTCAGCAGGGTGCCGGCGACGGCGAGGATCGCGCTGCCGAACAGGAGCATCGAGCCGCTCGAGATCAGCGCGATGGACGCGAGCACGATGGCAATCTGCAGCAGCGCCTGGCCGTAGTCGAAGTACGGGTCCCGTGCCATTGCGAGATCACGCTCGGCCTGCAGCGCCATGCCCTTCTTCCAGAGCTGGTCGAGACCTTCGCCCGTCGTCTCGTCCGAGGTCAGCTTGTCTGATTGGTCGCGATAGCTTTTGATGCGCGCCTCGACCGCAGCACGGCCTGCATCGGACATCTGCGGCTCCTTCACGAGCCACAGCTCGAGCTCCTCGGTTTGCGTCCGAAGCACGTGTCGACGCATGTTCTTGGCCTGGAAGAATGCCCAGGTGTTGGTGGCCTCGATGTTCTTGAGGGTTGCCTCCTTGGCGGCATTGCCGCCACCCATCCCGCAGACTGCGAGCAGAACGGCCAAGATGCCGATGTAGATGCCGATCAGCCGATCGCGATCCTTACGGTTCTCGTCCTCGGCCAGTCGCCCCAGATCGTTCCAGGTCATGGCGATGATCCTTCGCTCGGTGCTCGGTCAGGTGGTGACGAGATCGCGACGGTCGGCGACGGTGCCTGCCTCGGTCAGCCGGTAGACCATCGGTGCTCCGGTCGCGACCTCGCGCTCGAGTATCTGCTTAGTCGAGAGCTGCTCGAGGTACATGATGAGGGCACGCAGCGAGTTGCCGTGCGCCGCGACGATCACGTTCTGCCCCGCCTTCACCGACGGCCAGATGGTGCTCTTGTAGTAGGGCAACACGCGCGCCGCGGTATCCTTCAGGCTTTCGCCGCCGGGTGGCGCGACATCATAGCTGCGCCGCCACACGAGCACCTGCTCGGCTCCCCATTTGGCGCGAGCCTCGTCCTTGTTGAGACCGGAGAGCTCGCCATAGTCGCGTTCGTTGAGCTGCTTGTCGCGGATTGTCTGAAGATCCGACTGGCCGAGCTCGTCGAGGATCAGCGACAGCGTGCGCTGGGCGCGCAGCAGGGCGCTGGTATAGGCGATGTCGAAGCGGTGGCCTTCCGACTTCAGCAGCCGCCCTGCCCGCTGTGCCTCGATCACGCCCAGCTCGGTCAGATCCGGATTGCGCCATCCTGTGAAGAGATTGAGCTTGTTCCACTCGCTTTGTCCGTGGCGTACGAGCACGAGTACGTTCTTCATGTGCGGCGCGTTCCTGTCTCAGTCCCTGGTCTCATGCCTCTTGCTTCGCGGGCCCGGCCTGTCTCACAGCCCAAGCACGTCGGCCATGTCGTAGAGCCCGGGCGGGCGGCTGCGGGCCCAAAGCGCCGCCTTCACGGCGCCGCGCGCGAAGATGCCCCGATCGGTGGCGCGATGCGTCAGCTCGATGCGCTCGCCTTCGCCGGCGAAAATGACGGTGTGCTCTCCCACCACATTGCCGCCGCGAAGCGTCGCAAATCCGATATCGCCGTGGCGGCGGGCGCCCGTGTGGCCGTCTCGGATGCGGACGCTGTGGTCTTTGAGGGTCAGCCCGCGGCCCTCAGCGGCAGCCTCCCCCAGCATCAACGCGGTGCCGGACGGGGCGTCGACCTTTCGGTTGTGGTGCATCTCGACGATCTCGATGTCGAAATCGGCATCGAGGGCCGCAGCCACCTTGCGCGTCAGGGCGGTCAGGAGGTTGACGCCGAGGCTCATGTTGCCGGCCTTGACGATGGTGGCGTGGCGGGCGGCCGCGCGCACGGCCGCCTCGTCGTCCTCGCCCAATCCGGTCGTGCCGATGACATGGACGATACGCGCGTTGGCGGCCAGCCCGGCGAGCTCGACGGTAGCCCGCGGCACGGTGAAGTCGAGGATTGCGTCGACGCGGGTCAAAAGCTCGAGCGGGTCGTCCGTCACCGCAATGCCGAGCGGGGTACCGCCCGTCAGCGTTCCGATGTCGAGGCCGATCGCCGGCGCGCCCACGCGTTCGGTGCCGCCAGCCAGAACGGCCCCCGGCGTCGCGCGCACAGCCTCGACGAGCTCGCGGCCCATGCGGCCAGCGACGCCCATCACCGCAACTCTCATGTGGGTCATCCGGGAAGTGCCTCCATGACGGGCGCGGTACAGCAATCGGCCGAGAGTGACAAGGGGCCCAACGGCGCAGCCTTAAAGACAGGGAGGCAGCCCAATTTGGGGCGTCGCGACCTCGTGACGCCCGCTGCCCTCGCTCTCGTCCGGACCAGCCGGCAGCCAGATACGCCGCAGGCCCCGCATCCGGAGGTCCCGTCAGCCTCAGTCTGGCACGATCGCGGTTCTATCCACCTGCTTTGGCGGCCTTTGCCCGCTCCGAAGCCTCGATGATCAAGCGGCGCGCCTCCTCCTGGTCGCCCCAGTTCTTGATCTTGACCCACTTGCCGGGCTCAAGGTCCTTGTAGTGGGCGAAGAAGTGCTCGATCTGCTTGATCGTGATTTCGGGCAGATCGAAGTAGTTCTGGATCTTCTCGTAGCGGCGCGTGAGCTTCGTGCTCGGCACTGCGATCACCTTTTCGTCCCCGCCGCCGTCATCCTCCATGATCAGAACGCCCACTGGGCGGCAATTCATCACGGCGCCCGGCACTATGGCGCGCGTGTTGCAAACGAGCACGTCTATCGGGTCGCCGTCTGTGGACAGGGTATGGGGCACGAAGCCGTAGTTGCCGGGGTAGTGCATAGGTGTGTAGAGGAACCGGTCGACGAACAGCGTTCCGGACGCCTTGTCCATCTCGTACTTTATTGGCTCGCCGCCCAATGGCACTTCGATGATGACGTTGACGTCGTATGGCGGCTTGTTACCAGTCGGTATGGCGTCGATGCGCATGTTGGGCGTTCTCGCTGGCTGAAACGGATCTTGGTGGGTGGCCCTCGGCACGGAGGCCGTGGCACCGGTCGGCCACCCTACGCTTTCACCCGTGCATGGGCTCTATGGCAACCGCAATCCTTCCTTCGATGCAGTGTCAATGGCGGCATGCATGCGCAACGTCGCGGTGCGGCAGTTTGGGGTGCTTGCCGCCGTGCGGTCCGTACGGGGCGTGACGTCGGGTCTTGAGCCAAGCCGTTTTGGCGGCACATCGACGTGCTACACTTTCAAAACAATGAGTTGGAATAATCGCGACCGCCCGCGAGGCGCCGGTTGCCGATAGATGAGGACCAATAGAATGCGGCGGAGTCTCTGCTCGGGTTTCGGCATCCTGGCTGCAGCGCTCGCAACGATCTCTGACGCGGCCGCTGTCGACCACAAACGGTCGAGTATCGCCACGACCTTCGCTTTGTCGGAATGCCGCATGGTCGCGAGGCATCCCGACGGCAATGCGTACCGCTGCCCAGGACTGCCGGGCTATCCAGCCTATCTGGCCGAGGGCGATCAGCGGACGTTTCTGTCGTTCGGGTCCAAGGCCGACAAGCGCCGGGCCGCGAAACAATCGCTTGGCCCCTTCAATACTCTATTCGAGAGCCCGGGCGCGCGCGCCACGGTCGAATGGCGGACCCAGCAGCTGGCGGGCCGCCCGGTGCCTCATGCCACCATCGTGCGCTACTACATGTCCGGTGCGGCCGCCAAGAGCCACGTTCTGGTGGTGTCGCGGATTTCGGACAAGGACACCTGCCACGTGGCCTATGTCGATGCGTCAGCAAACACGAATGCCATGGCGATGGCGCGCCGCATCGCGGACGAGGTGGCGCCGGGCTTCGATTGTGCCAGCGAGCCGCGCGTCGAGGGCAAGCCTGGCCTGCTGGCCGAGTAGTCGAGCGCACGTCGGCGCATTCGGTTTCCATCTTGTGTCTGGTAGGCCGTGAACAGGGCAACCTTGGGTGCCAGGGGAGCTCAGGCCCAGCCGAATGCGATCTTCTCGACTTTCGCTGCTCCGAAACGCTCGAATGAGCCGCCGACTGGCCGGCCGCCGCGTCGCCAGTAGAAGTCCGTTGCCCGTGTATTGGGTGCGAGGGCCCACACCACGAGGCCATCCAGGCGACGAGCATCGAGGTCGACACGACACGCCTCGAACAGGTGCTCGCCTAGTCCAAGTCCCTGGCATGTCGGAATGAGATAGATCTCATAGATCTCGCCGCGGTAGCGGCCGCGCATGCGGGCCGGACCGCAGGTGGCGTACCCGGTCAAGGTGCCAGCGACCTCGATAACGTGAACGGTCTCGCCCGCTTTCAGGGCGCGGAACCACCAGTCTCGGCCCCGCTTGCGGATGGTCGACTCGAGGTGGGATGGCGGGATGATGCCGAGGTAGGCCTGCTGCCAGGACTGGCGAAAGACGTCCGCCAGCGCATCGGCATCGGCTGGCCGCCCCTTCCTGACGCGAACTGACGAACTGGATCCGAGCATTCCAGTACTATAGCGCGACAAGTGCGCCGTGAAAGCGGCGAATGCAATCATTGGCAATAGCAATCATTTCTCTTAACGCAACGCACCCGGAGCAATATGCTCCGGGTGCGGGTCGTACAACATTGTCGTCGCGTGGCGAAGGCTCCGGATCAGCCGGCCTTCTTGATCTGCTCGAACGACTTTAGGGCAGCGGCGTTGACGCTCTCGAAGGTTTGCTTGCCGACCTTCGTGGAGAGCTCGAAGAGCTCCTTCGTCTGGGCGTTGGCAATGGCGAACTGCTGCTGGAGGAAGTTGGCCTGCAGGCGGGCAACCTCGGGCAGCGTCTTGGCGCGAGCGATGGCGAGAGCGGCGTCGAACGCGGCCTCCGTGTTGGCCAGCGTGTTGTGCATCACCTTGTCGCCGATCGCCTTGGCGCCGGCGTGGCTGGCCAGCATGACGTCCTCCATGACCTTGGCGCCATCCTTGGCCACGGCGGTCATCTTGGCATACGCCTCGCGCGTTTTGAGAACGCTCTCCTCGGCGAACGCCTGAACGTTCTCCGGAATGCGGGCGTCCTTGGCGGCGTTGAGCATGTCCTGGGCCTGGCGGGTGAACTGGTCGTTCATTTTCTTCTCTCCTGTCGGCGTGGGTTTCGGGAAAATCGGATTGATGGCTCAGCCTATGGAACGGAGGACGCGGGGCCGTTCGGCGGAGCGCTCTCTGTCTGTGCTGCAGTGCTTATATAGTGAGCATTGGTGCGTTGCAACAAGAAGATGTGCACAGTACATCTCGTGCTTTTGGCGAAGATGTCGCATGGATTTTGCGTGAAATACCCGACTCACCTACTTTAGAAACATACTTATGAAGTTCGCTCATTTCGCACATGCGAGAGGCCCACAACGCAGGTCCGGAGGTTCAATCTAAACGGGAAAAAAGGTCCCGGTATCCCATCACAGATGGATCGAACAGCACATCGGAAGGCTTGAGCGGGCGCGCCAACGCAAGACCTTCAAGAGACCGACACCTCGAAAGTGCAACGTAGGCTTGGCCGTGCGCGAAAGTGCCGCGCCCCAGGTCGACGTAGACGGGGTCGAGTGTCAGGCCTTGGCTGCGGTGGATGGTGAGGGCCCACGCCAGCCGCAACGGAAACTGCTTGAAGGTTCCAGCAACGGTCTCGACGATCTTCTGCGCCGCCTGGTCGTAGGCATAGCGCCGTTGCTCCCAGGCCGCGGTCTCGACCTCGTGCTCCTTACCGTCGATCTCGACCCAAACTTGTTTTTCGCCGAGCCTCGACACCCGGGCCACCGTGCCGTTCACCCACCGCCGGTCGGCGTCGTTGCGGACCATGATGACCTTGGCGCCGGCCTTGAGCAGCAACGTCTGGTCGGTCGGGTGGGCTCCCTGGCTGAACTCGCCGCTCACACCGGCCTCGTAGGCCATGACGTTGCCGCCCAGGGCCTCGAGGTAGCTCATGTTGATGCGCTGAGCCGCGGCATTGGTCGGCGTCAGGATCACGTAGGGGTCACCCTCGCGCAGCGTCCGAATCGGCTTGACGCGCTCATTGAGGACGGCGAGATCCTCCTCGTCCGCATCCCCCTCTCGAACCTTGTTCAAGACCCTGAGCAAGCCCTCGTCCCGCTGACGGAACACATGGTCGAGCTCGATCAGGGCCGTGCCTGCGCCCTCGCGGAGGGAGGCCACGGAGAAAAAAAATGGACCGCCATGCTCGCTGTCGAGATGTGCCGCCACCTCGGCCTCCTGCACGACCGGGGGCAGCTGGTGCAGGTCGCCGAACATCAGCAGCCGCACCCCGCCGAACGGCTCTCGAGGCCGGCCGCGGTTGATGCGCAACGACTGGTCGATCGCCCACATCAGGTCGGAGCGCACCATCGAGACCTCGTCGATCACCAGGTATTTGAGCCGCCGCATCAATGCGCCATTGCGGCTGCGGCGGATGTCGTCGGAGCGGATCAGGCGCGGTGGCAACCCGAAGAACGAGTGAATGGTCTGGCCGCCGACGTTCACCGCTGCGAGTCCGGTGGGGGCAACAACGACTTTTTCCTCCGGCAGTAGAGCATTGAGTGCCCGGAGCAGGGTGGATTTTCCGGTACCCGCCCGTCCGGTGACGAATAAATGCCCCGCGCTTTCGTCGAGATAGTCGAGCGCGGCCTCATACTGCTGTGTCGGCGTAAAGCCGTCTGGCCAAAGGCGTGGGGCCTTGACGCCAGGTGTTCCAGGAGCGGTCGGCGGTGTTCTGGACAATGCGAAGCCTCTGAGCTGCTTCGCTCTCCTACCACCGCGCGCCGGTCAGGCACAGGACACCCGGTCTGGTTGCCGCAGGGACACGACTTGGACTTTCAAGGAGCCGCACCTTCGGCACTCGCCGGGCGGTCATCGCAGGCCCGTCGCTGCCCGGATCTCGCGAATGTCGGCGTCGGTCGTGCCCGCCGGCAAACGATGGGTGTCGCCGCTGATGAGCTGCAGCACGCCATGGCGCTGATAATACCCATCGTCGTCGTAGACGGTGTCGATCCGGATCGAAGCGACCCGGTCGAACGGGATGGTCAGCACGTTGTTGGCGTAGGTGCCGGAGCGGACAAGCTCGACGGTGCGGCGGACCGTGTCGAACGACGCCAGCACGACGATGCCGGGGTTGGTGATCGAGAGCACGAACAGCGTCGCTGCGACCAGAGCAATGGCCATCATGATCATATGTAAGACGAGACGGGCGTTACCGAGCGCGCGGGGATCGAACAGCGTAAACAGCACGATCGGCAGGGAGAGGCCGATCAGAATCGGCACCAGCGCTTGCGCACCTCGGTAGCCGCCGGTTGTCGCGGCTTCGGCGGTTTCGTCGACGAGAACGAGTTGGCCACGGCGTGGAACTGCTGGCGACATCATACCGCTTCCCGATGCAGACACATTTCATCAGGATAGCCGAAGCGGGAGAACGGTCCGTTAACGCCATCCGTGGACGCCCGACGCGAACCGGAGCCGGCCTCAGGCGTTTGAGGCCAGCGAGCTCGTGTCGCTAAACTGAGGCCAACCGGCTCAGGCCACCCGGCTCAGGCCACCCCCGACTTAGGCCACCGAGGCCTCGCGCTCGCTCTCGCGCTTGCGCTCCTGCTTCTTGCGTTCGTTGGGATCGAGCCAGCGCTTGCGAAGCCGGATGCTCTCCGGCGTCACCTCGACCAGCTCCTCGTCCGTGATGTAGCTCATCGCCTTCTCGAGCGTGAGCTTGATCGGCGTTGTCAGCAACACTGCGTCGTCTTTGCCCGATGCGCGAACGTTCGTGAGCTTCTTGCCCTTCACGACGTTGACCTCGAGGTCGTTGTCGCGCGTGTGTTCGCCGACGATCATGCCGATGTAGACGCGCGTCTGGGCACCGATGAAGAACGGTCCGCGATCCTGCAGGTTGAAAATCGCATAGGCGGCCGCTTCGCCGTCCGAGTTCGAGATCAGAACGCCCGTATGCCGGCCGGCGATCTCGCCCTTATAGGGCGCGTAGGCGTGGAACAACTTGTTCATCACCGCAGTGCCGCGCGTGTCGGACAGCAGCTCGGACTGGTAGCCGAGCAAGCTGCGCGTCGGCACGTGGAACACCATCCGCGTCCGCCCGCCGCCCGATGGCCGCATCTCGAGCAGCTCGCCCTTCCTCTCGGACAGCTTCTGCACGACGATACCCGTGTGGCCGTCGTCGACGTCGATGATGACCTCCTCGATGGGCTCGAGCTTCTGACCCGTCTCGGCATCAAGCTTGATCACGACCTTTGGCCGCGACACGGTCAGCTCGAAGCCCTCGCGGCGCATGTTCTCGATGAGGATCGCGAGCTGAAGCTCGCCCCGCCCCGAGACCATGAAGCTGTCGCCCTCGCTCGTGTCCGAGACTTTGATGGCGATGTTGCGCTCCGCCTCCTTCATCAGCCGGTCGCGGATGACGCGGCTCTGCACCTTGTCGCCTTCCTGACCCGCGAACGGCCCGTCGTTGATGCGAAACAGCATCGACAGCGTCGGCGGATCGACCGGCTGAGCGGAGAGCGGCGTGTCGACCGAGGGATCGCACAGCGTGTCGGCAACCGTCGCCTCGCTCATGCCCGCCAGCGCCACGATCTCGCCGGCCTCGGCCTGATCGACCGGGACGCGCTCGAGCCCGCGGAAGGCCAGCACTTTCGAGACGCGGAAGCTCTCGACGATCTTGCCGTCGCGGTTGAGTGCCTTCATCAGCATGTTGGGCTTCACCGTGCCCGACGTGATGCGCCCGGTCAGGATGCGACCGAGGAAGCTGTCCGCCTCGAGGGTGGTGGCGAGGATGCGGGCTGGTCCCGGCTCGACGACCGGCGGCGGCACGTGGCTGACGATGAGGTCGAACATGGGGGCCAGGGATTCACGGGGGCCCGCGGGGTCGAATGCCATCCAGCCGTTGCGGCCCGACCCATAGAGGACTGGGAAATCGAGCTGTTCGTCGGTGGCGTCGAGATTGGCGAAGAGATCGAAGACCTCGTTTAAAACGTCGAGATGGCGCTCGTCCGGGCGGTCGATCTTGTTGATGGCGACGATCGGGCGAATGCCGCGCTTCAGGGCCTTGGAGACGACGAACTTGGTCTGCGGAAGGGGGCCCTCCGAGGCGTCGACCAGCACGACCACGCCGTCGACCATGTTCAGGATGCGCTCGACCTCGCCACCGAAATCGGCGTGGCCCGGCGTGTCCACGATGTTGATGCGCGTGTCCTTCCAGACGACGCTGGTGCATTTGGCCAGGATGGTGATCCCGCGCTCGCGCTCGAGATCGTTCGAATCCATGGCCCTCTCGGTCACCTTCTGGTTGTCGCGGAAGGTACCAGACTGCTTCAGCAACTCGTCCACGAGCGTCGTCTTGCCGTGGTCGACGTGCGCAATGATCGCGATGTTACGAAGATTCATGGGGGTTCCGGTGGCTCGAGGATGCGCCCATTCGCGACGAAGGACCAGCGACGGCCTTGCGGCGGCATTGTGCGGCGCAAAAATCTGCCGATGAGCTACCACACACGCGTCAGGATCGCCAGCGCCGCCCGCTGCGGCGCGTGCTCTCACACCGCACCATGGCGCCGAAGCCGCAAGCGGCGCATCCGGCTTGCACGGTCCTTGCTCGCTCGACCGCCGACAGCGCTCGCCGACCCAGATCGTGGCGGACCTGTCCCGTTGAGGCACACCGCGAGGATTAACGCATGTTCGAGCGCGTCAAGGTCGACAATGTCAGCTCGGTGCAGATGGTTGCCGTGCCGGTCGAGGTGGCGGTGGATGACGGCCGGTCGCTGCGCGGCAAGTTCCTGGTGCCGCAGGGTCGGGGGCTGTTCGAGATCCTGAACGGCGCTGGCGCGTTCCTGGAGTTCGAGCCGTACGGCGGCGATCGGATCATGCTCGCCAAGTCGTCGCTGAAGTCGGTCAAGATGGTTAACGTCCCGGCCGCCGGTCAGCTTGCTCGCCGCGCCAACGAGTTCGATGCTTTCGACCCGTTCTCGGTTCTGGGTGTCAAGCCGGGCGCGCCCTGGGACGACGTGCGTCAAGCCTATCACCGGCTGGCCAAGATCTATCATCCCGACCGCTACGCCAATGCCGAGCTGCCGCCGGAGGTGAGCGATTATCTCGCAGTCACTGTCCGCCGCATCAATGCCGCGTTTGCAGCCCTCGAGGCGCCTCACCAAGTGACCCGGAAGGCGACGGCCGAGCGCGCCGAGCCGGTCTACACGTCGCGCCCGCGCGCCTAGCCTCGGGCGGCCGTCTCACCTCGTCGCGCCATTGCCGTTTGCGGCTCGGTCGGCGACGACGGACTCCGCGACACTGGTTTCCGCCTGCTCCGCAGCGTAGAGCCGAGATAAGAGCAAATCGACGTCGGGCCGCGGCGAGTGCTCCCGGCTCTGGCTCTTGCGCTGTCGATCCTGCAACGCCCGGGCGCGGGGATCCGAGCCCGGCTTCTTCATCCGCCGTCCCCCCGAGATGAGCAGGGCGTGCTGGGGCTCCTCGAGATCGAGCTCCTCCAGGAACACCTCGCGCAGGGCATAGAACGACTGGAGGATGGCCTGGCGGGCGAGCTTGCGCTCATCGGCGGGTATCGTCGGGCGCCTCCTCGGGTCGATGGATTGCAGTGCGCGGCGCATATCGTGCAGCGGTGCATAGGGGTAGAGCCCGACCAGCGCGTCGGTCTCGCCGGCATTCCGATAGACGATGCGCATGTTGTCGATCGTCTCGCTGATACTGGCGAACGCGGCGAGGTAGTCGTCGGTCGACGGGTAGGGCTTGTCGCAGAACGTGTGCAGTGCGGATTTCGTTCGCACGATACCCCGCCACTCGGCTTCCAGGCTCTCGACGAACTTCGATCGCTGCTGGAATACGTTGGTCACGTAGGCAACGCCCGCCGTGGCGATCAGCAGGCTCATGTCGCGGAGTACGTCGTAGACCTTTCCGGCGGCCTCGATCGCCCACGTCGGCAGCCCTGGTACCAGATCGGCAAACCGCGCGGCTAGGGCTAGCGCGACAACGAGCGTCACCAGGACGTAGAGGCGGCGAAGAACGCTGTTCAGCGATCGGCGGGTCATGACCGGCGTGCTCGGTTGGGCGGGTTGATGTCAGACTTCGGCAAAGCCGGCATCGGCAGCAGATAGTCCGTCATCGTGGCCGTGCTGTGAAGGCTTTCGACCGCGCCGGGCTGCCTCAACGTTTTCTTCTGCGCATCTCCAGGGTCCTCAGCCGCAGCGCGTTGAGCTTGATGAAGCCCTGTGCGTCCTTCTGGTCGTAGGCGCCCTTGTCGTCCTCGAAGGTGACCAGCGTCGGGGAATAGAGCGATTTCGGGCTATCGCGGCCGACGATGATGACGTTGCCCTTGTAGAGTTCGAGTGTCACCTCGCCCTCGACGTGCTCCTGGCTGCGGTCGATCAAGGCCTGCAGCATCTCGCGCTCTGGGCTGAACCAGAAGCCGTTGTAGATCAGTGCCGCGTAGCGCGGCATCAGCTCGTCCTTGAGGTGCATCGCGCCACGGTCGAGCGTAATGCTCTCGATGGCCCGGTGCGCCGCAAGCAGGATCGTGCCACCGGGCGTCTCGTAGACGCCGCGCGACTTCATGCCGACGAAGCGGTTCTCCACGAGATCCAGCCGGCCGATGCCGTTGTCGCGCCCGAGGTCGTTCAGCGCCTTGAGGAGCGTCGCAGGCGACAGCGCCTTTCCGTCGAGCGAGACGGCGTCACCCTTTTCGAAGCCGATCCTGATCGTGGTCACCTTGTCGGGTGCGGCCATCGGCGAGATCGTGCGCTGGTAGACGATCTCGGGGGCTTTCCGGGCCGGGTCCTCGAGCACCTTGCCCTCGGACGACGAGTGCAGGAGGTTCGCGTCGACCGAGAACGGTGCCTCGCCCTCCTTGTCCTTGGCGACCGGAATCTGGTGGTCGCGCGCGAACTTCAGGAGCTCTTCGCGGCCCTTGAAGCTCCACTCCCGCCACGGCGCGATGATACGGATGCCGGGCTCGAGCGCGTAGTAGCCGAGCTCGAAGCGCACCTGATCGTTGCCCTTGCCCGTGGCGCCGTGGCAGACCGCGTCGGCGCCGGTCTTGCGGGCGATCTCGATCTGCTTTTTTGCGATGAGGGGCCGCGCGATCGATGTGCCGAGCAGATAGACTCCCTCATACACGGCGTTGGCGCGGAACATCGGGAACACGAAGTCGCGGACGAACTCCTCGCGCACATCCTCGATGAAAACGTTCTCTTCCTTGATGCCGAGCATCAACGCCTTCTTGCGCGCGGGCTCCAACTCCTCGCCTTGGCCGAGGTCTGCGGTGAAGGTGACGACCTCGCAATCATAGGTCTCCTGGAGCCACTTCAGGATGATCGAGGTATCGAGGCCGCCCGAGTAGGCGAGCACCACCTTCTTCACGCTCTTCCCGGTGGCGCCCTTCGCCGCTGCCTTAGTGGCCATCTCTCGCCCTTTCGATCGCGCTTGGTCTGGAAGCGCGGCACTATAGGCACGGACCTTGTCGCATCAAGCCCTTGCTGCGCATTCTTTGCCGCCTGCCGCCTGCCGCCTGCCGCCTGCCGCCTGCCGGTCGCGACGTGCTTTCGACCCAGAGGATCGACGCCGATGACGACTCTGACGTTCTGGTACGATTTTGCCTCCACCTACTCCTATCTGTCTGCGATGCGAGTGCGGGCCCTGGCCAAGGCGGCCGGCGCCAACGTTGTCTGGCGGCCGTTCCTGCTCGGCCCGGTGTTCAAGGCGCAGGGGCTCACCACCTCGCCTTTCAACGTCTATCCGGCCAAGGGGCGCTACATGGTGCGCGATATCGAGCGGCTGGCGTCTCAGCGCACGATCCCGTTCAGAATGCCGGCGCGGTTTCCTGCCGACAGTCTGCTTGCGGCGCGCCTGGCCCTGGTGGCCGAGGCGGCAGGATGCATCGCGCCGTTCTCCGAGGCGGTGTTCCAGGCCGGGTTCGGCGCCGGGCACGACATCGCTGATCCGGACGTGCTGGCGGCGGCGTGGCGCCAGGGCGGCGCAGCTGCGGCGTTTGATCGCGCGATGGAGGCCGCGCACTCAACGGAAATCAAGCAGCGTCTGAGGACGCAGACCGAAGCGGCTGTCTCGCTTGGAATATTCGGCGCACCAACTTTTGTAACTGCGGACGGCGAGCTGTTCTGGGGCGACGACCGGTTGGCGATTGCCTGCGACTGGGCGCAACAGTTTTGAACAATATTCGAGCACTATTCCTTGTTTCCCTCGCAATTTCAGGAGTAATCATCAGTCGGCATCAGAAAATGGAGACGTTCGACGTGAACTCGATCAATCTCGCTGGCTCGCGTGCGGCTGCCGCGGTTCTTGCGCTTTCTCTTATGAGTGCTGGCGCCCTCGCTCAGCAGCCTGCGGCTACGGCGCCGGCCACGGCGGCCCCGGCCAAGGTCGCGCCGAAGGTCGACGTGAAGCCGGCTGTGAAGGCCGAGGTCAAGACCCCGGTTGCTCCGAAGGCTGCAACCACCACTGCAGCGGCGCCCTCGCCGTGCAAGGGCCTCGACGAGGTGGCCTGCAAGGCAAAGGCCGACGTGTGCGGCTGGATCGTGCCAAAGAAGATCGACGCCAAGACCGGCAAGCCCGACAATCCGTATTGCCGCAAGATTGCTGGCATCGCCAAGAAGACACCGGCCGCCGCGGCGGCGCCGAAGGTCGATGCCAAGACGCCTGCAGTTGCTGCGCCGGCCAAAACGGATCCGGCGGTGAAGGCCAAGGCTCCGGTGGCTGCCCCCGCCGCGAAGTAGTCGCGCCACTCGACACTGGCGCTTTGACAATACACAAAGGCCGCTCCTATCGGGGCGGCCCTTTTGCTTGCGATTCCTGTTCGGTATGCCGGGCCACGGCGGTCGTTCCGGGTTACCCGATTCAGGCCCCGACAGTGGCGCTCGGCAGCACGGCCCACGGCCACCAGGACAGCATTTCCGCTCCAAGCGGCAATGCCATGGCAGCCGCAGCAAGCGGCAGGCTGTGAATCTGGGCCGAAGCGTGCCCGCTGTCGCTGTGGTAGCTCGAAAATGTGCGCTGGACGACGGCGGCCGCGGTCCGCGCCGCATCGGCGGCGGCGGCATTGGCTTCCGCAGCCGGCCAGGCGACGCCACGCGGGACGCCGGAGGCAACCATTGCGAAAGCGAATGGCCATGCCGCGGGGGACAACGTCCAGGGTGCGAGCATCATCGCCTGCCATGATTCGACGGCGGCGTTGGCGTTGCGAGGGCCGCTCCAGCCCGACGCGAACGAGCCGGCAGCGAAAGGGTTCATCGCAAAGGGGTTCATGGCAAACGGATTTGCTGCGAAGGGGTTCGGAGCGAACGGGTTCTGTCCGGGTGCGGCCGCGGTGCGCACGGAGGTGGGCGCGGACCAGACCTGAGTCGCAACCGGCGTCGAAGGGTGCCGGTACCAGGAGCGCGGCTTCTCCTCAGCCTTGGGGAAGCTCGCATCGAGCGCCGCGCTCCAAGCATCCAGAACGCGCGATGTCATCTCGAAGTAGGCTTGGCCAGCGGCCTCGGCATAGCCAAACGCAGCTGTCGTGCAGCATTTCGCCAAGTGTGCGTTCAATTGGGTGTCGATCATCTGATCGGCTCCGAGCTCTGGAGAACAGGGTTCGTCCGTGACGTTCGTAGCGCTGGCTATAGATCCGGCCATGCCTGTTGCCGGAGGACCGGGCGCACGATGAGGCAGGCTCCGGATTTGTTGAGGCGATCCAACTCACGCCGCCGACGCTAGGCCGACGCTTCGGACGCCGGCGCGATGGAAGCCGACGTGCCCATACACAGGCAGACTTGTCTTATACTTGATTTGCTGCGCTGCAGCAAGGCCAGTGGTCTGACATCGTCAAGCGCCTTTGGTCGCAGGTGCTCCGCCGGGCGCGTCGGATTTGCCCGCCGCCGCAGCGGACGAGGCCCCTGAACTCGCAGCGGTCGCCGCCTTCTCGACTTTGATGCGTGGCGGGGCAGACGGCGGTAGCATGATCGGCGGGCGCCCCGCAAACTGGCCCGACGAGAGCCAGTAGACGAGACCGCCGACGAAGCCGGACGTCAGGAAGGCATTGAACGCGTAATTGTTGGCAATGCTGGCCGCAGCGCCGGTCTCACTCGCGTATTGCGCGGCGAACCCGCCAAGAGCGATCAACATGCCGAGCAGCAGGTAGTAGCCGGCGCCACGCAGGCTCATCCATTCGCCGACCGAGATGCCGATCAGAGCGAAGGGGGCCGCGAAAATGGCCGAATGCGTGGCGGCAAGCAGGGCCAGCGTGCCAGCGGTCGACAAACGGCCTGCCAGTCGGTCGCCCGCGAGTGGGGCCAGCTCGGCGGGCGTGATGACGAAGGCAACAGTCGTCAGGCCCGCCGCCAGCATGGCGAGCACGAAGCCGAGGAGAATGCGACCTACGATGCCGAGCATGCCTGCAACGTCCCCGTCCTATCGCCCGCGGTCGAAGACTACCCGTCCGCACCCCTGAAACTCAACGGAAATGGTCGTCTCGATCGGGCGGCATGGCGCAATTTCCGACGACCGTGTCAGGCCCGCCGCCCGGCGAGCAGCCAGTACACCAGTCCGCCCAGGAACCCGGCGGTGGCAAACACTTGCCAGACCACCGGCTCGGGTAGGGTCTCGACTCCAATCCGGCCCGCGCCCGCGATCAATGGCGTGGCGCACATCGCGAGCCCGCCGCCGACGACGTAATAGAGTACCGATCGGATCCGGGCGATTTCACCGACGATGGCCACCAGAAGTGCGGGCAGGATGGTCAGGCCCGAGACGAGAAGACCGCCTTGCAGCACGAGCTCGATCAGCACGGCCAGGGCCCCGGCGTCCTCGATGCGACCAGACAGGGCATGCGTGATGCGCTCGAGCCCCAGCGTGACCAGCACGAACAGGGCGGCCGCCGCGCCGAGCAGGAAGGCGAGCGGCACGACGATCAGGCGCCCCAACGCAGTCCAGACCGCCACCTTAGCCTCCGTGAGCAGATCCGTCGGACTTTACAGCCTCGCGCTCCCGCTCCGATGCCCTGAGCTTTGTGCTCTCGGATTTGAGCTGCCCACAGGCGGCCAAGATGTCCCGGCCGCGCGGCGTGCGCACCGGGCTCGCGTAGCCGGCCTTGTTCACCACCTCGGCGAAGCGCTCGATGGTATCCCAATCCGAGCATTCATAGCGGGAGCCCGGCCAGGGATTGAACGGAATGAGGTTGATCTTTGCCGGAATGCCGGCCAGGAGCCTGACCAGGGCGCGCGCCTCCGCGAGGCTGTCGTTGACGCCTTTGAGCATCACGTACTCGAAGGTGATGCGCCGCGCATTCGAAGCGCCAGGATAGGTACGGCAGGCCTCCAGGAGTTCGGCGATCGGGTACTTCTTGTTGATCGGCACGAGCTCGTCGCGAAGAGCGTCGCGGACGGCGTGCAACGAGATGGCGAGCATGGTGCCCGCCTCGTCGCCCCAGCGACGGATCTCGGGCACGATTCCTGAGGTCGACAGCGTGATGCGGCGCTTCGACAGCGACAGCCCCTCGCCGTCTGATGCGACCTCCATTGCTGTCTTCACGTTGTCGAAGTTGTAGAGCGGCTCGCCCATACCCATCAGGACGACGTTGGTGATCTTCCGGTCGGTCACGGGCAGAAGGCGGCTGTCGTCAGGCAGCCCGGCGCCCGGCCAGTCGCCGATGCGGTCGCGAGCGAGCAGTATCTGGCCGACGATCTCCGATGCCTCGAGGTTGCGCACGAGCCGCTGCGTCCCCGTGTGGCAGAACGAGCACGTGAGCGTGCAGCCGACCTGGCTCGAGATGCAGAGGGTGCCGCGATCCTCCTCGGGGATATATACCGTCTCGATCTCGGGGGGCCTGGTCTCATGCCCGCGCCGTGGCAACCGAAGCAGCCACTTGCGCGTGCCGTCGATCGACACCTGCTCGGCGACGATCTCGAGCCGGTCGAGCGTATAGTGAGATGCAAGCGTCGCGCGCAGGTCTTTCGATACGTCGGTCATGGCGTCGAACGACGTCACGCCGCGAACGTAGATCCAGCTCCAGAGCTGCGCGACCCGCATGCGGATATGCTTGCCCGGCACGCCTGCCGCTGCCAGTGCAGCGCCAAGGCGCACACGGTCCATCCCCGCGAGCGATGGCTTGGCGGCCTCGGGCAACGCCCCAGCCGCGGAGGCGGGCTTCGTGTGGAGCAGATCAACCATGGCGGTGTCCATTCGGTTCGGCTCCCTCATTTAGTCGGCAAAGCCCCGCGGGGGAAGCGTTCGCTGCCCGGACTGGTCAACGCGTGCGGCGGCGGGCGTCAGAGAATGAATTTGGACAGGTCGGCGTTCTTGGCCAGGGCGCCGACCCGATCGCGGACATAAGTGCCGTCGATGGCGACGGCCTCGCCCGATCGGTCCGAGGCCTCGAAGGAGATCTCGTCGAGAACGCGCTCCATGACCGTCTGCAACCGTCGCGCGCCGATGTTCTCGACCGAAGCGTTGACCTCCACGGCCGCATCCGCGATGGCGTCGATGGCGTCGTCATTGAAGGACAATGCGACGCCCTCGGTGGCCATCAGGGCCACGTACTGCTTGATGAGGCTCGCCTCTGGCTCGGTCAGGATGCGACGAAAATCCTCTCGGGTCAGCGCGTTGAGCTCGACGCGTATCGGCAGCCGTCCCTGAAGCTCGGGCAGTAGGTCGGATGGTTTCGCCACGTGGAAAGCGCCCGATGCGACGAACAACACATGGTCGGTTCTGACCGGGCCGTGCTTGGTGGCGACGGTGGTTCCCTCGATCAGCGGCAGGAGATCGCGTTGCACACCCTCGCGCGACACGTCGGCGCCGGCGCGGCCCGACTCGCCGCGCGAACAGATCTTGTCGATCTCGTCGAGAAAGACGATGCCATTGTTCTCCACCGCTCGGATCGCCTCGATCGTGATCTGATCGGCGTCGATCAGCTTGTCGCTCTCCTCCGCTATCAGAATGTCGTGGCTGTCCTTGACCGTCACCTTGCGCGCGCGCGCGCGCTGGCCGAATGCCTTGCCGAGCATCTCGCCGATGTTGATCGGACCCATTCCGCCCATGCCGCCGGGACCGCCCGGCATCTCGAACATCGGCAGGCCCGTGCCTTGCGAGGCGACCTCGATCTCGATCTCGCGTTCGTTGAGCTCGGCGGCGCGCAGCTTCCGCCGAAAGCTTTCGCGTGTGCCCGGCGCTGCCGTCGGACCGACCAGCGCGTCGAGGACGCGCTCCTCGGCGGCCTTTTCTGCTTTCACCCTCACCTCGCGCCGCCGCGCCTCGCGCACCAGCACGATGCCGACCTCGACCAGATCGCGGATGATGCTTTCGACGTCGCGGCCGACATAGCCGACCTCGGTGAACTTGGTCGCTTCCACCTTGAGGAACGGCGCTCCGGCGAGCCGCGCCAGTCGCCGCGCGATCTCGGTCTTGCCGACGCCTGTCGGCCCGATCATCAGAATGTTCTTCGGCAGCACCTCGTCCTTGAGGTCTCCTTTGAGCTGCTGGCGCCGCCAACGGTTGCGAAGCGCGATGGCGACGGCCCGCTTGGCGTCGTGCTGGCCGACGATATAGCGGTCGAGCTCGGAAACGATCTCGCGCGGGGAGAAGTTGGTCATGGGGTGGGCGCTCCGAATGCCATGCTGTCCGGCATCAGCTCGTCGAGACGAGCTTCAGGCCGACGATGGAGCCGATGAGGATGGTCAACAGCACAAGGCGGGCCGTCGCCGCCGGCTCGGCGTAGAAAGCGATGCCGATCAGCGCCGTACCGGCGGCACCGATACCGGTCCAGACGGCATAGGCCGTGCCGAGCGGAATAGCCGCCAGGGACCGATTGAGGCAGTAGAGGCTCATCAGGCCGAGGATGAAAAAGGCGACGGTCGGTGCTGGCCGCGTCAGGCCGTCGGTGTAGCGGAACACGGTCGTCGTCAGGATCTCGAAGGCGCCCGCCACAAGCAGGTAGATCCAGGCCATGGTAGCGGTGGTCATCGGGTCTCCCGGCTTGCCGGCAGCGTGCGCCGCCTGATGGGGTTGTCGTCCGAGCGGCACGCGCTGGATGGCACTGTAGCTCTCGTCAGCGCCCCTCATCGCGTCGACGGCAGTGTCTCGATGACGAGGTTGGTGTTGGTGTAGACGCAGATCTCCGCCGCGATGGCCATCGCACGTCGCGCGATCGCCTCGGCGTCGAGCGGTTGATCGAGCAAGGCGCGGGCCGCCGAAAGTGCAAACATGCCGCCGGAACCGATGCCCATCACGTGATGCTCTGGCTCGAGCACGTCGCCCGTGCCGGTCAGAACCAGCGTCGTGTCGCGGTCGGCGACGATCATCATAGCCTCGAGCCGGCGCAGAAAGCGGTCCGTGCGCCAGTCCTTCGCCAGCTCCACCGCGGCGCGGGTGAGCTGATCGGGATACTGCTCGAGCTTGGCCTCGAGCCGCTCGAACAACGTAAATGCGTCGGCGGTGGCTCCGGCAAAGCCGCCGACGACGTTGCCTTTGCCGAGCTTGCGGACCTTTTTAGCGTTGGCTTTGATGATTGTTGCGCCGAGGCTGACCTGGCCGTCGCCGGCGATGACCACCTGCCCGCCTTTTCGCACGGTGAGGATGGTGGTGGCGTGCCAGCCGGCGTTCGGGTTCTGGTTGTTGCTCAAAGCTGCCTCGTGAGCGCCGTCGTCGTGTCGCCGCAGATCGGGGCCGGTCGGACCCTCGTCAAGGGCGCGGCAGTGGATCGGGGCGCTGTCATCCGCTGGAACCCGCTCCGCGAAGCTGATAGACCCTCCTCAGGATCGGGGCAAGCCGCGGCGGCCTCGGCCTCCTGGTCGTGCCATCACTGGAGCGCCGGGACTTGAGCACCAAAGATGCGGGGCCGAAATCCTTGAGTCAGCCAGCGAAGCGCCAGTCGACGATAGAGCGCAAGACGAAAGAGACCGAGATCACGGCCACCGTCAACCTTGACGGCACGGGCGCTTACGACATCAACACCGGTATCGGCTTTCTCGATCACATGCTGGAGCAACTCGCGCGCCATTCGCTGATCGACATTTCCCTCCGCGCCAAGGGCGACCTTCACATCGACTTCCACCATACGACCGAGGACGCCGGCATCGTGCTCGGGCAGGCGGTCGCGAAGGCGCTCGGCGACAAGACCGGGATTGCGCGGTACGCGGACGTGGCGTTGCCGATGGACGAGACGCTGACCCGCGTGGCGCTCGACGTATCGGGCAGACCCTATCTCGTCTGGAAGGTCGCGTTCACGCGGCCGAAGCTGGGCGAGATGGACACCGAGTTGTTTCGCGAATGGTTTCAGGCCTTTGCGCAGAACGCCGGCATCACGCTTCATGTCGAGAACGTCTACGGTGAGAACAACCATCACATCGCCGAGACGTGCTACAAGGGTCTGGCACGGGCGTTGCGTAGGGCGGTGGAGCTCGACCTGCGCCAGGGTGCGCGGGTGCCCTCCACCAAAGGAACGCTCGCCGGATAATGTTGCCACTCATCAGCCTGAGACGCGAGAACCACTTGGCCGTTTATACCGTCCATGAGGAGCCCGAGCCGCCGTCCGATCGGATCGACCGGGCGGAGCGCTTGGTTTTCCTCCGTGACGGGTTTTCGTGGAGCGCGGCCCTGTGGGCGCCCATTTGGCTCGTCAGCCGGCGCCTCTGGATCGAGCTACTGGCCTACATGCTGATCGTTGCCGCCATTGTCTGGGGGGCGGAGCTGCTCGAGCTCGACAAGCTCGAGGCAGGCGTCGTTACGCTTGCCGTTTCCGCGCTGCATCTCGTGATCGGCTACGAGGCGTATCAGCTCGAGCGGTGGGGACTCGAGCGGCGGGGCTATGCCACGGCCGGCATCGTTGTCGGACGCAACGAAGCCGATTGCGAGCGCCGCTTCTTCGAGCAGTGGCTACCGGGGCAACCGATTTTGTCGCGGCAGGGTGCAGGCACGGGGGGGCAGAGCGCGGCTCAATCTTCTGCGCTGGCCACTGTGCCGGCCGGCGCCGCAGCCGCGTCGGCGTCGCCGCGCGGGGCCCTCGCGCCAAAGTCCCGCTGGCGGCTCTTCAAGGGCGGAACGGCCTGACGGTCATGAAGCGGGTCGCCATAATCGACTACGGCTCCGGCAATCTCCATTCGGCCGCCAAGGCGTTCGAGCGGGCGGCGCGCGAGCAGGGCTCCTCGTCGGAGATCGTCGTCACGGCCGACCCGCGTGTCGTATCGGCGGCCGACCGCATCGTTCTGCCTGGCGTCGGGGCCTATGCCGACTGCAAGCGAGGCTTGCTGGCGGTCCCCGGCATGCGCGATGCGCTGGAGCAGGCGGTGCGGGTCGGGGGACGGCCGTTCCTCGGGATTTGCGTCGGCATGCAGCTCATGTCGGACCGGGGCCTCGAGTTCGAGGTGACGGAGGGGCTGGGCTGGATCAGGGGCGAGGTGAGCGCCATCGTGCCCGATGACCCATCGCTCAAGATCCCGCACATGGGCTGGAACACGCTCGACGTCGTTACGCCGCACGCTTTGCTCGCCGGCATACCGACGGGACCAGGCGGGCTTCACGCCTATTTCGTCCACTCCTACCACCTGGTGTCGCCGGATCGCGGGGCGATCGTCGCGGAGACCGCCTATGGCGGCCCTGTGACCGCCATCGTGGCGCAGGGCAACATGGCCGGGACCCAGTTCCACCCGGAGAAGAGCCAAACGCTCGGCCTCCGGCTCATCGCCAATTTCCTTTCGTGGAAGCCTTGAGACACGAAGAAGCCCTGAGACACGAACGGCGCCGGACCCGATGGGGTTCCGGCGCCGCCCGAAGGGACCGACGCAACCACGCGGTCACTCAACAAACGCCACGCACGCAACTCACGCGACGGACGCAACGATGACGCGCTTGGCGCGTCGAGACACGGCACGGGCGGCTCAGCTTGCCCGCGCGAACGGCAGCTCGGGCTCGATCGGCTCGGGAGCCGGCGGGGACGGGAAGGCGATGACGTTCGAGTCCGGCGTGATGTCGATGCCTGCACGGCGCTGACGGAACCAGCGCAGCGAGGTATTGGCGAGCAGGGCCGGATCCTCGACATGCTGAATCAGCAGTCCGTCGTCGGCGTCGAGCAGCTCGGTCAGCCGCCGCTCGATCTCCGTCGCCGAAACCCTTCCCTCGACGTACCAGGTGCTGTCCAGCGGCCGGGCCCAGCGTTCGCCGAGACCCATGATCTCCTGCGCGATGACGTGCTTGTTGCGGGTCGGCTTGGCGAGATCGTAGGAGACGAGAAAGGTGCGCATGGGGTCTCTCCTTGGGGCTGGGAGCAGGTGTGACGGGGAGATTTACGCAGCACTCGGGGGCTTTGGTGTGGCGGGGAACATAAAAGGAACATGCCTCGAATCGGGCGACTTGTCGAGGCTAAGTTTGTGTTTTGTTCTTTTGAGGAGCAAAATCAGGCCCCGGCATGGCGCAGGTTGCTTCCGCATGTCGGAGGCCAGGCCGGAGGGTATGCGACGGCGGGAGCCGATTTTGCTCCGTCAGCTCCCCGCGACTGCTGTCGACGCACGGATCACCCCCGCACGTGCGGTGGGAGACGGTCCGAGGTCAGTCGAACAGAGCGAGCTGGGCCGGATCGTGTGAGCGTGTCGGAATGCGCTTGTGGCAACCGAAATCGGTCTGATCCGCGAGACCGGGATAGCGCTCCCGGAACACCGTCATGGCGCGAGCGCGGCTTGCCGGGAACTTGCTGCCTTCCCAGATCTCGTAGATGCGCCGCGGATCGCAGCCATAGCGCGCGAGTATGTCGCGGCGCCGAATCCTGAGCCACCGCTGGATCCAGATATCGACCGCATCCGCTTCCGTGAGCGGCCGTTTGGCTGCGGCAGGCGGCGGGGCTTTGACGAACGCGATGGCCATGACACGAGACTTCGGCGCGAGCGAGGCTTGACTGGTGGGAATGTTCGCGGTTTGTCGCAGACGAAAGCGCCGAACTCAAGGCCGTCGCGCGCGTCCGTCACTCTCCCGAAGCTACAGCGAGCCAACGTGATCCTGTTTCCTGCCATCGACCTCAAGGACGGCCAGTGCGTGCGCCTGAAGCTCGGCGAGATGAGCCAGGCTACCGTGTTCAACGACGATCCCGCAGCGCAGGCCGCCGCGTTCGAGGCGCAGGGGTTCCGCTATCTCCATATCGTCGACCTCAATGGTGCGTTCGCAGGGAAGCCGGTCAACGGCGTCGCGGTCGAAGCCATCCTCGCACGCGTCTCTATGCCGGTGCAGCTCGGCGGCGGCATCCGCGATCTCGCCACCATCGAAAGCTGGCTCGGCAAAGGCGTTCGCCGCGTGATCCTCGGCACGGTGGCGGTGCGCGATCCGGGGCTGGTCAAGGACGCGTGCCGCCGTTTTCCTGGCCGCATCGCGGTCGGCATCGATGCCAAAGGCGGCAAAGTCGCGGTCGAAGGCTGGGCGGAGAGCTCGGAATTGTCGGCTATCGAGCTGGCGCGGCGTTTCGAGGATGCGGGCGTCGCCGCCATCGTCTACACCGACATCGAGCGCGACGGCATCCTGAAGGGGCTCAACCTGCCGGCCACCGCCGAGCTGGCGCGGGGAACCGCGATCCCGGTCATTGCCTCGGGCGGCCTCGCCTCGATCGCGGACGTGCGGGCGTTGCTCAGCCCCGAATACCGTATGCTCGAAGGTGCCATCACGGGTCGAGCTCTTTACGACGGGCGGATCGATCCCGGCGCAGCGCTGGCGCTTCTGGCCCGCGGGTGACGGCCTAAAGCCAGCCCCTTGCGCCTGCACTTGCCCGCGCCTTCGCGCTCGACTACCCCTAGGCCATGACCTTGAAGATCCGCATCATCCCCTGCCTCGACGTCAAGGACGGCCGCGTGGTCAAGGGCGTCAACTTCGTCGATCTCGTCGACGCGGGCGATCCCGTGGAGGCCGCCGCCGCGTATGACGCGGCCGGCGCGGACGAGCTCTGCTTTCTCGACATCACGGCGAGCCACGAGAACCGCGACACGATCTTCCACATCGTCGAGCGGACGGCCGAGCGCTGCTTCATGCCGCTGACGGTCGGCGGTGGCGTCCGCACGACCGACGACATTCGCAAGCTGCTCGAGGCCGGCGCCGACAAAGTCTCGATCAATACGGCCGCCGTTTTCAACCGGCAGTTCGTGAAGGAGGCGTCGGAGAAGTTCGGCGCTCAGTGCATCGTCGTCGCAATCGACGCCAAGAAGGTCTCGGACGATGGCGAGGGACCGCGCTGGGAGATCTTCACCCACGGCGGTCGCAAGCCGACCGGTCTCGAAGCGGTCGCTTACGCCCGCGAGGTGGTGGCGCTCGGTGCGGGCGAGATCCTGCTGACGTCGATGGATCGAGACGGGACCAAAGCGGGCTTCGATCTCGATCTGACCCGCGCCATCGCCGATGCCGTGTCCGTGCCGGTCATTGCCTCGGGCGGCGTGGGCACGCTCGATCATCTGGTCGACGGCGTCACGAAGGGACACGCAAGCGCAGTGCTTGCGGCCTCGATCTTCCATTTCGGCACCTACTCGATTGCCGAGGCGAAGGCGCACATGGCGCGCGCCGGGATCGCGATGCGGATGGACGGCGCGGCCCGGCCCGCGGGCACGTGACGCCACGTTGCGATCCGACGCAGGGCCCGTCCCTGGTGTCGCGGTCGCTCAGCGGGCGGCCGTGTCGCTCTCTGCGTGCAATACGAACTGCAACAGCACGGTTCGCTGCAGGAAGCTGTTGAAGTTATCGTCGGATATCAGCGTCAGGACCGTCTCCCCACGCGGCCCCGTGTGGGCCGCCAGTCCTTCCATGTTGTCGATCTCGTAGGATAAATCGGCCTCGAGCAGCGTTTCGCCCTCGATCACCGCGCCCGGACGGATGTCGCGGGCGGCCACCAGCCTCAACCGCATCTTGACGCCCTCGAGCCAGCGGAAGCGCCGCTCCAGCACGACCAGCGAGCCGTCCGGCAGCGCTGCGGCGTCGGTGATCGAGAACCCGCCGATGTCGCTCAATTGGAAACGTTGCGGCTTGCCGGACTGCCAGATCCAGCCGAGATGACGGCCCTGGCTGGATGCGAGGTTCTCGGCGATGGCGACGACGGCGCCCGTCATGGGGCCGCCCTTCAGGACAGCCAGCGCCTCAAGGCCGTCGCCGTTGCGCTTGCGTTGAAGCTCCGGCGGCATCTCGAGGTAGCTCTTCGGGGCCGAGAGACCGCGGGCGCCGATCTCGAAGCGGCCGATACGCTGGTTCTGCTCGAAGCTGACGAGCAGGCTTCCGCCCTGTAGCGAGCCGTCCACGAGGGTGACGGCCTCGGCGTCTCGGTCGCGGTTGCGCTTCAGGGAATTGCCGCCGACCGCGAGGATCGGCCCGAGCTTGGCGAGCGCCACGCCCTTCGGAGCGGCTCCATCATAGGTAATCTGCGCCGTGAGCCAGGTGCCGGCATCCGAGACGGCGACGAACGAGCGGCCGTCTGGGTCGATCGCAAGCCCCGACCAGCCGCCGAACGCGTCGGCCGGCGAGGAAAGCGCCAGGCCGCCGCGCCATTCGAGGCGTCCAAATCGCTTGCGGCCGGGACGCGCGCGGTCGAAGCCTGCGATCGGCCTCGCGTCGATGTCGATCGGTGCCACTTCGAGGTCGCGCGTGTCGGGCTTTGTCTGGGCAGCGGCGGACACCGCGGCGGCCAGCGACGCGAGGCAGGCGAGCGCCAGACCGACGGGCCACCACCGGCGGTGGAGCGGTCGTGCCATCAACGGCCCCTGAGGCGCGCGGTTCGTAGCGCGGACTTCGGTGACCGGCTCTCGTCCTTGGCGCCCGAGCTCTCCTCGAACAACTCGACGAGCTTGTCGGTCATGGCGCCGGCGAGCTCGGTGGGGTCGGTGATCGTCACCGCCCGGCGATAGTAGCGCGTGACGTCGTGCCCGATGCCGATGGCGATAAGCTCGACCGGCGACCGGGTCTCGATCTCTTCGATGACCTGCCGCAAATGGGTCTCCAGATAGCTTCCGGAGTTTACCGACAACGTCGAATCGTCGACCGGAGCGCCATCGGAGATCATCATCAGAATGCGGCGCTGCTCGGGCCGCGCCATGATGCGCGCGTGGGCCCATGCGAGCGCCTCGCCGTCGATGTTCTCTTTCAGCAGGCCCTCGCGCATCATCAGGGCAAGCGCCCGCTTCGCCCGTCGCCAGGGTGCGTCGGCCTTCTTGTAGACGATGTGGCGCACGTCGTTGAGGCGGCCGGGTTGCCCCGGTTTTCCCGCCGCCAGCCACTGCTCCCGTGACTGCCCGCCCTTCCACGCCCGCGTCGTGAAGCCGAGGATCTCGACCTTCACGCCGCAACGCTCGAGCGTTCGCGCCAGGATATCGGCACAGCACGCGGCGACCATGATCGGGCGGCCCCGCATGGAGCCCGAGTTGTCGAGCAGCAATGTCACCACCGTGTCGCGGAAGTCGGTGTCGCGCTCGCGCTTGAACGACAGCGCGTGCAGCGGGTCGACGACCACGCGTGTCAAGCGGGCGGCGTCCAGCGTGCCTTCCTCGAGATCGAAGTCCCATGCGCGGTTCTGCTGCGCGAGGAGCTTTCTTTGCAGCCGGTTGGCGAGCCGCGCGACCGCGCTGGACAGACTGCGCAGCTCCTTGTCGAGGAATGATCGCAGACGGTCGAGCTCGTCCGGTGTCGACAGCGTCTCGGCCTCGACCTCCTCGTCGAACGCGCGCGTGTAGACCTTGTAGCCGTAGCGCTCGGGGTCATCGAGTACGGACGGGTTCGGCCGCCACGGCTCGGGCGTCGTCGCCTCCTCGTCGCCGTCCATGTCGCCGTCGAACTCGTCGGGCTGAGCGGTTTCCGACATCTCGGAGGCCTCGCCGGCCTCGGTATCGTCGGTGTCCTGCTGCTCCGGCTTGTCCTGGCCCTCGGCGCCGCGCTCTGCGTCCTCGGTCTGCTCCTCGCCCCCCTGCGGCTGCTCCTCGCTCTCGCTGTCCTCGGGCTGAGCCTCTGCCTCGGCAAGCTCCTCGGCGAGATCGAGCTGCCGGAGCAGCTCGCGGAGCTGGCGGCCGAATGCCTCCTGGTCGTCGGCCAGTTGGTCCATGCGAGCCAGCGCACCGCCGGCTTTCTGGTCGAGCCATGGCCGCCAAACGTCGACCAACGCCGCGGCAGACGCCGGCGGCGCGCACCCCGTCAGCCGCTCGCGCATGATGAGCGCCAACGCTTCCTCGAGGGGCGCCTCGTCGCGGCTCGTCACGTCGGCAAAGCGTCCGTGCGCGAAATGATCCTCCGTCTTGGCGGCGAGGTTCTGCGCCATGCCCGCCATACGGTTGGCGCCGATCGCCTCGACGCGTGCACGCTCGACCGCTTCGAACACGGACCGGGCATGGCCCGAAGCAGGCGCGAGGCGTCGGTGGACGCGCTCGTCGTGGCAGGCGGCCGTCAGCGCAAGGCTGTCGGCCCAGCCGCGCACGACCGCGATCTCGCGTGCGGACGGCACGCGCGACGGCTCTGGCAGCAGCACCGACTTGCCGTCGAGCTCGGGGCGGCCGGGGCCGAACCCGACCTGCACCTCGCTATCGCCCGAGATCGCGCGCACGCACGTTGCGAGCGCCCGCTTGAAGGGCTCGGACGGCGATTCGCGGCGTTTGCCGGTTACGCTGCTCATGACTGTCGCGGCCTGTCGCCAGCCGAACAGCGCCGGCCAACTTGGCCTGCATGCTCCGACATGTAGCTTGCGCGCCTCTGGATGGCGGCCATTGCGGCCCTCAGCTCAATGCAACGTTGGCCGTGCTCTCGGGCAACTCGACGCCGAACGAGCGCTGATAGAACTCGGCGACCACCGGCCGCTCCAGCTCGTCGCACTTGTTGAGGAACGTCAGCCGGAAGGCGAAGCCGAGATCGTTGAAGATGTCGGCGTTCTCGGCCCAGGTGATGACCGTGCGCGGGCTCATGACGGTCGACAGATCGCCGTTGATGAATGCCTGGCGCGTCAGATCCGCGACGCGAACCATGGCCGAGACCTGCTTCTTTTTCGCCTCGGTCTTGGCAAACGACTTCACCTTCGACAGCACGATCCTCACCTCGTCGTCGTGCGGCAGGTAGTTCAGCGTGCACACGATCGACCAGCGGTCCATCTGCCCCTGGTTGATCTGTTGGGTCCCGTGATAGAGGCCAGAGGTGTCGCCGAGGCCGATGGTATTGGTCGTCGCGAACAGGCGGAACGCCGGGTGCGGCCGGATCACCTTTGACTGGTCGAGCAGCGTGAGCTTGCCCGAGACTTCGAGCACGCGCTGGATGACGAACATGACGTCGGGCCGGCCGGCATCGTACTCGTCGAAGACGAGGGCGGTATTCGATTGGAGTGCGTAAGGCAGGATGCCCTCGCGGAACTCCGTTACCTGCTTCCCGTCTTTCAGAACGATCGCGTCCTTGCCGACCAGATCGATGCGCGAGACATGGCTGTCGAGGTTGACGCGGATACAAGGCCAGTTGAGGCGCGCCGCGATCTGCTCGATGTGCGTTGATTTGCCGGTGCCATGATAGCCCTGCACCATCACGCGGCGGTTGTGCTTGAAGCCGGCCAGGACGGCGAGCGTGACGTCGCGGTTGAACAGATAGTCGGCATCCAGCTCAGGGACGTGCTCGTCGGCCTTGGAGAACGCCGGGACCTCGAGGTCGCTGTCGATGCCGAACAGCTGGCGGACGGAGACCTTCAGATCGGGGAGGCCGGAGGCTCCGGCCGGGCCGCCGGAGACGGATTGCGCACGCATGGTGTCTGTCGTGTCCGAGTTCGAGGGATTTCGGGGTTCGCGGGGACTACGCCTGGTTGATGGGCGCCGGCTCACAGGTGCAGGCTATCGGCAAAAAGTGGATGGCATGAAAGACGGCCCGTGTGCGAGTCCGGAGCCGCCGCCGTCCAGGTGGCACCTGCCGGGGCGCCTCAAACCATACCCGCCTGCTTCAGATAATTATAGGCTTGGATGATCTCGCGCAACGTGTCCTCGGAGCGCGTGTCGCCGCCGTTGGCGTCGGGGTGGTGGCGCTTCACCAGCTCCTTGAAGCGCGCCTTGATCTCTTCTTTGGTCGCTCGCTCGCCGAGATGCAACTGCTCGAGCGCCCGCTTCTCGAGCGGTTTCAACTGCCTGCGCGCCTCCGGCGGCTCCTCGCGCACCTTCTTGGCTCGCCATGCGAAGAAGTTCTGCGGGTCGTGCTGCTTGGCGCCGCTTGCGGCCTGGTGGCCGTTCGACATGCTTTCCCTGGTGCCGTGCGCCCAGGCGTTGGCGCCCACCTTCCAGGTCGGGCGGTGTCCGGTAAGCGCATCCTTGCGGAAATCGTTGACCTCGGCGTCGCTCATGCCGTCGAAGTAGTTGTACGACGCGTTGTACTGCCGCACGTGGTCGACGCAGAAATGAAAATACTCGCCGTCGCGGCCACGGCCTTTCGGTGCGCGGTGCGGAGCCGGCTTGCCGCAACCTTTCCAGTCGCACGGCGGGTGGCGGGCGTCGTCGTTTGGCGCCTCGCGCTCCCGTCTTGGGGCGACACGGATCGAGTCGAAGTATTTCGAGTTGAGCTTCATGACGCTAGACTATGATCCGAAGGGGGTGGCTCGACAAGCGCCAGGGTGTTCGTCGTGGCGGTCGAGCCATAGCACAAGGCGCAACTTGCAGTCCTGACAACAAGAGGTAGTCCCGATGTCGGTCGAGGCCAGCATACGCGA
This sequence comes from uncultured Hyphomicrobium sp., assembly GCA_964471635.1. Taxonomy (GTDB): domain Bacteria; phylum Pseudomonadota; class Alphaproteobacteria; order Rhizobiales; family Hyphomicrobiaceae; genus JAKAML01. Next base: position 101,427 of record CAYYGO010000006.1, read on the forward strand.
GAAGCTGATGGTTGCCCTGCGACCAACACGGCTTGATCTCGTGAACGAATCCCACCTTCACGCAGGCCATCATGGCTCGCCCGGGACCGGCCATAGCCATTTCAGCGTGCTGGTGGTTTCAGAAGCGTTCACCGCGCGCTCGCGGGTCGAGCGGCACCGCATGGTCAACGCGGCGCTCTCAGACGAGCTGAACGGGGCTGTTCACGCTCTGGCCGTCAAGGCCTATGCCCCGGGAGAGCCCATTCGCTGATCCGAGGTCGCGGCCCCGACCACCGGCACGCCCCTGTCGCCAACATGCGCCAAAGGCCGGGTTGCTCAGCCGGCTGCGGCTGTTCCGCCGTGCAGTCGCGTCAAGTCGATCAACAGACGCTCGCCCTCAATGCGGACCGGGAAGGTGCGTACCGAGCCTTCGTCGGCGCCCTGTGCTTCGCCCGTCTCGAGGCTGATGACCCAGTTGTGCAGCGGGCAGGTAACGGATTTGCCGTGCACGATGCCCTGCGACAGGGGACCGCCCTTGTGCGGGCAGCGATCCTCCATGGCGAAGACCTCGCTCTCGGACGTGCGGAACACGGCAATGCATCCGGCCTCGGTCTTGATGATGCGTGCGCCGCGTACGGGAACAGCATCGACCGAGCCGACATCGAGCCAAGTGCGATTGGCAATGGTCATTCCGCAGCCTCTTTCAGTGTCAGGTCGGCAATGGGGCTGAACTCGTGCGCGTCCTTGCCGCTTGCGCGCTCGGCCCAGGGGTCCGACTGCGAAAACTGCTGGGAGAAAGCGAAGCGTGCGGCCAGATCCTGGCGGCGAACCAGATCCACCACGACCGCCTTGCGTATGCTGTCCATTCCGACGCGCTTGGCCCACTTGTAGATGCGTTCGAGATACCGGCCCTGCTCGCGGTAAAGCTGCACGAGCGCCGCGATGAGCTCGATGGCCTCGTGCTCGGTGTCGACGTGGCCGAGCAGCTCGGTGCCCTTGATGTCGAGGCCGGCCGCACCGGCGAAGTGGATGTCGTAGCCGCTGTCGACACAGATGACGCCGATGTCCTTGCACGTCGCCTCTGCGCAATTGCGCGGGCACCCCGACACGCCGAGCTTCACTTTGGCGGGCGTCCACGAGCCCCATAGGTGCTTCTCGAGCTTGACCCCGAGTCCGGTCGAATCCTGGGTGCCGAAGCGGCACCACTCCGAGCCGACGCACGTTTTCACCGTGCGCAGACCCTTTGCATAGGCGTGGCCCGAGACCATGCCGGCCTTGTTGAGATCGGACCAAACGGCCGGCAGGTCCTGTTTCCTGACGCCGAGCAGGTCGATACGCTGGCCACCCGTCACCTTGACGGTTGGGATCGAGAATTTCTCGACCACGTCAGCGATTGCGCGCAGCTCCTTGGCGCTTGTCAGGCCGCCCCACATTCGCGGCACGACCGAATAGGTGCCGTCCTTCTGGATGTTGGCGTGGACGCGCTCGTTGATGAAGCGCGATTGAGAGTCGTCGCGG
>CAYYGO010000007.1:0-96770 GCA_964471635.1 uncultured Hyphomicrobium sp.
GCGTCACGTCGGCGGATGCGCAGATCACGTCGACGGTGGTCTCGTCGAAGCCGACACGATCAAAAAGGCGTGCAGCAGCGATGACGATGCGCTCTCGCGTCTTTGCGGTCGGGGCGATGATGGCATCGACAGCCACACCCAGCTCGCGGGCCAGCGCCAGCAGGCGCTTGGTGGACGGCTGTGAGATGCCCGCCTCCCACTGAGACACGGCATTCCGCGAAACGCCCATCTGTTTGGCTAGCTTGGCCTGTGAGAGCCCCGCGGCGGTCCTTAGCTCCCGCAACCTGTCCCCGAAACTCATTTTACTCGATCCACCCCACGGGCCTACGCCTGACCCCACAGATAAGCCACGCGAATAACTGATTTCGTCTATGTATCTTGCAGCGGAGAGGTTGACAAAGGGCGTAAGCCTCGCTTACCTCGCCCCTCTTCGTGCGAGAAATCCGGTCGTTGGCGGACGACAGGTTTTTGGAGGGGGCGTTGTCATATCAGCCGCAGTTCACCGGCCCTTTGTACTATCAGGTCTACGAGTTACTTAGGGCGCGGATAGCGTCGGGCGAGTGGCGCAGCGGGGCGCCGGTGCCCGGAGAGGCGGAGCTTGCTCGCGAATTGAGTGTCAGCGTCGGCACCGTTCGCAAAGCCATGGACGAGTTGACGCGCGAGCGGCTCGTTGTCCGTGAGCGAGGCCGCGGCACGTTTGTCAAAAACGAGCGGCCGCGAGCGATCCGAAACGGCTTTCAGATCAGCGAGGCCGACGGTCTCGCGATCGGCGTGGTCAAGATTGGAGCAGCTCGGGCCAGTGCCGAAGAAGCGAGCACACTCCAGATACATCGACATTTGTCGCCACCGCGTGTTGTGAAAATTCATCGCGAATGGCGTCATTCCGGAAAGCTGATCTGCGTCGAGACGATCACGCTCGACGAAAGGCGTTTCCCCAATCTGCAAGCCGAAAACGACCTTTCGGCCCCGGAGCTTGCCGAATTCTACGGCCGGCGTTTCCGGATCTCATTGGATCGCGTGCAATGGAGCTTCCGGGGTATTTCGTCAGACGACGCAGCTCTGGCGCACTTCGGTGGCATGAATGGGGTTCCGTTCATCGCCTGCACGCGGATTTCTTACGACGAAAAAGACGTTGCAGTTGAAATTGCCGAGCAGCTCCTCAAGCTGTCCGACACGACGCCATATACTATTGCCATTTAAGTGCGTACGCCCCACAATTTTTTTGCTTGAGCCAGGGCGTGCCGGCGCAGGGGATTTACCAAGTCTTTACGGCTGCGGGCTAGCCTGACAGCGAGACAAGAGTGTTCCCCTGTGAGCACGTGGCATGACGCCGATTGATCTCGCCGGCTGGTCCGGTCTGCCCTCCCAGTACAGACGCAGTTTCGCGCGTCCTTTATGGCCGGCGCGAGCATATTTACTGCGTCCCAGTCGAGGTGTGCGTCATGGCTGTTGTGTGCGTTGATCAGAGCTCGTCGAAGCTTGCCCCCGTCGTTACCGCCGGCCGCCCCGCCGTCGACGTCGAGCCGCTCGTCGGCGCCGTCCTTGACGAGCTGTTGAACTCGGCCTTGCTCGCCGCAACGTCCGCCAGCATCGCCAACTGGATGGCAGCGAAGCAGGATTTCAGCGTGCGCAGCTCGCTTGCCTGCTACCTTCCGCCCGTTCCGACCGTTTTTCCGCAGGCTGCCCTAGAGCTGTGCCTGGCGCCCGACACGTTCCACATGTCGACCGCGCTGCGCGAGTACTACGACCGGCTCGGCTTCCTGCGCGCACTGACCACCAATTCCGAGGGCTCCGGCGTTCACGGCAAGGGCTCGTTCGATGTCCCGACACTGATCGCCGCCTGGCAGGACCTCGCCGCAGCTGCGCGCGATGCGCTGGCCGAGGTGATCGCGCATGCTGATGCCGACACCGCGCGTCGCTCCGACGAGCGCTACCGCAAGGTCACGGAGCTCTTGTCCGCCGTTGCGGCCGGCCAGCACCCGTGCGTCGATGCATCCGGCCTCGTCACTGTCCCCTTCTGGGCCGAGCGCCGTTCCGTCCGCCGCACCCGCGTCAGCCTCCAGGCCTATCTGGTCGTTGCGGACGGCATCCAGCGCGTGTCCGTTGTCGATGCGGGCGAGCGGAGCCTTGGCATCGTCGGTCTTAGCGGCGGCGTTGCGGGCGCAAAAGTACAGCTTCTCGTCAAGCCGGGTCGCTCGATCGCGGGCAAAGTCATCTGGTCGGAGGGCGACCGCGCCGGCATCGCGCTCGAGGAGCCGCTGCCGCCGGATTCGAGCCTCCTGACGATGCTTCACTGATCAGAGCGGCACCGGCTGCCTCTCAACGCAGCGCGGCCGGCTCGGGCCCGAGCCGGCCGCGCTTCATTGTGCGCGGACCGGCATAGCCAGATCTCACGCCTAGCTCTGCTTGCGCGGCAGAATGGCGGTTTCCAAAAGCACCGTGAAGTTGCCCTTCGACTGCCCGAGCCGCCCCTCGAACACGGGGAGCTCGTCGCACTCGACACGGACATGGTGGAGGCATTCCGCATCGAACTCGACCAGCGAGCCGGGCTCGATACGGGCCACGTCGCCGAGTGTCATCGGGGGGCCCGGTGCCACGGCGACGAGCTCGACCTCGGTCGCGGACACGTTCTTTTGGAACGAGCGCGTCCAGCCGGGGTCGTGATCTGGCTCGACCTCGGGGTCCGGGGCCGACAATTGGTCGCGCGCGTACTCGAGCCCGCCAGCAGGCAGGGCGACGACGATCTGATCTTCATGTCCGACGATGCGAAGGCGGATCAGCAGGCAATCGATGGGGCTCTCGAACGATTCCGCGACCGGCGGCGCCTCGACCCTGTCGAGGGCGAATCGGAACGGGCAGACGGCGCCAATGCTTTCCCGCAGTTCGGCGAGAACCGAGCCGCCGATGCGCGCAGCAACCTCGCGCTCCAGTCCGGTCAACACCCGTGTCGGGGCCTCGCCGCGGCGCGCGCCGTCGCCGCCATACATGGCGTCCAGCGCCCGGAACAGCAGCATGCGATCGAAACAGACGATGGCCGGTGCGCGCCACTCGCGGATCAGAAAATGAGTCGCGATGCGCTGGCCGGATGCCTCGGCGATCGATTTCGGCGTGCCCTGATCGACGCGCGCAACTTCGATCTCGACCTCGAGGGGCGACAGGCGATTGATCGCGGCTGCAGAACGGTCGGCAAACTCGTCGAGCATCTTGACGACGGCTGGCAGGCGCGCGAGCGGCACGCGCGACTTCTCGAACAGCCGGGCAATGGCCGGTCGGCGGGGCGGCTCGACTCTGTTCGGATCGTTCATGCTGTCCCCATTTCACTCAGTCGCTGACCCGAGGCACTCACGCCGTGGGGGCCGCCTCCCCCTCCGGCCGCAACTTGATCAACTGACGCTCGGCCATGCTGAGCGCGAGGCTCGCGATGCCGCGCCGCGCATCCATGATCTGCTTTTTCGGCACCTTGGACGGCGTCGCGATCTCCGCCTCCACCATCCGGCGCGAGCGCGGCGAGAGGGCGGCGAGGATCACCTCGATGAGCTGGGCCGGTGCCTCCCGCAGCGCCAGCACGACTTGCTCGGAGGGAACGGTGTCGAACAGCCGCCCGCGATCCTCCGCGTCCATGGTCAGCAGATCCTCGAACGTGAAGACATGCTGCTGGACCCGCCGGGCCTCGTCGGGGTCGTGCTGCTCGATGCCACCGATGATCTCGACGATCTGGGTCCGGTCCAGCTTGTTCAGGATGGCGCCCAGGCGCGCATGGCGGTTCGGCTCGTTGCCTTCTTCCGTCGCGCCCAGCAGCTCTTGTCCGAGGCGCTCGGCGACGAGGCGCATGGCCGTCTCGCTGACGGGTTTCAGCGACAGCAACCTGCGGCTGAGGTCGGCGGCACGCTGGACGTCGATGTTTTCGAGCACCGCAGACGCCTTGTCCACTTCGAGCTTCGACAGGATCATGGCCGCGACCTGCGGCTCCTCGGTCGCGACGAACTCGGCGAGCTTCTTGTCGTCGACGGTCCCGAGCTTCGACCAGACGCGGTCGGGGGCGGTGCCGTCGAGCTCGGACATGATCTCGGACACCTGATCTTCGCTGACGACTCCGGAAATGAGCTGCTCGGCCTCCTTGGAGGAGCCCACCAGCACGTTCGGCTTCTCGAGCCGCTGCGTGAGCTCGTCGACAAGGGCTTCGACCACGGTCGGATGCACGGCCGGCAGCGTCGAGGCCGCGCGCGCCAGCATCCGGATCTCGCGATCGTCGAAGTTCTTGATGATGCGGTCGGCGAAGGGCTTGCCCATCGTCAGCAGCAGCACCGTCACCTTTTCGACGGCCTGGAGGCCAATCGGGCGCTCGACCACCTGGGCTATCGCGTTGCTCATGGGCGGATAACGTTCCTTGAAGCGAACCTTGCTACCAAACGATCGATGCGGGGCGGTCGGGATGCCCGAACATCACGTACGACTCTGATCATGCAACCTTGTCCAAGGCTGATTCGGCAGGCATCCAGCGGAGGGGCCGGCAGCCGCTGCGGCTACGGCCGAGCGTAAGGCGTTCAGACCCGGCGCGATGGGTACCAGCCAGCGTTGGCGACTGCCGCCGGCCGGCCCGCGCGCTCGTCGACCTCCGGCAGCAGGCGGGCCGCGCTGCCGCGGGATCCCATGCCGTGGCGGTCGCTGGCCTCTCTTCCGCTCTGGCTTTGGCCCTGGCCTTGCGACGAGCCGTCGCCACCACGCGTCGTATCGAAGCCGCCGCGGCCACCGCCATCGGCGCGGTCACGCTGCGATGGGTCGCGCTCGCCGCCCGCGCCTGCACCAGCGCCAGGCGTTGCGGCAACCGTGGCGGTGTCGGCCCGAAGCACCACGATCTCCTCGACGCCGAGACCGGTACCGATCAACCTCTGGGTCAACGCGTCGCGCTCACGCTCGACCTGACCTGCGGTCGTGGCCTGATCGGCCTCGACACGAATGCGCAGTGCGGCATCCGTCCCGGATAGTGTGATCGTCACCGGGCCGAGGTTGGCCGGCGAGAGCTGGATCGTGAGCACCCGCACGGGATTGGAGATGGGCTGCCAGCGGGGACCGTCGACGGGCGCGGCAGGCGCCGCCGTCTGGGTTTCGGCCACGTCCCGCGACGCGGCCGTCACGACGCCGTCGAAGACCTGCGCCCCGACGGGGCCCAGCGGCATGTCGCCGACGGTCGCCGACCGGGCTCTCTCTGCGGTGCGGGCTCGTGCGGTGGCGGTTTCTGCCAGGGCCAGAAGATCGGCTGCGGCCGCAGGCACGTCGAGCCCCGCCGCAGGTGCCGCCCGTGCTGCGACGCCCGGGTCCGTCTCTGCGTGTGGCGCCGCCGACCCGTTGGCAGGTGCGCGCAGCGACAGCCCGAGGTGCGTCTCCTGGTGCTTGACGGTCACCGGTCCGAGCTCTGACCGCAGTGCGGCGATTGCAGTGGGGTCGGCCAGAGCGGCATCGGGTTCGACTGCGGCGCCGGTCGCATCCGGCGAGCGCTGCAAGAGTTCCCGCGACAGCCCGATGGCAGCCTGGATCGCCGTCCGAGGCATGGCGGCGGACGGGGACTGGGCGCCCCAGGGAGCCGTGGCCTTGAGGGTCTGGGGCATCGAATCTCGATCTGGGAGTTCCGGCGCGCCGCCCCGCTCACGCCGGGCCGCGCCAAGCGCATCAGCAACCTGCGCCAGCGGATTTCGCGCCGCCCGCGCGCCGCCGGATGTCACGAGCCCCACGCGATCGGCGGTTGCCGGGGTTGTGGCGGCGGCCGCACCCGGCGGGCTTTGGAGTGCCGCAGCGAGTGCAGCGATGCCGTTGTCGGGCATGGACGCATGACGCTCGCCCCCGACCGGCGATTGGACATCGGTAGCGAAAGCATCCGGCGGCAGTGGCTTGTCCGCGTCCGTGCCCGCGTAACGGCGGTCCGTCTCGGACCTCTCCTGGGGTCCGCCGGCGGCGCTTTCGGCGGTCGGCAGGCCGCGCGAGGAATGGGGCGGCGAGGTCGCGCCGTGCCGGCGAACGCTCGCCTGGCGGGCGTCTCGGCCGGTGCCGTCGAGCTCCGCCATCGGCGTGCCCGTAGCCTGGCCCGTGCTGGCGGGCTCGACCTCTCCACCGGCCCCGTCGAGGTTCGTGGCCTTCAGCGCCAGCGGTGATCGGACCGTGTGGCCGGGGGTCATGTCCTTTGGACCGTTCTTCTCCCCCGCCGAGGCCTCGGAGAGCGTATCGAGGAAATTCGCGTCCTCCCCGTCACTGCGCGCCTCGCGGCGGGGCGGGCTGGCGCCAATCCGGCCCGTGTCAAGCGATGCAGAGCGGTCTGTCGGGATCATTGCGCTGTCTCTTGCAGGATCTTGTCGAGCTTGCTCATCACGGTACTCGCCTTGGCCATGACCGGCGCCGTGGCGCGCTCGACGGGGGAATCGTCCTCGGCCTTGGGGCGCTTGGGCACCGCCGCTGCGGGGGCCGTGGCGCTGCTCAGCGTTATCCGGGCAGGCGCAACGGGACCAGCCGCTTCCGGGGCTTTGGCGGCGGCCGGACCCGATGCGGTCCCGGCACCTGCCGCGGCGACCGGCGGCGCCGGATCGGGCGGGGCCTCGATGATGGCGGCCAAGGTGCGCGCGGCAGCCACAAGCTCGCCGTCCGCCGGCAATATATCGGCCGTTTCGGCCCGCGCGAGCCGCTCGACACCCGGCGCCGGCGACTTGTCGACAACCAGGGCGGCTCCTTCGTAGACGTCCGGCCAGGCCAGAGGCATATCGCCGGCGGTGTCCCGTGCGCGTCGAGCGGCGGATGCTGCGCTCGCGAGCTTGCCCGCGCGCAGCGCCGCCTCGGCCACGCCGCGATAAAAGCTCAACAACCGGTCGCGTCCCATCGGCGCGGCAACCGCGTCCAGCCATATCCTGTGGTCGCCCTTGGCCAGATGATCGTTGCGGCCGATGAAGGCCGCTACGCGCGGCAGCACGGCGTCGGCATAGAGCGAGCGCGGAAAACGCCGGATATAGCGCGCCACGGATCTCTCGAGGCGGGTACGATCGGCGAGCGCGAGGGCGATTTCGATCGCAACACGCAGCGCCGCCTCCTCGACGATCGTCCCGGGCGATTGCAGGCGTGCCTCGTCTGTAAGCTGCAGCGCTTCCTTCGCGTCGGATTCGGCGGCCAGCACCGCACGCACGAGTGCCAGATGACCCGCCAGGCTCGGGCCGAGCTTGCCAATGTCGACCTTCTTCAAGTACTCGGCCGCGGTATCGCGATGCCCCTCCGCATAGGCCAACGCGCCGACCGCGAGGCTGATCTCGGCCTCGGCGAAGACGCGTTGCTCGGCGACTGCGCGCAGCATGGCCGGGTCGCCGCCACCCAGCGTGTACTTGATCAGCGCGAGACGGTTGCGGGCGTCCTGCCAGACGGCCGGATCGACCGCCTTGAGCTGACGCGCGATGGAATCGACCACCGCCGACTGCCGTCCGACCGCCTCCTGGCTGCCTGCCGCAATCCGCTCCTGCAGGATGCTCAGCGGCCGTATGATATGCAATGGCTGAAGGCCCTGCCGCACGGGCAGCGGCTCGACAGTGCGGGGCGGACCCTCAGGCTTGGCATGAGCCGCATCCTGCTTCGGCGGCTTCGCCGGTGAGGCACCCATCGACAGCGCGGCGGTGAGCAGCGCGAGCGCGAGGCCCCCGCGGCGGGCCGTCCGGTCGGAGATGCCTGCCCTCCTCATGCCGCGCCCCGCTTCATGTCTTGGCCTGGCGCAGCAGGATCTCGATGCGGCGATTGCCCGCCGCCTGGGGATCGCTGTCGACCTTGAGCTTGCGGTCCGCGTGCGCCTCGATGCGCTCGATGCGCTTCTCGTCGACGCCCGACTTCACCAGCACCTCGTAGGCTGCTTCGGCGCGCGACATCGACAGCCGCCAGTTGTTGTTCTTGGCGTCGAGGCGGAACGGCCGCGCGTCGGTATGGCCGCGCACCACGATGGCGTTGCTGTTGGCGAGGATCACGGGGGTGATCTTCTCCAGCAGCTTGACGAGCTGACCATTGGGATCGGCCGAGCCGACGCCGAACATGCCGAACGTGCTGGTGTCGGTCAGGCTCAGCACGACGTTGTCGCCCTCGATGGCGACGTCGATGCCAGGTCCACCCGTCGCGCCGAGCTGCTCTGAGATGGTGCGCACGTCCCGCAGCACGCGAGCAGCCGTCGCCTTTGCGGCCTGCCCCTCGGCAGCCTTGGCGGCTGCGGCTCCGCCGGGCTGGGCAGCCTCACTGCCCTCCGTGGCGGCGGCTCCTCCGCTGGCGGCCTTGGCAGCCGCGTCCTTGGCCACCTCTGCGGCCGAGCCCGGCGCTGCGGGTGCCGCGACGGAGCCGGGTGCCGGAGCCTTCGCCGCGGAGTCGGCTTTCGCGTCCTCGGATGTCGCGAGCGGGTTGTCGAGCGCTGCGGTTTTCGGCTTCTTGACGGCGATTGCCACGTCCTCGCCGGCGGCAGGCGGAGTCTCCGTCGCCAGCATGCGGCTCGCGGCCAACGGATTGAACGGGTCGCGGAACGCGCGTCCGGCCTCCGCGGCGGTGCCCGATTTGCCGAGACCGTCGTCGCGTTTGGTGCTGGAGGACGACTTCTCGAGGTTGAGCGCCATCCGGTGACGCTCCTCGAATGCGCTGTCGACGCCGCCGGCCGCGGTGTCCTTGGCCTTCGCCTTGCCCTCGGCCGACTTGCCGCCCTTCTCCTTGTCCTTGTCCTTTTGGTTCTCGCCGTCGGTATCGCTGGTCGCGGCACCCTTCGGGTTGGGCTTTTCGTCGACGTCCTGGATGCCCTTCTTGCGGGCCACGTTGTCCGCGAGCTTGATGGGATTGAAGTAGCTCGCGACGGCGGCACGCGTCTCCGTGTTGGAGGCGTTGATCAGCCACATCACCAGGAAGAAGGCCATCATCGCGGTCATGAAATCTGCGAAAGCAATCTTCCAGGCGCCGCCGTGGTGCCCTTCGTCCTCGCCGCCGCTGCGGCGACGGACGATGATGATCTCCTCGGCGCGCGCGTCACCACCATTCGACATCAGCCGACGACCTCCTTGATGCGCGCGAGCCACTCTGTGAGCCGGGTTTCGACGATCGAGTCTGCGAGAGCTACCCTGACTTCGGGTCCGGGACCGCTGGAAAAGCGAATGTCGGTGATCGCCGCCTTAAGCATTTCGCTTGCTTCTATCGTTTGCCGGACGCGATCGACGAGGGGCTCGGGACCGCTGACCTCGATGGTCATGCTCTGTCGCGAGCGCAGCATGCCGCCGATCTCGTCGACAAGACCGCGTGTCGCGGACTCGGCCAGCGCCGTCTCCAGGACCGGCATCAGGACGGCCGCGACATGTGCGGCGAGCCGGGCCTCTGCGCGCTCGATGCCGCCCCGCAACTCGACGGCCAGCCGCTTGGCGATGTCCTGGCCGAGCGCCCGCTTGGCCTCCTCGAGCTGGCGGTCGAAGTCGGCGGCGAGCTCGGCCGCCTGTGCCTCCGCTTCTGACCGGGCCTTGGCCTCTCCGTCCTCGTAGCCGCGCGCGTAAGACTCCTGCAGCTGCGCGATCACGGGATCGGGCTGCGGCGGCTTTGTCTCGACCACCTGGGGGCGAAAGCCGCCGAGCGGCGGGCCCGAGCTGACATCCGAGCCAAACTCTTCCAGGAACCGATGCAGCGGCTGACGCATCATGCTCCCTGTGCCTCCTTCATCCAGTCTTTCAGGGCCTTGGTGACCTCAGCATCATCGGAATCGACCATCGAGACGAGCTTGTCGCGAACCGGATTGGACTGGCCGCGCTTGCCGGGCGTCTCCGACTGATCCGCGAGAGCGTCGCCGGCGAAGCCGCTGGACGCGAAGCCGCCCCCGCCGAAGCCTCCCGGCCCGTCGAGCTGCATGGCGCCGTCTCCGCCCGCAAACCCTCCGCCTGCAAGCAGGTTGCCGCCGTCGACGGGCGCACCTGCGGCCTCGGCCGGGTCCGCTAGGCGCGTCAGCGGCCTGAGGCCGAACCAGACCACCACGAACACCACACCGAGCAGGGCCAGCGCGTTGATCGCCGTACCCATGTTCATCATCATGTAGTCGACGATGCCGGGACCGGCGACGGGAGCCAGGTTCGCGTTCTTGTCGTCGAAGTCGACGGCGGAGATCTCGACGCGGTCGTCGCGCTCGACGTTTGCTCCGGTCGCGGCGGCGACGAGCCGTTTCAGCTCGGCGAGACGCGCATCGATGTCGGCATTGGTCGGGTTTGGCCCCAAGGTGGCGGCGAGCTGCTTGCGGCTGATGACGACCGCGACCGCGAGCTGCTGGACGCGATAGCCTTCCCGCACCGTCTGCACCGTCTTGGTGTTGAGCTCGTAGTTGACGAGTTCCTCGCGCCGGTCCTCGCGCTGGCGGCGCTTGTCGCGGTCGCCGGAGCCCGGCTCCTCGTTCGGAACGTTGGCCTCGACGCCCACGTTGGCCTTGTTGCCGCCGTCCTCGGAGGATCCCGACTGCTTGGTGATCTTCACCGAGCGCTCGACGCGGGACTTCGGATCGTAGACCGTCTCGTTGATCTGCTGGCGGTCGACGTCGAGGCGTACCGTGGCGCTGATCTGGAAGTTCTTGGCGCCGAGGGTCGGCGCCAGCGTGCGGCTTGCCCGCTCCTCGAGCTCGACGGCCATCGAGCGCTCCATCTCGGCGAGCTTCATCGAGCCGAGGCTGCGCTCGTCGCCGCCGCTTGCCAGCACGCGCCCGTCGGTGCTCGCCACGCTGACATGCTCGAGCTTCATGCCGGGAATGGCCGCGGCGACGATGTGGCGGACGGCCTGGGCGGCGCCGGTGGTCCAACCCTCGTTGATGCGCAGCAGCACCGAGGCCGAGGGGTCGCGGCGCTCTCTGCGGAACGAGCCGGGGTCGGCCAGCACGAGGTGGACGCGCGCGGCACCGACGCCGTCGAGAGCTTGGATGGTCCGGGCGATCTCGCCTTCCAGCGCACGGACCCGGGTAATCTCCTGCATGAAGGAGGTCAGGCCCATCGATCCGAGCTGGTCGAGCAACTCGTAGCCCGCGCGCGAGCTGGCCGGAAGCCCCTTCTGCGCCAGCAATATGCGCGCCCGCGCCGTCTGCCCGAACGGCACCAGCACCGCCGTGCGCTGCTCGTTCACGTCGAACGGAACGCCCGCCTCGGCGAGCGCGGCCGTGATACGCGAGATGTCCTGGTTTGAGAGGCCGGTATAGATCGGCTGCATGGCCGGCCGGCCAAGGTAGTAGGCGGCGACGCCGACTGCGGCGACGACGACAAGGCCGACAGCGGCGAGAACCGCGATACGGCGTGCGCCGAGCTTACCTAGGCTCGTCCCGAGCTGAGCGAGTTGCTTGCTGCTGATCATGTCCGCCGCGGAGAGTGCAGTGTGGAAAACCCCTGCACTTGTTTCCGCTCCGAAGCTTGCGCGAGGTTGAACAGCCGGAGCACGGACGATCACCCGCACAGCTATGCTGTGCGGGTGTGGCAATCGGGACGAGAATTTGAGTGGCGCGAGGCTCTGGCCCGCATCGGCGGCTTGCGATCCGAGGACGCTCGCGGCCGGCTAGGTGCGGCGCGCCGCATCCAGCCGCTCCGCCAGCCGTGACCTGCGGAGGCCAAGAAGGCGATCGCGGAAATGACTCCCGCGATCGCGCTTATGCCGTTTTCAGCCCTGGAACAGCGACAGGATGTTCTGGCTCGACGAGTTGGCGATCGAAAGAGCCTGGATGCCGAGCTGCTGCTGAACCTGAAGTGCCTGGAGACGCGTCGACTCTGCGTTCATGTCGGCGTCGACCAGTGTCGCGACGCCACGGTCGATGGCGCTCATCAGGCTCGAGACGAAGTCCTTCTGGATATTGATGCGCTTCTTCGCAGAGCCGAGGTTGGTGGCAGCGCTGGTCATTTCCTGGATCGCGGTGTCGACCGCCTGGACGAAATCGTCGATCTGGGTGTCCGTCGCGTTCGTGACGTCGATCTCGGCGGGAGCCACCGTGGCGTTCGCCGTGTCGAAGTTGGCGATGACGATGGTGCCAGCCGCATCGACCGATCCGCGAGCGGCGCCCGCTGCGTCCGCGTCGGCGATCGACAGGCGTGCCGAGCCGAGCAGACCCAATCCGGCGGCGTCAGCGGAGCCGCTGTCGGCGACGCCACCGGCGCCGTCGGTGTTCGAGTTGAACAGGAACGAGGAGGAGATGTCGACCGAGAGCGTAAAGATCTGAACCTGGGCGCCGTTGACGCCGGCCGAGCGGCTGAACGAGGCAACGACCGTCTCGGAAGCGTTGTAGGCGGTGCCGCCGGTGTCGACCGACAGCCAGTTCTCGCCGGCAAAGGAGGCCGACGACGCGATCGAGCGGAGCTGGTTCTGCAGCTCGTCGACCTCGGTCTGGATCTTGGAGCGGTCCACGCCGGGCTCGCGGGCGGCAACCAGCTTGGCCTTCATTTCGGTGACGACGTCGATCGAGCTGTTCATCGCGGTGTACGCGACGTCGATGGTGGCGGCGCCGAGGCCGAGCGCGTCGGAAACGGCCGAGAGGGCCTTGTTGTCCGAGCGCATGGAGGTCGCCATGGCCCAGTAGGCGGCGCTATCCTCGGCGGAGCCGACCCGGTAGCCGGTCGAGATGCGCTCCTGCGTCTTGAGCATCATCTTGTTGGTCTGGTTCAGACTCTCGAGAGCCGTCAGAGCGGCGAAGTTCGTATTGATACTGTTCATGTGTATGCCCCACTGGGTGTTGTCGTCGCGAGCTTGGGGACATACCGGACTGGCCGGCACAGCGGTTCGGCGTCATGCCCTCGGACCGTGCGCGGACGCATCAAGATCCAAGACCGCTGTATGCGGGTGAACGCTTACACAACCTGCCGTCGGCTGAGCGCTCGTATGCCTCGCCTTGCGGCACGGCCGAACACTCCCCGAATCGTTGTCAGAATAGCCTGAGCTTGACGCGATGCCACTCAAAACATCGCTTGCCGTGCGCTGTTCCGCTGTGCGCAGCGCTTTCGCAACAGGGGCCGCCGGGTGCCAGGTCGTTCAGGCGGCCGATGTGCCCGTTCGACGGCTTCTAGATCGTGCTCGACGTGAGCCTGACTCAAGGTTCGCGTGTGACAGAGTGATGCCGACTGCCAATGGGATCGAGTCGCCGGCTTGTTGGCGATTTGATCGAACCGTTCCGGTTGAAGCGACGGTTTGTTAGGCGGATCGGCCGATAATAATGAGTGTCGAATAGGGACCCTGTGCGCTGCATCAGGGCTCCGGCGCGACAAGAAGGACGCGATGCGCGGCTCGATCGGGAGCCGCCACGACGACCGACCAGAGGGAGTTGAACGACGTGCCGTTCCTGAACCAGCTTGAGGTCCTCGTCGTCGACGATACGAGCACCAGCCGTGCGCTGATCTGCGGTGCGCTCGACGCCTGCGGTATCATGAACCATCGCGTCGCCAAGGACGGCGAGGAGGCGCTGAAAGTGATGATGGCCAAGCCGGCGCCGCTGGTCATCTCGGACATGCAGATGCCGAAGCTCGACGGCATCGGCCTGTTGCGCGCTCTGCGCGAATACGCTCCGACGCGCCGCGTCGGCTTCATCCTTGTCACCGGCCTCAGCGACAAGGCCATCATCCAGGAAGGCAAGAAGTTCGGGCTCAACAATTTTCTGATGAAGCCGTTCACGCCCGAGAGCCTCAAAGGCTGCATCGAGGCGGTCACCGGCAAGCTCGTCTGAGGCTCCGCGCCGCTCCTGGTGGCGTCGTCGAACGAAAAAGGCCCCCGCCGGCGCTCGAACGCCTGCGGGGGCTTTGTCTTGGCGATCCGGACGCATTCCAGCAATCGGGCGGCGCGGCGGTGAAGCCTGCCCCGCCGCTCCGTTAGGCTCCGGCCGTGGCGAAGTAAGCCCGGCAGACGTTTGCATTGCGGTCGGGCTCGCCCGGAGCTTGCTGCAGCGGCTCATCGACCGGCAGGAAGAACTCGGGCTCGTCCTCGCCATCGCCCGTGCTCGCAGCCGCTGGCCCGGTCGCGTGGCCCCGCAGCCGCAGCGACAATTGTGCGATGTTGATCTGTGCCGCGGCCTCGTCGATGCCGACACACCACGCGTCCGGCACCGTTGCCGACAACGCGGCGATGAAAGCCGAAAGCTGGTTCATGTGCTGGTGCAGCGCATCGAGCTCCTGGAGCGTCTCGATGTGGCGGGTATCGCTCGACACCGCAAGATGCAGCGTCGCGTCCTGGATGCGGCCCGTAATATCGGACAGCCCGGCCAGCTCTCCGGCCAGCCGCTGGAGAACCTCTTTCATTGCCGTCGCGTCGGCGGTGCCTGCCGTTGTCATGTCTCCCCCCCTGCAGACGTTTATTGCTTCAGAACAGCTCGAGCTCGCCGGCGTTGGGGCGAATGCAGACGGTGATCGGCTGCGGCGGATCCAGCTCGGCCGCGCTCGGGCTTATGAAGCTCTGCCGGACGCGACCCGTTGCGGGCCAAAACTGTAGCCGTCGACCCGAGTTGCCGCCCGTGCTCCCCGGGCGTACGGCGATCCCTTCGGCGGCCAGGAACTTGGTGGCAAAGGCCACGTTCTGTCCGCCGATATCCGACAATCCCTGCACCGTCCGAGCTCCCCCGAACAGCTTCGCCTCGAGGCGGTCGCGCCGCGCACCCTCGCGCAGCAGTCCGTTGATCAGCAGCTCCATCAGATGCACGCCGACGGCTTCGGACGCCGGCACCCGTGGACCACCGACCGTTCCCGGCAACAGGAAGTGGTTCATGCCGCCGACGCCTGCGATCGGGTCGCGAACGCACGCGGCAACGCAAGAGCCGAGGATCGTCGACACGACCTGTTCGGGATCGCGGGAGACGTAGTACTCGCCCTGAAACAAGTTTACGCGGTTTCCGGAGACATTCATTGCGATCCGGCCTTTCTCGATGCTCGGCTTGCGGCACCGTCGGCGGCGGCAGAGATGCCGAAGATCTCCCGCGCGATCGCGCCGAGGGGGACTTGGCGGGCAGCGGCGCCGATCTCGACGGCAGCCTTCGGCATTCCGTAGACGACGCAGGTATGCTCGTCCTGCGCGATGGTGCGGGCACCCGCCCGGCGCATATCGAGCATGCCCTGTGCCCCGTCCCGTCCCATGCCCGTCAGCAGAACGGCGACTGCATTAGGACCACAGGCGCGCGCGACCGACTGGAACAGCACGTCGACCGACGGCGAGTGGTGGTTCACGCGCTCGCCTTTGCGCAGCAGGCAATGCATGTCGCGGCCGCCGGCGATCTCGAGGTGAGCATCACCGCCGGGGGCGAGGTAGATGCGGCCGGGCGCCAGCTTGGCCCCGCTGTAGGCTTCCACAACCTCCGCGGCGCACAGGCGGTCGAGCCTCTGCGCAAAGGTCGTCGTGAACACCGGCGGCATGTGCTGCACGATGACGGTCGGAGGGCACGACTTCGGGAACTCGGCGAGCACGGCGATCAAGGCCTCGACGCCGCCGGTCGAGGCGCCGATAGCAATCACTTGGTCGGAGCGAGCGCCGTTGACGCCAGCGGGGCTCTCGCGCGTGGCTGGGCCGCGGGCGACCGGTGCGGCCTGCGGCACCACGGTGCCCACTCTCGCCCGCGACGCGATGCGGATGCGGACGGCAAGCTCCGCGAAGGCGTCCTCGTTGCCCGGTCTCGGCTTCTCTATGCAGTCGATGGCGCCGATCTCGAGCGCCCGCAGCGTCTCCTCCGCGCCACGCTTCGTCAGCGTCGAGACGATGATGACGGGTGTCGGTCTCAGCCGCATGATCTTCTCGAGGAAGTCGAGGCCGCTCATATGCGGCATCTCGATATCGAGCGTCACGACATCCGGGTCGAGGGTTTTGATGGCCTGGCGCGCCTCGAGCGGGTCCGCGGCCTCTCCGACCACGTCAATGTCGGCCTCTCGGGCGAGCGTCTGTGCGATGAGGCCACGCATGGTCGCGGAATCGTCGACGACCAGAACGCGTATTTTTTTCATGGCTTGTCCTCCGCCACCTTTTGGTACGCTGTCACGCCTACCGGTTTGAAACTCTTCGCCGACGGGCCTATGAGGCGCTCGGAATGGCCGATGTAGAGATGGCCGCCCATTGCCAGCTTCGAGGCCAGACGGGTCCATAGCTGGGCCTGCGTCTCGGCGTTGAAGTAGATGACGATGTTGCGGCAGAAAATGACGTCGAACAGGCCGCGCATCGGCCAGCTCTCGAGCAGGTTCAGCCGCCGGAAGGCGATCAGCTGCTTGATCTCCGCCGTCGCGGTGTAGCCCTGTCGCGCTCCGTCGCTCGTGCGCGTGAAGTAGCGCTTCAGCATGGCGCCAGGCACGCCCTGGACGCCATCTTCATCATAGAAGCCGCTCAGCCCGCACCGGATCATTTCGGCGTTGATATCGGTCGCGAGGATGCGAACGTCGCGGCGTGCGGCCTCGGGATCGGCGGCGTGCACGGTCATCGCGATGGAGTAGGGCTCCTGGCCGCTGGAGGCCGCTGCCGACCACAGACGGACGCGCCGGCCGCCTCGCGCAGCCGACATGAGGGCGGGCAGCACGTCGCATCTGAGGTGCTCGAAGTGATGCGGCTCGCGGAAGAAGCTCGTCGTGTTTGTCGTCAAAGCGTCGATCATGGCCTGGCGCTCGGCCGCATCGTCGCGGATGCGCTCGCGATAGGCGGCGAACGAGGTCAGTCCGGACATGCGCAGGCGCTTGGCCAGCCGCGAATAGACGAGCGTCGACTTCGACGAACCGAGGTCGATGCCGGCTTCGGCGCGCAGGATGTTGGCGATGTCCGCGAAGTCATCCGCGGTGAATGCGAAGCCGCCCGGCACCGATGGCTCGATGTCCGGGGCATGGCTCGCGTTTGACGTGCGTGTCATGCCACGTCCCGATGGGATTGAGGCAGCACGTCGTCGAGCTGGATGAGGCTGATCAGGCGGTTCTCGATCGCCAGCACGCCGCGCACGAACTTGGTCGCGAGCTCGGACGCCACGTCGGGCGTCGGCTGGATGTTGTCGGCCGAGGTCGCGAGGATGTCGGAGACGGCATCGACCAGGAGGCCGACAAGCTGACTGCCGACCTGTGTCACGATGACGACGCTGCGCACCGACGGCTCGCGGGCTTCGAAGCCGAAGCGAACAGCGAGGTCGATGACCGGCAGCACCGTGCCGCGCAGGTTGATGACGCCGCGCACATAGGGCGGCGAGTGCGGCAGCGGCGTGGCCTGGGTCCAGCCGCGGATCTCGCGCACGGTCATGATGTCGACGCAGAACTCCTGCCGGCCGATGCGGAAAGCCACGAGCTCGTTGCCGCCCGGCGCGGAGCTGCCACGTCCGAGGCCGGGAAGGGAGATGCTGTCGGTTGCGGTCTGGGGCGTCATTGGATGCTGGCTCCTTGGTGCAGGGCAAGGCTCATGAGTTGGGGATCGCTGTAGGCATTCGAGACGACGGTATCGACGTCGAGGATGAGAGCGACGCGGCCGTCGCCGAGAATCGTCGCCGCCGCGATGCCGTCGATCTTGCCGTAGTTGGTCTCGAGACTTTTGATGACGACCTGGCGCTGGTCCTGGATCGCGTCGACCAGAAGCGCATGCCGCCCGCCGGTCTCGTTCTCGACCAGGATGGCGACGCCGTCGGCGGCCGCCTTCTGCGACGGGCTGAAGCCCAGCGAGCGCCCGACGTCGATCAGCGGCACGAAGGTGTCGCGGATCGAGATCACCCGCGCGTTGCCGCCGAGCGAATGGACCATGCTGTCGCGCGGCTTCAGCGTCTCGAAGATCGCCGTCAACGGCACGACCAGCGTCTGGCCCGCGGTGCTCACCACCATGCCGTCGAGCACCGCGAGCGTCAGCGGCAGGCTCAGCGAAAAGGTCGAGCCCTTGCCCGGCCGCGAGGTGATCGAGATGCGCCCGCCGAGCGCCTGGATGGAGCGCTTCACCACGTCCATGCCGACGCCGCGCCCCGAGATGTTGGAGACCGCTTCGGCCGTAGAGAAGCCCGGCAGGAACAACAGGTTGTCGATCTCGGAGTCCGACAGCTGCGCATCCGGCGCAATGAGGCCCTTGCTGATCGCCTTCTCGCGCACGCGCTTCCGGTTGATGCCGGCACCGTCGTCGGTGATCTCGATCGTGACGCGTCCCGACCGGTGCGCCGCCAGAAGCTTGACCGTGCCCTCGGGTGGCTTGCCGGCGGCGATACGGGTCTCGCGCGTCTCGATGCCATGGTCGACGGCGTTGCGGATCATGTGGGTCAGCGGATCGGCGAGGCGTTCGATCACCGTCTTGTCGACCTCGACGGATTCGCCTTCCGTCCGCAGCCGCACCTCCTTGCCGGTCGCCTCGCACACCTCGCGCACGATGCGCGACATGCGCTGGAACAGCGGCTTCACCGGCTGCGCGCGGATGGCCATCACGCTTTCCTGGATCTCGCGCGTCAGCTGCTCGAGCTCGTCAAGACCGATCATCACGTTCGATGACGCGGCATACCCTTCGGCGTGAATGCGCTGGGCGAGCATGGCCTGGTTGATCACGAGCTCGCCGACGAGGTTGATGAGCCGGTCGACGCGATCGAGATCGACGCGGCCTGCTGCTGGGTCGCCGCTGCCGGAGCGGCGGTCGCGTCCTTGGCAGGCTCGGGGTGATGGATGGCGGCCGGCGCCTCGGCCGGGGTCGCAGCCGGAGCGGGAGCCGGGTCGCGGCTCGGCGGCGCGGCAGTCATGGCCGGCCCCGGGGTGGGCTCGGCAGCCACGGGGGACGGCAGCAACGGCGCGGCGGGTGCACTGGTCGCCGGCGGCACGGCCGCCTCGTCAGCGGCGGATGCAAGTCCTGCAAAGCCGCCAAACGCCGTGCCTTCGACATCGGCGACAGGACCGGCGTCGACGATGGTCAACTCGCAATCGCCGTCGACGAACTCGAATACCTCGCGGACGTCGGCCTCGGAGGCCTCGGTCGTCAGCGTGATCCGCCAGGAGAAATACGCGCCGCGCGGGGTCATCTCGTCGAGATCGGGCAGGCCAGACGTGTCGCAGGTCACGGCGAGCTCGCCGAGCTTGCTCAGCTCGCGCAGCAGGATGACCGGCTCGCTCGCCTTCTCGTAGAGTGCGGGCAGCGGCTTGAAGACGATGTCGAAGCGCCGGCGCGGGTCGGCCGGCGGCGTGCCTCCGCCGAAGTCGTCGAGCGAGATCATCGCGACCTCGAAGCCGAAATCGGTGTCGTCGGCGGGGCCTGCTGCCTCGGCCGGCGGGGCGCCCTGGTTGACCAGACGCTCGAGCTCGCCGGCAAGCCCGCTCCACAGCGAATCGTCGATATGATCGCCCGACTGCGACAGCTTGACGAGGTCCTGCAACACGTCCGCTGAGCGCAGCATGACGCGCAGCACATCCGCGTCCGGCTCGAGCCGCGACGAGCGGATCTGGTCGAGAACCGTCTCGAACACGTGCGCGAAAGACACCAGCTCGTTGAGCTTGAACGCACCGGCGCCGCCCTTGATCGAGTGCACCGCGCGGAACACGGCGTTCACCGTCTCCGTGTCGTGCGCGCCATCGTTCATGGCGATGAGACCGCTCTCCACCTCGGCGAGCTGCTCCTCGCACTCCTGGAAGAACGTCACGCGTATTTGCGCCATCGCGTCCATCGGACCGCCCCCTCTTAGTCTCTCAGGCCGCAACCCTGTTGATCGCCGCGACGAGCTTCGCGGGATTGAACGGTTTCACGATCCAGCCCGTCGCGCCGGACTGCCGGGCGCGCTGCTTCTTCGTGTCGTCGCTTTCGGTGGTGAGCACCAGGATCGGCACGCCCCGCCATTTCGTGTCCCGGCGAACCGCCTCGATCACGCCGAACCCGTCGAGGCGGGGCATGTTGATGTCGGTGACGATGACGTCCGGAGTGCAGCGGCTCAGTGCATCGAGCCCGTCGACGCCGTCCACAGCCTGCACGACGTCGAACCCGGCCTCCACCAGCGCCAGCCGCAGCATGTCCCGCATGGTCCGGGAGTCGTCGATGGTCAGTATCGTCTTTCTCATGGCCACACCTCGATCAAATGATCTGCTCGGAGAGCCCCATGAGCCGCGCGCAGTCGGCGAGCTCGGGCGTCGGTTTCGCAATAGACAATCGCTTGCCATCCTTGCGCCAGGCGGCTCCCGCCGCGACCAGCACCTGGGCGGCGGCCGCGCCGAGCCAGCGGACCTCGTCGGCGTCGAGCGTCAGGTCGGCCCCTCGAGCCTTGGTCAGCGTCTCTTTGAGCTCCGTCGCGGCGGACGTATCGAGCCGCGACGGGAGCCTGACGCGCTTGGTTCGCTTGCGCGGCATCTCAGAACTCCTCCCAGCCGCCGTTCACGACCTGCTTGGCGTGGCCCGAGGCAGCCGGTCTTGCGCCCGACGAGGCGGCTTTACGGCCAGCGCCGCGCGAGGGAGCCGCCTGCTCTCGGCCGCGATGGATCTGCTGCACCGAGCCGCCGCGGATCTCGAACCGGGCCACGAGACGCATCAGCTCGTCGGTCTGCTGCTGTAGCGTGCGGGTGGCGGCGGTCGATTCTTCGACCATCGCGGCGTTCTGCTGGGTCACCTGGTCCATCTGGTTGACGGCGGTGTTGACCTGGGCCAGCGCGTTGGCCTGCTCGGTGGCGCTGGTCGCGATCTCGGACACGACCGAGTTGATCTCGGCAACCCGGCGCACGATCCGGTCGAGCGCCTCGCCGGTCTGCCCGACGAGATCGACGCCCTGTGCAACCTGGCCGGTCGAGGCCGAGATCAGGCCCTTGATCTCCTTGGCCGCCTCGGCCGACCGCTGGGCCAGCGCGCGCACCTCGGAGGCGACGACCGCGAAGCCGCGGCCCGCATCGCCCGCCCGTGCCGCCTCGACGCCCGCGTTGAGGGCGAGGAGGTTGGTCTGGAAGGCGATCTCGTCGATCACGCCGATGATCTGGCTGATCTGCTGCGACGACTTCTCGATGGCGCTCATGGCGTCGATGGCGCGGCGCACGATCTCGCCGCTGCGCTCGGCGTCGTTCTTGGCGCCCGACACCACGTCGTGTGCTGCGCCGGCGCTGGTGGCGGTCTTCTTGACCGTCGAGGTGATCTCGGCAACAGCGGCGGCCGTCTGCTCCAGGCTTGCGGCCTGGTTCTCGGTGCGCCGCGACAGGTCGTCGGAGGCCTGGGAGATCTCGTCGGTGCCGCTCTTGATGCCCTCGGTGCCGCTCTTGACCTCGGTCATCGTGCGCTCGAGCTGCTCGACCGCGCCGTTGAAGTCCTTCTTGAGGTTCTCGAACTCGGCGGCGATCTCCGCATCGACGCGGACCCTGAGGTCGCCCGCTGCGAGCCGCGACAGCGACTGGCCGATGGTCGACATCGCGAAGTCGCGCCGCCTGTCGCTCTCGCGGATCGCGCTCTGTGTCGCGTCCAGCCGCTCGGCGGTCTTGTTCATCTCCTCGACGATCTCGACGTACTCGTCGATGACCTTCTCGGTGATGCGGAACTTGAAATCGCCTGCCGCCATCCGGTCGGATGCGGTGCGGAACGCCTTCATGAACCGCTCGTGCTCCCGGGCATAGTGCGCGTTGAGGTTCACCGCCTCCTCGCCCTGCCGCTTCGCCTCCTCGGCGAGGCGCTTTCTCTCGACGACGGACGCCTTGAGGCGCGTCAGGGCGTTGGCGATGGCGCCGCTCTCGTTCGTGCAGTCGAGGCAGCCGACGTCGGCCGTGTCGTCCTCGTTGCTGATCTTGTCGAGCGCCACGATCTGGTGCTTGAGGCTGCCGGCGAGCGAGCGGGCGAACGCAACGGCGAGCACAAGGGCTGCGAGGGCGATGGCGAGCACCATCCCCATGGTCATCGTGGCGTGCGAGACGATGCGCGACTTGCGCGCCTCGAACAGCCGAACGAGGTCCTTCGAGCCGGTCTGCCACAGTCCCGCGATGGCGGGTGCAATCGGGGCAAGGGCGGCCTTGACCGCCGCGGCGTCGGTGCCGTTCACGTTCTCCTCGAACGCCTCGGACCACTCGCTGAACTTGGCCAGCGTCTGGACGTGGGCGCGGATCTTCTCGTAGGGCTCGGCGCCGCCGTCGGTCTTCTTCAGGGTCTCGGCCAGCGTCGCGACGTGCTTGGCGCCCGTGCCCAGCAGCGCGACATGGATCGCGAGGTGCGGATCGACGCCGCCCTGCGGCTTCTCGTGCAGCATGGCGAGCGAGCCGCTCAGTGCGTGCTGCAACTGGATCGCCTGGTGGCTGACGATCTCCATGAGGTAGTACGTGTTGGGCTCGGCATCGAGCGACAGACCCGATCCGCCGGCAATCGCCAGCACCAGCCTCTCGGCCGCCTCGACGCGGTCCTTGGCGCCCTGCGACGCGAGGAAGGCATCGTACTGTTGCGTGGCCTCGTAGGCCTTGTTGTGGCGCTGCGCAAGCTCGCGCAGCTCGCTGCTCGGCTCGATGCGCCGTCCGGCATCGGCATTGAGCAGGTGGCTCCAGACCTTGTCCTGGTAGGCGACGCCGTCGATCTCGTTGTCGGTTACGACGAGCTGCTGCAGATCCCCCTTAATGGCCTCATAGGCGAGCGGCGCGACGGGCAGGAAGCAGGCGCTGAGAATGAATGCCAGCCGGCGCGGGATCGACCAGTGGCGATTGATGGATTGAAGCATGGGGCTCCTCGGTTCGGCGGTTCTTGTTGCTGAGTTGGGACGCGGGACTGGCTTAGTGCGAGGTTCAGGAGAGGCGGGCGGGCTCGCGCTCGTGCAGCCGGGCGTCCGCGGGCATGCAGCGCCTCGCGAAGCGACACGCCGAATGGGCGGGCGGCTCGAAGGGCGTGGCTATGCCGTGAGGTGTCGCTGGGTCGCGCATGACCCGGAGTCCGGATGCTGGGAGAGCGGCAGGCATTCCGGATCTGGCCGGCGCTTCGGCACTGCAATCATGCAAATCGGCTCATTATGGAGCACGATGCCGAAGTCCGCTGAAAGTAAAGCATGATTCGCATCCAAGTGCTTAATGCCAGGATTGCGATTGTGCATTTTTATGAGACGATTTCATAGAGTTGCATAATGCCACGCATAAATTGCTTGAGCTTGCGGGTAAAACGCAAAAAGAAAGCGGCCCGAAACGAGGTTCGGGCCGCCCGATTTTTCAACCGTTCCAGGATTAGCGGAACAGCGACAGGATGTTCTGGCTCGACGAGTTGGCGATCGACAGCGACTGGATGCCCAGCTGCTGCTGGACCTGCAGGGCCTGCAGACGGGTCGACTCGGCGTTCATGTCCGCGTCGACCAGCGTAGCGACGCCACGGTCGATCGCGCCCATCAGGCTCGAGACGAAGTCCTTCTGGATGTCGATGCGCTTCTTGGCCGAGCCGAGGCCGGTGGCGGCCGTCGTCATCTCCGAGATGGCGGCATCGACGGCCTGGATGTAGTCGTCGATCTGGGTGTCGGTGGCGTTCGTGATGTCGAGCTCGGCCGGAGCGACCGTGGCGTTCGACGTGTCGAAGTTGGCGATCACGATGGTGCCGGCCGCATCGACCGAGCCGCGGGCGGCGCTGGCCGCATCCGCGTCGGCGATCGAGAGGCGTGCGGAGCCGAGGATTCCGAGACCGGCTGCGTCAGCCGAGCCGCTGTCGGCGGCGCCACCGGCGCCGTCGGTGTTGGAGTTGAACAGGAACGCGCCTGCGACGTCGACCGAGAGGGTCGCGACGGAGACCTCGCTGCCGTTCACGCCGGTCGAGCGGCTGAACGAGGAGACGATCGACTCGGTGGCATTGTAGGCCGAGCCGCCGGTGTCGACCGACAGCCAGTTCTCGCCGCCGAACGAGGCGGACGCGGCGATGGAGCGGAGCTGGTTCTGCAGCTCGTCGACCTCGGTCTGGATCTTGGAGCGGTCCACGCCGGGCTCGCGGGCGGCGACCAGCTTGGCCTTGATTTCGGTCACGACTTCGATCGAGCTGTTCATCGCCGTGTAGGCGACGTCGATCGTGGCAGCGCCGAGGCCGAGCGCGTCGGACACCGCGGACAGGGACTTGTTGTCGGAGCGCATCGACGTCGCCATCGACCAGTACGCGGCGTTGTCCTCCGCCGACGCGACGCGGTAGCCCGTCGAGATGCGCTTCTGCGTCTCGAGCATGCTCTTGTTCGTATTGTTGAGGCTTTCGAGAGCCGTCAACGCGGCGAAGTTGGTGTTGATGCTGTTCATGTACGGATGCCCCTGAGGAGGTAAAATAGCAAACTGTCTCGGGACATACCGGGTCGGCCGGTATAGCGAAGCGGCGTCATGCCCTCGGGACGCGCCCAAGTTCGCTATGTGGCCTTTAAACTACCTTTGATCTCCTAAACCGCCGTTAATGGCTGGGCAGCGCCATGCGGGCCGCTCGCCGCGAGCCGGAGGCGCGAGGTTCGGCCTTAACTATGGGACGGCGGCGGGCGCGTTCCTCACGCCCGCGCGGCGGGGGCCTATCCGAACGAGCGGATCAATCCGCCGACCAGGATGGCCCAGCCGTCAATCAGTACGAAGAACAGGATCTTGAACGGCAGCGAGATGGCCGTCGGCGGCAGCATCATCATGCCCATCGACATGATAAGCGTGGCGACGATGAGGTCGATCGCCAGGAACGGCAGCACGATCAGAAACCCGATCTCGAACCCCCGGCGGAGCTCGGAGATCATGAATGCCGGCACCAGAACGCGCATGTCGACGACACCGGGCTCCGAGGGCTCGGGCAGGTTCTTGCGGCGCGCAACCTCCATGAACAGCTGCAGATCCTTCTCGCGGACGTTGGCCAGCATGAACTCGCGCAGCGGCTGCGTCGTGCGCTTGTAGGCCTCCGTCTCGTCGATCTTGTTCTCGATCAGCGGTTGCACACCCTCGGCCCACATCCGGTCGAGCGTCGGCGACATGACGAAGAAGGTCATGAAGAGCGCGAGGCTCACCAGGATGATGTTGGAGGGCGTCGACGGAAGGCCGAGGCCGGAGCGCAGGAAGGACAGGGCGATGATGAACCGGGTGAAGCAGGTGACCGTCACCAGGATGCCCGGCGCCACCGACAGAATGGTGATCAGCGAGACGAGCTGGATGATGCGCCCGCTGGTCGCGGTCTGGCCGTCGGGCAGCAGGTCGCGCAGGTTGACCGTCTGCGCGGCGGCGTCGCCCGCGAGAAGCACAAGGACAGCCCCGGCGAGAAGCGCGATCCGCATCATTCGACCATCAGCGACTTGAGCACGATGCCCCTCGCCTTGCCCTTCGAGCGGAGCTGGACCACTTCCGAAAGATCCTCGCGCAGGAACTCTAGGCCGGCCGCAGAGTCGATCTGATCTAGGCTTACGGTGGAGAGGTACTTCGTCAGGTCGCTGGTCATGTCGGCGATCAGCAGCGATTGGTCGCCTTCCAGCTTCTGGCCGAAGACGACAGCCAGCTCGGCGCGAACGAAGCTCTGGCGGGCGTTGCTGAGCGTCACCAGGATCGGGTTCAGAGACACCACCGTCTCGGCATGTCCGTCGCCGGCCGGCTTGGCGGCCGCCTTGCCGTGGTCGCCGCCATGCGCATCCTTCTTGCCGTGCTTGGCGTCCTTGCCATGGTCGTTGTCGTGGCCCTTGTCGCCGGCCGCTGCCTCGGGCACGGCCTCTGCCGGCGGCTGCGGCTTCAGCATGACGAGGCTGTAGCCGGCGCCTGCTCCGCCGCCGAGCAGCGCGAGGAGCACCAGCGGAATGATGAAGCCCATCATGCCGCCGCCCTGATCTTTGCCGTCTTTTTCCTGCGCCATGTGTGGCCGCCCCCACTGCTCGTCAGAACGGACTGAGCTGATCGACGATCTGATGTCCCCAGCCCGGCTGCTGGACCTCGGTCATCCGGCCCCGCCCTCCGTAGGACATGCGCGCCTCGGCGATGCGCTCGTAGGGCACCGTGTTGTCGGCGCGGATGTCGGCGATGTTGACGATGCCGGTGAAGGTCGCCACGCGCATCTCGAAATTGACGCGCACCTCCTGAGATCCCTGGATCACGAGGTTGCCGTTGGGCAGCATCTCGGTGACGACGACCGCGATGCGCAGGTCGATGTTCTCCGATCGTGCGATCTCGCCCTTGCCGTCGTGCGCCGAGTTGGATTTGACGTTCGAGTTGGCGGTGATCGTGCCCTCCGATGTCCAGCCGCGCCAGTCGATGCCGTGGCTGAGGTCGAGGCCGAGACCGTGCGAGGCGTCGCGCGATCTCTTGGAGCTGTTGTCGAGCGAGGCGCGGTCCTTGATCGAGACGGCGACGGTGAGGATGTCGCCGCGACGGCGTGCGCGGTGGTCGCGGAACAGGTCCGCGCTGCGATCCCGCCAGAGGGAGTTGTGGCTGGTGGCGGGCTCGACTGGAAAAGACCCGTTCTCGCCCTTGAGATCGACCGGCTCGGCGATGGGAGGCCGCGTGATGCCGGCGCCGACCGGGCTCAGCACCGGCTCGCGTGCGATCTCCAGCGGACGCCATGTGGAGCACCCGGGGAGCATCAGCAGCGCCAGGACCGGTATGAGCCTGCGGGCGCGCGGTCTCGCACCGCGCGCTGCCGACGGCCCGATGGTCGCAATCCCTGACTTTCGGCTGGCGGTCACGACTTGTCTCCCGCATCGGCCTTCTTCGACGATCCGGCGAGGATCGTCGCGAGGCGGGCGGCCTTCTCGGCCGGCATGTCGTTCAGAATCGCGCTTGCGGCACGCGCCTCGAGCTTGCTCAGGATCGCCGCGGCCGTCACCTCGTCCATCTTGGTCAGCTGCTCGGATGCACTTTCAGGCCGCATGGAGGCGTAGATGCTGACGAGTTGGGCCGTCGCGCGCTGGGCGAACTCGTCGCGCTTGGTGAACCATTCCTTGAGCTGAGTGGCGCGGCTCTCGATCTTCTCGAGCCGTTGCTCGAGCTCCTTGCTCATGGCCTCGAGCCGGGCGACCTGCGCGGCATAGCGGGCCTCGGCTGCCGCGTCGCGTACGGCGCGGCAGTACTGCTCGGCGAGAGTCGCGGGCTTCGCCGGGCCGGTCGGTGCGGCCTGCGGCGATGCGGCAGGCTGTGCGGGGGTGGGCGCCGCCTGACCCTTGGCCGCAGGCGCCGCCGGCCTGGCCGCCGCGGGCTCGGCAGCGCCGAGATCCGACGCTCCAGAGAAGGCCAGCAGGATCGCCAGCGCCGATGCGACGAATGCCGGCCCGACGCCACGATCCGCGATCCGGCAGCTCCCGCCCGTTCTGGTCCGCTCGCTCATTCGAGGCTCCTTATTGCACGACAAGATCGGCCTGCAGCGCGCCTGCCGACTTGATTGCCTGGAGGATGGCGATGATGCCGGGCGGCTTCAGCCCCATGCGATTGAGGCCATTGACGAGGGTCTGGAGGTCGACGCCTTCGACCAGGGCGAAGTTGCCTTCGGACTGGCCGGCGGCCACGTTGGTGTCCGTGGTGACGACGGTCTGGCCCTTCGAGAAGGGCGCCGGCTGCGACACGCTCGGCGTCTCGGTGATGCGAACGGTCAGGTTGCCGTGTGTGACCGCCACGCGGCTGATCTTCACGTTGCGGCTGATGACGATCGTGCCTGTGCGCTCGTCGACGATGATCCGCGCCGGCAGATCCGGCGCCACGGACAAGGTGCCGATATCGGCGAGAAAGCGTGCGACGCTGACCTTGCCCGGAACGTCCACCACGACCGACGTCGAGCCCTCCTCGCGCGCCGCACGGGCCTTGTAGGCCGTCTTGGTGTGCTCGTTGATGGCGTCCACGATCGCGATCGCGGTCGTGAAATCCGGGTTTTTGAGGTCGAGCCGCACGGTACGTGCCTTCTCGTGTGCAACCGGGGCGTCCCGCTCGACGAGCGCGCCGCCGGCGATGCGCCCCGCGGTCGGCACGCCGTGGGTCAGCACTTCGTTCTGCCCCTTGGCCTCGAAGCCCGAGATCGTCACCGAGCCCTGGGCTACGGCGTAGATCCGCTCGTCCGGGCCGTGCAGGGGTGTCATGATGAGCGTGCCGCCGGCCAGCGAGGAGGCGTCGCCGAGCGAGGTCACAGTGACGTCGATGCGGTTGCCGCCGACGGCAAATGCCGGCAGCTCTGCGGTCACCATCACGGCGGCAACGTTGCGCGTGCGTGCGCCGAGACCGCGGATGTTGACGCCCATGCGGTCGAGCATGGACGTCATCGACTGCTCCGTAAACGGCGCGTTGCGCAGACTGTCGCCCGTGCCCTTGAGGCCGGTGACGAGGCCGTAGCCGAGCAGCTGGTTAGCGCGCAGGCCGCGTACCGACGTGATGTCCTTGATCCGCACGTCTGCCAACGCGGCCGCCGTGGGAACGGCCGCTACAAGGAAGAGTGCCAGAAGCGCACGGATCGGGGGTCTCACGTCAGCCACCGCCCAACAGCACGCTGCCGTCGGCTTGAACGAGCCCGCGCACGACGACACCGGTGTCTAGGTTGCGCACAGCGGCGCTCGAGCCGACGATGCCCGGCTCGATGGCGACGCCGGCACCGCGGATGCTGAGACCGGCTGCGCCGAACACGATCTCCACGCGCTGACCGTCCTTGAAGGCGTAGGGGTCGCGCAGGGCGTTGACGGGGATCGCGGCGCCAGCGCGCAGGGTGCGTCGGGCAACCTTGTCGATGACCGCCGCGCGCGAGGTGATGTACATGCCGGTGGCCTTCTCGCCGAGCACGACCTTGAGATCGCCCAGCACCTCGCCGCTCAGCACGTCGCCGGGAAAGATCGTGACCTTCGGCACCGGAATGGTGACGGTGATGCCGTTGGCCTGCGCCTGCGCGGAGTCCGGCGCAAGCGCAAGTGCCAAGGCAAGCCCGATGACCGATATGAAGCGCATGGCGTCCACCCCTTCCGACCGGATGCCGACTGGCACCGTGTCCTTGCCGCAGGCTACCTGAGGCCTTTGCTCACGATGCCCATCATCTCGTCCGTCGCCTGGATCACCTTGGAGTTCATCTCGTAGGCGCGCTGCGCCGAGATGAGCTCGGTGATCTCCTTCACAGGATCGACGTTCGAGGCCTCGAGGTAGCCCTGCTTGACGCGGCCCATGCCGTTCTCGCCGGGCACGCCGACGGTGGCTGGGCCGGAGGCCGCCGTCTCGCGGTAGAGATTGCCTCCGAGGGGGGCGAGACCGACCTCGTTGACGAAGCTTGCAAGCGAAAACTGCCCGATCAGCACCGGCTGAGGATTGCCCTGCACCTCGCCAAAGACCTGGCCGGCCTCGTTGACGTTGAGTGAGATGACCTCGGGGGGCACCACCATGGTGGGCTGCACGACGTAGCCGTCGGCCGTCACGATCTGCCCGGTGGCGTTCTTGTTGAGGGCGCCGGCTCGCGTGTAAAGGGTCTCGCCGTCGGGGCCGGTGATCCTGAGGAACCCGCGGCCCATCACCGCGACGTCGAGCGAGTTGCCGGTCTGCGTCAGGCCGCCCTGCTGGTGAAGGTTGCGGATCGCGGCGGCGCGCACGCCAAGTCCGACGGACGCGCCTTCGGGCACCACGTCCGAGCCGGGAGCAACCGGCGCGCCGGCCGCGCGCTCCGTCTGATAGAGCAGGTCGACGAACTCGGCGCGGGCGCGCTTGAAGCTGGTCGTGTTGATGTTGGCGACGTTGTTGGCGATGACCTCGACGTTGAGCTGCTGGGCGGTCATCCCGGTCGCTGCAATGGTAAGCGCGCGCATCCTGGTCTTTCTGATCGGTTAGATGGCCATGCGGCTGATCTCGAGGTAGGCGGAGACGATCTTGTCGCGCACCGCGATCGCGGACTGCAGCGATTGCTCGGCGGCCATCA
Source organism: uncultured Hyphomicrobium sp. (assembly GCA_964471635.1). Classification (GTDB taxonomy): domain Bacteria; phylum Pseudomonadota; class Alphaproteobacteria; order Rhizobiales; family Hyphomicrobiaceae; genus JAKAML01. The sequence continues at coordinate 29,695 of CAYYGO010000007.1, forward strand.
CCGTCTCAACCACCTCCTGCGTCGACGCGGTCCCCTTGATGCCGGCGATCGACACCGCCTCCGCTTGACGCAGCGACTGCGCCAGCTCGGTGACGGCCTTGCCGATCATCGCGCCGAAATCGCTTTCGATCTCGGCGCCGCCGACCTGGCGTGGTGCCGCAGCAGCGCCGGCCTGGCCAGGTCGCGCGGCGGGGGTTACGGGTCTGAAGGACAATCCATCCAGGGGCTCGATCATCACTTGCCTCTCAAGAGATCAATCAGATCGCCAACCATCTCGCGGGCCTGCCGGACGACCTGGAGGTTTGCCTCGTAGGAACGGTGGGCCTCGCGCATGTCCGACATCTCGACCAGCGCGTTGACGTTGGCGAGCTTCACATATCCATTGGCGTCCGCGGCCGGATGGCCGGGGTCGTACTCGCTGCGGAACGGCGTCTCGTCGCGGCTGATCGTGTTGATGCGCACCTGCGAGGCGCCCGACGCCCGGTCTAGCTCCTCGGCAAAGCTCACCACCTTTCGGGCGTAAGGATCGCCGCCGGGGACGGCCGAGGTCGCATTCGCGTTAGCCAGGTTTTCCGACACGACGCGGAGGCGGGTCGACTGCGCGCGAAGCGCGGAGCCGGCGGCGACGATCGCGGCTTTGAGATCATCGGCCATGGCTCACCCCTTCGAACTCGAGACCAGCATGCGATGGAACGCGCCGACGATGCCGGTCACCAGCGAGTGCTGCGAGCGGACCTCGCCGAGCCGCGTCAGCTCGGTCTCGACGCTGACGGTGTTGCCCGAATGCTTGGCCGTGTCGGCATCGCGTGGCGTCAGCTCGAAACGGCGGTCGGTCGGCCCGTCGGGCGACAGATGTGCCGCGGTGGTGCGCGCCGGCACCAGGGCGGCGGCCGCAAGTGCTGCCTCGAACGGCGCCACGTCGCGGGCCCGGTAGCCCGGCGTGTCGGCGTTGGCAATGTTGTTGGAGAGCGCGGAGCCGCGCGCAGCCAGCCAGTGCGCCCGCTGCGAGGCAATCGAGAACAGCGCCAAATCTTTCATGTCGGCCTCCCCTCTGCCACGCTTCTGAGTACCGTGCCTGTCTTGCCTGAGACTGACGCTAGCCGGACAGCAGCGGCCGCGGAGCCGGCGGATCGAACTGCGCCGGCGCGACAGTGGGCTTGGCGTTCTTCGTCATCAGGAAGAGGACGATCTCGGCGATGGCCTTGTAGAACTCGGGCGGGATGGGGCGGTCCGGCACTACGGCGTCGTAGAGGGAGCGGGCGAGTGCGCGGTCCTCGATCACCGGGATGTCGTTGGCCTCGGCGATGGCGCGTATGCGCAGTGCGAGGTGGTCCAGGCCCTTGGCGATCACCAGCGGGGCCGGTGCCTCGCCTTGGACGTAGCGCAAGGCCACGGCGTAGTGGGTCGGGTTGGCAATCACGACCGTCGCACGCGGCACTGCCGCCATCATGCGTCGCCGGATCCGGTCGCGGGCGAGCGAGCGTTGCCGCGCCTTGACCATCGGGTCGCCCTCGGACTGCTTCTGCTCGTCCTTGATCTCCTGCTTGCTCATGCGCAGGTCGGCATGCCACTTGAACCGGCTCCAGACGACGTCGACACCGACCAGGATCAACATGTAGCCGGCGACCGTCAGCGTAAGCTCCGTCATCTGCCGTACGATCGCGCCTGGTACGTCGCGCGGGTTGATCTGCAACGCGTCCACCAGCTCGGTCTTGTGGCCATTGAAGAAAACGACGATGACGACGAGCAGAAGCGCGAACTTGAAGAGAGCCTTCAGGAACTCGACGAAACCGGCCGCGCCGAAAATCCGCTGGAATCCCTTTCCGGGCGAGACCCGCGAGAATTGCGGCTTGATGCGGTCGTACTTTATGCCGGGCGGGTTCTGAAGAACCGAAGCCGTGACGCTCAGCGCCATCATCACCAGCATCGGCGCGAGCACGATTGGCGCAATCTCGAGTCCGACCGCCTTGAGGATCGCAACCGCATCCTCGGTGTTCTCGAGCCGAAGCTCGCCCGGCTTGTCGAACAGCATCAGAAGCACGAACGCCGCGTTGCCGCTGAACAGAAACGGCAGCATCTGCACGACGATCGCGATGCCGATAATGGATGCCAGCAGCCCCGCCTCTCGCGAGACCGGGATGTTGCCCTTCTCCAGCGCCTCGTCGACGCGCCGAGGCGTGGCCTCCTCGGTTTTGGCTTCCTTGTCGGGCGCCTCGGACATCGGCCCTCGTCAAGTGGTGGAAGAGATGTCGAGACGCCGCGCGGCTCAACCCTCGGTCGAGTGCACGACCTCTCGGATGGAGACCGCGAACCGCGATGCGTCCTCGTCCACCACCACAACCTCGCCGCGCGCGACCACGCGGTCGTTGACGACGATGTCGACGAGGTCGCCAACCTTGCGGTCCAGCGGAATGATGGAGCCGCGATTGAGGCTCATCAGCTTCGAGACCGGCATCTTCGCCGCTCCGAGCACGATGCGGACCGATACGGGAATGCGCATCACGGCATCGCGTCCTCGCGCACCCCAGCTTTCCTCGCCGCGCGGCCGCCCGTCGCCGCCCGTGAGCGCCTGCCCGATCTGCGCCGGCGCATCGGCCCTCACGTCCTCGATCAAGCCGGCGTAGTCGTCGCCCATGGATCCAGATGTCATTTGCCTTGCCTCATCCCAATCCTGGTCATGCCGCCTTCTTCACGGCCTCGCCGCCGCCGCCCGTGCCGGCCGTCAGCGTCATTTGCTCGAGCTCGTCGACGTTGGGGCGATAGGACGACGAGATGGCCTTGCGGCCGTGCTCGACGGCGATCTGCGGCATGGCGCCGTTCATCAGCGCGAGGAGGGTCTGCTTGACGACGACGTACTGGCGCATCCGCTTGTCGCGCACGATCTTGATCTGCGTCGCGATCGGGGCGAAGACCGCGTACGAGAAGAAGATGCCGGCGAAGGTGCCGACCAGTGCCGCACCGATCAGGGCGCCGAGGATCTCCGGTGGCTTGTCGAGCGAGCCCATCGCCTTCACCACGCCAAGCACCGCCGCGACGATGCCGAGCGCCGGCAGGCCGTCGGCAACTGCCTGCAACGCGTGGTAGGCCTTCAGCTTGTCGGCGCGCATGGTCTGGATCTCCTCGTCCATCAGCGATTCGATCTCGTGGGTGCGCGCGTTGCCCATCAGGATCAGCCGGAAGTAATCGCATATGAAGGTGACCAGGTAGGGATCCTTGAGCAGCTTCGGAAACGACGTGAAAATCGGGCTCTCGGCCGGGTTGTCGATGTGCCGCTCCACCTCGCTGCGCGACTTCGACTTCAGCTCGCGCATCAGCACGAAGAGACATCCCAGAGTATTGAGGTAGTCCTCCTTCTTGGGCGCCGCGTCCGTCAGCGCCTGGCCGATGCCGACGCCGGTGTCCTTGATCACCTTGATCGGGTTGGCAACGATGAAGGTTCCGAGGGAGGCGCCGAGGATGATGACGTACTCCCAGGGCTGCCAGATCACCTCGACGTGTCCACCCATCGCGGCGAACCCGCCGAGCACGCAGCCCAGAGTGACGACAAGACCGATGATTATGGTCATGGTTCAGAAATCTTTCCTCGGTTACGGAACCCCACGCCGACACTCCAGTGAAACGCTTGCGTGAGCCTGGAACCTTGCGCGATGCCGGTGCAATCGAGCGCGGGCGTCAGCCTCGTGCAAGCGGCGTCAGGCAACAGAGTTTCGATTGGGTTCCGATCGTCCAGCTTCGGGAGGCGCATCTTGTTCTCGACACCGGTCAGCTATCGAATGATCACTTCCGACCTCGACAGGTCGTTGAAGCAGACCGCAGCGCGGCCGGACGTAAAGCGCGAGACCGACTACTATCTGTCCCGGATCGGAAACATCAAATCGCTCGACGACTTCCTGAAGGACGACCGCGTCTACACCTACGCCATGCGCGCCTACGGTCTCGAGGACATGACTTATGCCAAGGCCTTCATGCGGAAAGTCCTCACCGAGGGGATCGACCGCAACGACAGCTTCGCAAATCGGCTTGCCGACGGGCGCTACCGCGAGTTCGTCCAGGTCTTCAACTTCGCGCGCTACGGCGGCACGGCGACCGCTTTCTCGCGGACCCAGCAAGGCACCGCCGACCGCTATGTCCGCCAATCCCTGGAGCTCCAGGCGGGGGCGACGAACGAGGGGCTTCGACTGGCCCTCTATTTCCAGAGGAAGGCGCCGTCGGCCACAAACGCGTTTTCGCTGCTGGCGGACCGGGCGCTGCTCAAGGTGACACAGGTCGCGCTCGGCATTCCGGCGGCCACCGGGACCCTCGACATCGAGAAGCAGGCGGCGCTCATCACCAAGAAGCTCGACGTCGCCGGGCTGAAGGAACCCGAGAAGCTCGACAGGCTGCTGCAGCGCTTCACCGCGCTATGGGACATCGAGAACCCACCGACCAACTCCACGGCAGCGCCGAACGCGCTGCTGTCCGGCTCGAGCAACATTTTCGACAACGACCTCCTGACCAAGGTCCAGAACCTCCGCACCGGACGATAGCCCCATGATGGAAGCCGGCCTCTACGTGTCCCTGTCGGGTCAGCTCGCGCTGCAGCGGCGGCTCGATACCGTCGCCAACAACGTCGCCAACGCTTCGACGCCGGGCTTCCGGGCCGAGAACGTGACGTTCGAGACCGTGCTGTCACGGCAGGCCGGCACCCAGGTTTCGTACGCGGGCCGCGGCGAGGCGACCTTCTCGCGCGGCGCCGCGCCGCTGGTGCAGACCGGCGGGCCGCTCGATGTGGCGGTGCAGGGGGAGGCGTTCCTCGCCGTCGGCACCCCTGCCGGCACCGTCTACACGCGCGACGGTCGCATGCGCATCTCGGCCAACGGCGAGCTCGAGACCATGTCCGGCCAGCCGGTGCTCGACATCGGCGGAGCGCCGATCCAGATCAACGCCGCGCGCGGCCCCGTCGAGATCGGACGCACCGGCGTCATCAGCCAGAACGGCAGCACGGTCGGGACGCTGGGCCTCTATCGCATTCCGGCCGACGCGAAGTTGACTCGCTACGAGGGGGCGGCGTTCGTCTCCGACCGTGCCGCCGAGCCGGTGGTCGACTTCGGCCAGAACGGCGTCCTGCAGGGCTTCATCGAGAGCTCGAACGTCAACGCGGTGCAGGAGATCACGCGCTTGATCTCGGTATCGCGCGCATTCGAGGCTCTGTCGTCCAGCATGGACCGGTCCGACCGGCAGCTCAGCGAAGGCATCAAGGCGCTCGGCAGCGGCCGCTGACCGCCGCGGCCCGTTGCCCAAGCGCGCCGTAGCGCCCGAAGTCCGCGTGCCCTCCGCGTCATGGACATGGATCGAGACCGCCACCCGTGCAGACCGCTCCGCTTCGCATCGCCGCTGCCGAACAGGATCCGCTCGCCGCGCTGGCCCGGCTTCTCGGCAACTACCCGAATGGCCTGCCGCTGAAGCGCCATGGAGGGCTCGTCAACGAGGTGACGCCGAGCCACATCCGCGTGAGCGGGCTCGAGACGCACGTCGAGCTCGGCTCCTGCGTCGAGGTCGAGACGTCGAACGGCCGCTGGGTCGGCGAGGTCATCGCGATCCAGCCCAATGCGGCGACGATCAAGCTCTTCACCTCGTCGCCGCGGCTGAGCCTCGGCACGCGCGCCTGGATCCGCGACGATCTCGTGATCCGTCCTGACCAGAGCTGGCTCGGGCGCGTCATCGACGCGCTGGGGCGTCCCATCGACGGGGTTGGTCCGATGGCGGAGGGCCGGCAGCCCTACCCGATCGATCACGAGCCGATCGCGCCGATGGCGCTCGATCGCATCAAGACCCCGGTTACGACGGGGGTGCGCGTCATCGACATCTTCACGCCGATCTGCGCCGGCCAGCGCATCGGCATCTTCGCCGGAGCCGGCGTCGGCAAGTCGACGTTGCTGTCGATGCTGACCCGGGCCGCGGCCTTCAAGACGATCGTCGTGGCGCTGGTCGCCGAGCGCGCGCGCGAGGTGCGCGAGTTTCTCGAGGACGTCATCGCGCCCCACAAGGCGCGGACGGTGTGCGTCGTGGCGTCGAGCTCGGAAAGCGCGATGATGCGCAAGCTCGCCGCCAAGACCGCGACCACGGTGGCCGAGTATTTTCGCGACAGCGGCGACGACGTTCTGCTCGTGGTCGATTCGTTGACGCGCTTTGCCCACGCGCAGCGGGAGGTCGCGCTGGCCGCCGGCGAGCCCCCGGTGGCTCGCGGCTATGCGCCGTCCGTGTTTGCCGAGCTGCCCCGCCTGCTCGAGCGGGCGGGTCCGGGCCGCCCCGACTCCGGCTCCATCACGGGTCTCTTCTCGGTACTGGTCGACGGCGACGACCACAACGAGCCGGTGGCCGACAGCGTACGCGGCATCCTAGACGGCCACATCGTTCTCGACCGCTCGATTGCCGACCAGGGCCGCTATCCCGCGGTCAACCCGCTGGCCTCGATCTCGCGCCTGGCCCACCTCGCCTGGAGCAAGGAAGAGGCCGAGCTCGTCCGACGCCTCCGCGCGATCATCTCGCGCTTCGAGGAGACGCGCGATCTGCGCGCGGTCGGGGCCTACAAGCCCGGTGCGGACCCCGAGCTCGACCAGGCGGTCGCGGTTGCGCCGCTGCTCTACCGCACGCTCGAGCAGCACCCCGACAACCCGCCGGCCAAGAACGCCTTCAGCGATCTGGCGGCCCAGCTCGCCGAGATGCGCAACGCCCAGGCAGCCAAGCCCGCGGCCGAGGACAGGAAGGCGGTCCGCGGATGAACGACCTCTATCTGTCGAAGATCAAGACGTTCGAGGGCTATACCCGCGAGGCCAAGTGGGACCACGCGCAGCACAGCAACGGCTTCGGCACGCGCGCGCTCTATCCGGGCGAGCAGATCACGAAGGAGGTCGCCGAGCAGCGCTTTGCTGCCGAGATCGCCGAGGCGCGCGCCATCGTCGAGAAGCACGCCAAGGGCTGGGACGAGGGAACCAAGGCCGCATTGACGTCGCTGACCTTCAACGCCGGCACGCGGTGGATCTCGAGCGGGCTCGGCGACGCGGTGCGCGGCAACGACATCGAGGCCGTCAAGGCGCGCTTCGTCGAGTACACCAAGGCCGGGGGCGAGACGCTGCCGGGGCTCGTCCGCCGGCGGCTCGCAGAGATGGCGTGGATCGGGTCGGAGCCGGGAGGCGTGTCCACTGCCGGCGATGCGGTGGCGGGGCGGGGCGCCGTACCCGGGACGCCGGAAGCCCGTCCGTCGTTTGCCGAGGCTGCCGGCGCACCCGGGGCAGCGACGCGTACCGCTGCGACGTCCTTGCCCGACGGCCTGAGCGCCCTCGCGTACCGGCGAATGGCCAGCGGGATGCGGCTCGACGCGTCGGGCGGTCACAATCCCGCGCCGACTGTTGCCGGTTTGGCGCGGGCCGAGCAGGGCCCCCCACAGAATCCTCCACAGCCGGGCGCGCCGGGCGGTGCCGTTGCCGGCCTCGGGGGCACCGACCCGAGCCTTCTCGCCTGGATGACGCTGCTCGATTCCATCCGCGATATGCGTCCGACTGGCGGCCCCGACGAGCGCGAGTCCGACAGCCGCCGCGACGACGCCTCCGTCCGGGCGGGCGAGCGAGCCTGATACGCTCCCCTTCGTGCGCCCTGCTCCACGCGGCTCCTGCCGACGGACTACCGTGCTGCGGCGGCACGGACGGTAACCGTTCGTTCACCAACAAGTTTGCTGCAATTTTATCTTTAGTGGCTTGTCAAAGCCCGGCGCCGATAGTCGATTGCATGACACAGATCGCACCAGAGAGCATTCTCGCTCACCGTCTTTCCGGCCTCGACGCTTGGCTCGAGGAAGAGGCGCCCTATGCCCAGTTCGATCAGCTGCACCTCGATCGTGGCACGCCGGAGCGCGCCTACTGGCACCTCGGGTATCGCGCCGCGCTGCGCGACGTGCTCGAGCTGCTCAAAGATGGAACTGGAAACAGCGGGGGCATCGCCAGTCTGAGCCCCGCGGACGATCAGGGTGCGTGAAGTTGCTCGGCGGCCGGAGCGCGTGGAACAGCTCGCACTCCCGCTCAAAGGCCTCGCGTGCCGTCGCCGTCAGGACATACTTGAATTTGTTGCTCGAGCCGATGAACGCCTGCAGACATCTGCGCAGATCCTGCTCATCCCGCCCGACGCGCTGAACCCTGAAATTTCCGGCCCCGTCGACGTGTCCGAGCGCGAACGCGCCCGCCCGGCCCGCCGGAAGCTCGCGCTCCAGGCAGTCGTACGTGAGCTCGTGAGGGCCCATCAGTGCCGTCTTCATGGTAATGACCTCCGCTTCACGCATAGTGCCGATCTCCGCCGACCTCCCTCGACCCGGCGTTCGCTAGCCGTTGCCGCCTCCGCACGACATCTTGGCGCCGCTCACCGGCGCGCCCGCCGCTATCGAGACGGCGGCGTCCGGACCTCCTCCGGCGTGAGGAAGCTCAGGTTCTCCACGAACACGTCCTTGATGCCGTGTGCTCCCGCCCGCTCGTTGGTCGCGGCGACGATGCGCTGGCGCAACCCGTCGATCTGCACCGGCTTCAGCGCCGAGAAGTCGAAGTCGGGCTCCTCGTAGATCGTCTTGAACGCCGCCTCGCTGAAATATAGCGTCAGCACGTTGCGGTGGTCCTTGAGCGTGTGCTCAGTTGCCGAGAATGCGAACCGGGCAAGAATGTAGCCGCTCACCTTGCCGGACCTGATGATCGGCACCGACATCGGCTCGAGTTTCACCTGCTGGATGACCTCGGGCTTCTGCTTGGCCTCTGGAGCGGGTGCCGCCGTCAGCTGCATCGTCGCGTAGCTGCCGAGCAGCGTCGACAGCACCACGACGATACCCAGCACGATCATTTTCACCACGACATCGCTCCAGGCCGCGAAACGGCGCGCGAATAGGTTCCGTCGTCAGTCGACGAGTTGATCGCCGACGCGATGATCGAGGACACCTCGCGGACAGCCTCGATATGGCGGTTGAGCAGCTGCGCGTTGCGCGCGAGCTGCGCACTGAGCCGGTCGAGGATCTCCCGCACGACGGCCTGCGCGCCCTGGCTTTCGGCGTGCCTGATCAGTCGGCTGAGCTCGAGGGCGAGATGGCTCTTGCGGGCGACGAGGGCATCGAGATCGGGATGACCGCCCGATGCCAGAAGAAGCCGCTCCTCGTCGAGCACACCCTCGATGCGCTCCGCCACCTGGCGGATGGCTCGTCCGAGTGGCGTGTCCGTCGCCATGCCTGCTCCTCCCTCGCGATATCCGTGTCGTGTCATCGCTGCGTTGCCTCGGTGTTCCCAATCCTGTCGTCTCGCCGCTCTGCCTCGGCGGCTTCTGCAACGTCCGTTGCTGCCGGTGCGACCGCAGATGCCCATGTGCCGGTCGCGGCGTCGGGTGCCTGTGCCGTTGCCGCGGCGGGTGCCGTTGCCGCGCCGCCACCCGTGGCCTGGCCGGCTGCTCGTCCAGGCTCGATCCGCGCCGCAGCGGCGAATGCCGCTTCAGGCACCAGTCGCAGCCGTCCGCCGCGCGCGATCTCGCCCGCGAGCTTCTCGGCCAGAAATCCCTTCCAGAAGCCGCCGGACGATCCCGTCCCGAACAGTTTCACCGTTTCATCCGGCAGCATGGAAGAAATCATCGTCTGCAAGGTGAACGCCTCGAAATCCGCATGCGTCTTCTTGGCCTTTCCGGTCAGCGTAACGGCCGGTGGCAGGGCGCTTGCGGGTACCTGCGCTTTCGACTGCAACCCAGTCCTGACGACGGTCTCGAATGCCGGCACGGCCGGGTGCGCCGTCTCGGCGGCCGCAACCGGTCCCGTCGATGCGTCGGTTCGCACCGGATGCTGCGTGCCCGCCTGACGCACGAGCGCAGTCGACGTCTGCAGCGTCACGGCAAATGGATCGCCGGCCAAGCCGTTGCACTCCCGTCAAAGACCCAAAGAACGCTGGCCACCGAATCGGCCGTTTGCCGCGTGGGCTAGCACTTGTTAAAAAAGGTAGTGGAGAACGCTTATCGCAAACTGACTTTGCTGCGGGCGACACGGTCGATGAGCTCGTCGAGCACGCGCGTCTGGGTATCCTGCGCGTCAGAGCTGATGGCCCGCTCGAGCTTGCCCGACAGGCCTTTGACGCTCGCCCGCGCCTCGGCGGCCTCGTTGACGAGGGCATCGAACTCCGATTGCGCGGTATCTAGGCGCTGATTGAGCCGTCCCGCGCGGGCCAACACGATGTCGGTGAAGGCCGTCGCTACCGCGTCCTCGCTCTCGAGGTAGGTATGGGCCGCGTCGATCTCGAGGGTGATCTCGTCGCAGGCGCCTTTCGATACGGCAACCGCGCGGGCGCGCTCCTCGTAGAGCCGCTCGGTCAGCTTGACGATGCGCCTCAGCCTCTGGATCGATGCCTTCTTCATCCGCAACGTCCTTCCTTGCCGTGACCGCCGTCAAAGCTGCGCGAGGCTGTCCGCGATCCCTTTGCCGAACAACAGCAGCATCTCGCCCACCAGAAGATGCAGCACCACGAGCCCGCCGCCGATCAAGAACGGCACCGAGACGAAGAACGACGGCACCTGCGGAATGAGCTTTCCGAGTATGGCGAACATGATGTTCACGAGGATGCCATAGACGATGAAAGGCCCGCTTACCTGCAACCCGAGGAAGAAGGCGGTCTGGATGGCCGTCGTTACGATGTGCAGCGACGTCTGAGGGTCCGCCGAGGCGGCGATCGGCATCCTCGAGTAGGACGAGATCAGTGTCGTGATGAGCACCTGGTGCAGATCCATCAGCAGCACCAGCAGCGTCGCCGTGGCGGTGATGAGCAGCGACAGTGCCGGTGCGGCGTCGTCCGTCTCGATGCCCGGATTGAGGCCTTGCAGGCCGATGTAGCTCGAGATCGAAGCGCCCGTGAACTCGAGTGCCGCGATATAGACCCGGCTCACGAGGCCGATGATGCTGCCGATCAGGACCTCGTTGAAGATGAGCGGCGCCAGGTCGATGGCGGCCTTCTCGCCGATGTTCTCGCCGGCCAGGATCATTGGCGTCACGGCAGTCGACAGCGCGATCGCGATGAACAGCCGCACGCGAGAGGGCACGCGGGCGCTGGAGAAGCCCGGCATGACCATCAGGCAGGCGCCGATCCGGCACAGCACCAGGAACATGCTCAACCCGTATCCCGCCAGATCGACGACCATCAGGCGATGCTTCCGAGGGCTTTGACCTGAACACCGCGCGCAATCTCGGCGTGCGACAGCACCGGGAGCGTCGGAAACAGCCGCTCGATCACCATCCGCACGAAGGGCCGCGCCTCGACCGAGGTCACGACGACGAACTGCTCGCCCTTGTCGGTGTGCGTCTTGATCACCTTCGACGCGTCCCGGCTGAACTCGTCGATGAGCCTCGGGTCGATGTCGAACTCGACGATCTCGCCGCGCGGATCGCGCTTCAGGCTCTCGTGGAACGCGAGGTCCCAGCGGCTGCCGAGCCGCAGCACCGACAGCGTGCCGTCCTTTGCAAGGTCGCCGCAGATCTGCTGGCTGATTCGCTGGCGGACGTGCTCGGCCACCTGCTCGGCACGGCGCGAGTGCGGTGCGATCTCGGCGATCGCCTCGAGGATGAGCTGGATGTTGCGGATCGACACCCGCTCGGAGAGCAGGTTCTTCAACACCGCCTGGATGCCGGAGAACGATATGTGCGCCGGGCGGATCTCGTCGAGCAGCTTCCGGTACTCCGGGGACAGGCCGTCGATCAGGTGCTGCATGTCGCGGTAGGAGAAGAGCTGGGCGAGGTTGTTGCGCACCGCCTCGGAGAGATGGGTGAGCAGCACGGTCATGATGTCGACGCTGGTGAATCCCTCGCGCTTGACCTCCTTTGCGAAGGCTTCCGGAATCCACAACGCGCGCAGCCCGAACGCCGGCTCGTGTGTCTCGACGCCGGGCATCGACGGCTTCGGGCCGTCGCCGATGATGACCAGCACATCGCCGATCGGCAGCTCGTGGCTGGCGAACGTGGCGCCATGTATGCGGATCTGGTAGACGCGCGGCGGCAGCGAGAAATCGTCCGACAGCTGGATCTCCGGAACCACGAACCCGTATTGCCGAGCGAACTTGCGCCTCAGCTTCGCGACGCGCTGGGCGAGCTCGTCGTGCTTCTTCAGGAACACCGACGACAGCTGCTGGCCGAACACGATCTCGACCTCCGAGATGCGTAGCGCGCCTTTGACGGATTGCTTGGTCTCCTCGGCGGCCTTGTCGCTCGCCTCCTTGGCCTTCGCATCCGCAATGGCCCGCTCCTCGGCCCACCGCCTCGGGATGATGTAGCCGGCAAGCGCCGCGGCGGAGGCGAGGATGGCGAACGGCAGGAACGGCAGCCCCGGCAGGATGGCCAGCAGTGCCATCATCGCTGCCGTCACGATGAGTGCGCGCGGGTGGTTGCCGAGCTGGCCGAGCACGGCCTTCTCGGCGGAGCCGCGCGTGCCGCCCTTGGCGACCACGAGACCGGCGGCCAGCGAGATGATGAGGGCGGGGATCTGCGACACGAGGCCGTCGCCGACCGACAGCTTCGTGAAGACGTCGACGGCCTCCGACACCGGCATGTCGTGCCGGAACACGCCGATCGCGATGCCGCCAAAGATATTGATGCCGGTGATGATGAGACCCGCGATGGCGTCGCCGCGAACGAACTTCGACGCACCGTCCATGGATCCGAAAAAGGAGCTCTCCTCCTCGAGATCGCGGCGGCGGGCCTGCGCCTCGCGCTCGTCGATGAGACCGGCCGACAGGTCGGCGTCGATCGCCATCTGCTTGCCGGGGATGCCGTCCAACGCGAAGCGGGCGCCGACCTCGGCGATGCGCGAGGCGCCCTTGGTGATGACGATGAAGTTCACCGTCAGCAGGATGAGGAAGATGATGACGCCGATGAAGAAGTCGCCGCCCATGACCAGGTTGGCGAAGCCTGCGATGACGTAGCCCGCCGCATCGTGGCCGTCGCTGCCGTGGGTCAGAATCACGCGCGTCGTGGCGATGTTGAGCGCGAGCCGCAGCATTGTCGCGATCAGCAGCACGGTCGGGAAGGCCGAGAAGTCCAGCGGCCGCTGGATCCACAGCGCCACCATCAGGATCAGGATGGAGATCGCGATCGAGATCGCGAGACCGAGGTCGATCAGGACCGGCGGCAGCGGAACGAACAGAACCGCGAGGATGGTGATGATGCCGAGTGCGAACCCGACATCCTGTACGCCGGCGCGCTGCAGGCTGACGTCCGGCCGCGTGGTCTGCGACATTCAACCCCCCAGTCGACGCCTGGACCGACTAGGATGACGGAGCCGCGGCTCCAGCCACGCCCCGCGAGGTCGTGCCCAGGGTCGGTTTAGAACCCGGTTTCGATGCGAGAGAACGACATCTGGGCCAGCGCCTGGACGCTCGCCCCCATGAAATTGGCGAAGAAGATCGTGACGAGGAAGATCGCGATGATCTTCGGCACGAAGGTCAGTGTGACCTCCTGGATCTGCGTCAGCGCCTGCAGCAGCGCGATGGCCGTGCCGACCGCCATGGCCGTGATGACGGCCGGCCCGCAGCTTACGATCACGGTCCAGATGGTGAACTGGACGAGGTCGGTTGCGTCGGCCTCGTTCATGTCGGCTGCCCAGACACGGTGACGCCGGGTCCGATCGGAACTTCCTGTCCGTTCGTCAACACCGCGACAACGCCGTTGGAGACGATCCGCGCGGCCGCCACCGTTCCGGTCGTTTGGCCATCTGCCGAGACGATGGTGCGTCCAATCAGCCCCTCGGCCTGGGTGAGCTGCGACGAGGTCAGCAGCTGCTCCAGGCGGTTGTTCATCTCGATCGACTTCTCTACCTGGGAGAATGTCGCGAGCTGTGCCACGTAGTCGCTCGACTTCATCGGCTCCATCGGGTCCTGGTTCTCGAGCTGAGCGATCAGGAGCTTCAGGAACGCGTTGTAGTCGAGGGCAGCGGCGCTGTTGGTCGATGCCGAGCCTGCCGCCGCCGTGGCGGACTGGGTCGCGATTGTCGATTTGGCCGAGTTCGCAGCCGCTATTGCGTCGATCGCCATGCTCGTCCTGCCCCTATCTGGTGGTTCCGGCCACGGCCGCGGCCTCTGCGACGGCCGGCCGCCCGAACGGCTGCTTGTCCTCGAGACCAAGGATCTCCGCCTCGATCTTGAACAGCGCCCGGATCCGCTTCAGCGCGTCGAACGGCTTTCCCGCGTCGACCGCCGTCTTGGCCGCGACCAGACCCTCGAGAACGTCCTGGTTCTTGAATGTCAACAACAACGCCCGGTGCGAGTTGTCGTAGAGCTCGCGGGCCATTTTCTCCGTCTTCGGCTCCATCAGCATCGACTGCACGATGAAGTAGAGCTGGCGCAGCGGCGTCGTCGCGCCGTCCTCCTGCATCACGTGGCTCTCGAGCAGGAACACCACGTCGTTCAGCAGCTCTAGCGTGACCTTGCGGTCCACCATCACCACTGCGCCGTTGATGAAGAAGCGCTCGTTTGGCTTGAGATAGATCTTCAGCCGGCCGCTCATGTGATTCCGTCCCGTATGGCTTTCGACACGGCGAGGAGGTCGTCGAAGCTCTTCGAATGGTCGGCGCGCATGCTTTCAAGCTCGCGCAGGATCCAGATGCCGATCGAGATGATCTGCGCCTTGAGCTGCTTGGGCAAGCCGTTGTCCGCGTTGGCCAGATCCTCGATGAGGACGGTCCAGAGCTTGCTCGTGAAGAAGATCGCCTGCGTCGATTCGGCGGGAGAGTTCCCGCTCGCCTTGGCCTGCTCCATCAGTGCGATAGAGTGATCAAGAGCCATGCGCTCGCGCTCCCTGGCATCCTTCTGATCGTCCTCGGAGGCTTCCGCATATTGTAGTCTGAACATTCGGCCCGATCCCCAGACGTTGGCATCACAGACGGTCGTCGAGGCGCTACAGATAGCTGAGCAACGTGAGCTGCTGGAGCCGCGCCGTCACGGCGTATGACGTCTCGAGTTGCGTTACGAGCGTGTTGAGCCGGGTGGCCGCTTCGTACGAATCGACCCCCTCCAACTCCGCGACGCGCCGCTCGACGATGTCCCGCTCGAGATTTATGCGGTCCGAAGCTTTCGCGAGGCGGTCCTCGGCGATGCCGAGATCGGATTGCGACCTCACAATTCCGTTCACGGCTGCACCCGTGGCCTTGATGCCGCTCTCCGCGAAGGTCCTGAACGTATCCGCGTTGAGCGCTTCGGCGCCGCTGTCGATCGTCGCCACCAGTACCTTGAACAGGCTGCGCAGGCCGTCGCTATTGGCCGTCACCGGTTGCTCGATCGTGTCGCGGGCCGAGATGCGATCGCGCAAGGAAGTGCTGCTCGCCGCCGAGAATGTCGACTGCCACGCGGGATCGTCGAACAATCCTGCGAAGCTGCCGTCGAGATAGGTCTCCATCTGGCCGGGTGTGATCGCGCTCGCTTGCGGGTCGTCGGGCGCAAAGCCGAAGGCGGTCGTAAACGCCGTTGTCACCGCTGTCCGCCCGGCACCGGGCGGCTCGACCAGGTAACTGGTGAGCGGCGGCTCCGAGGCATTGATGCCCGAGAAAACGTAGACGCCGTTGCTGGTAGTGGAGAGGACGTCGATCAGCGTGCCAAGCCGGGACTTGGCATCCTCGATCAGAGTGCTGCGATCGCCGCCCGACTGCATCGAGGAGAACAGCGTCTCCATGAAACCCTCGGCCAGCTCACGCGCAACGCCAAGCGCCGATTGCGTCTGCTGGTACCGCACGGACACGATGGCGTTCGACTGGGCGAGCGCGTCGAGATCGGTGCCGATTCGCCTGATGTCGAGCGCGGCCGCGACGTCCCGGCCGATCGCGTTGCCGACGTCTGCGTGCCGTCCGGACGAGACTTCGATCTGAGCTTGCGCCAGCTCGGTTTGCAGGCGCCCGATGGTCTGTCGCGATGTCTCGCGCAGCGCCAGCGTCGAGGGAAGCATGGCTTTCATCGGTTACCCCGTCGCACTGAGCAGCGCATCGTACATTCCATTCACAGTCGTGATCAGCCGCGACGATGCCTGATAGGAGCGCTCGAGCGCGATCAGCGCGGTCAGCTCCTCGTCGAGATTGATGCCGACCCGATCCTGCCAGGCGCCCACGGCGCGCTCCGCCACGACCTGCTTGGCCTCGAAGCGGCCCGTTGTCGTACGGCGCTCTCCCTCGACCCAGCCGGCCGAGTCGCTCGCCAGCCCGGCGACGCTGGTCTGCCCTTCGAGTGAGGTCGAGGCATCGAACGACTGGCTCTCTGAGAGCGCCGCGATCATGCCGCGCAGGCGATCGCCGAATCCGGTGCCGCCAGTGGAGTTGTAGACGTACGCCGGCTCGCTCGGATCGGCGATGCCGCCGTCCCGCAGCCGCGACACGTCACCGCCCTGCGCCGGATCGACGTTTGGATTGACGCGGATCGTCGAGGCGAGTCCGTTCGACACAGTGCCCGATGCGGGCAGCGCCGGGCCGCCAGCGTACGTGAAAAGACCGGCTGCCGCCGGAAGCGTCGGTGTTGCGGTCTGGTCGGTCTCGGCGAACGCCGCGATCAAGCCGCGTGCAATCTCGTCGAGCTGGCGGCCGAACGTCACCGCGGCGCCGTCGCGGATCTGAAGGGCGCCGCCGATGCGGCCGCCAATGCGGCCCGAGCCGCTCCCCGTCACCGGCACGCCGTCGATCGTCAGCGTGCCGCCGGGAAGCCCCGGCGTAAGGGCGGCGCCGCCGTCGAAGCTGATCTTGCGCGGCACGGTCTCGAACAGGGTGGCGCCATTGACCAGGAAAACGACCATGTCGTTACCCGGTCGAACCGTCGAGCGCACCTCGACCAGTTCCGAGATCCGCTGCATGAGACTGTTGCGCTGGTCGACCTGGTCGGTCACATCGCGGCCCGCAAACGTACCGGCCACGATAGCGTTGTTCGTGGTCTCGAAGTCCGCGAGCAACCCTTCGAGGCTCTCGACCGCGTTCGCGATGTCGGTGTTGGCCTTTGTGCGGACGTCGCCGACCAGCGCGGCGGCGTCGTTGAGCCCGCTCGCCAGCGCGCCGGCACTCAGCACGGCCGTCCGCGCCACCAGGTCGTCGTTCGGCGTTGCGGCGACCGTCTGAAGCGCCGACTGCAGGTCTGCGATCAGCGCCGAGGGGCTCATGCCGAGCTCGGGATCGCCGACCACCGAGCCGAGCCGATCGAGTGCGGAAGTGAGCGTCTCGAGCTCGCTCGTCGCGGAGGTGTTCTCGAGCACGCTCTCGAACAGCGCCGCGTCGACTGCGTTCGATATGCCGGCGACTCGCGTGCCCCCCGGTACGCCGGTGACGATGTCCGCCGACTTCCTCGATGCCGTGGGGTCGCCCGCATTCTGGACGTTTCGCGATACAACAGAGGTCGAGGTGGCGCTCGTGGAGAGCGCCGACCGGGCGATGTCGTATGCCAACGTAAGAGACATGGTGCGTTACGCCTTCTGGATCGGGGCGAGCCCCGTCATCGTTTCAAGTTGACGAGAACCTCGAGCAACTCCGCGCCTGTCTGGAACACCCGCGAGTTGACCGTGTAGTTGCGCTGCGCCTCGATCATGTCGGTCAGCTCGTTGGCGAGGTCGACCGTGGAGCTCTCGAGCGCGCCGGATACGACGTTACCGAAGCCGCCGGTGCCGGCAAATCCGACCAGCATGTCGCCGGAGTCGCTCGACAGGTCGAACACGTTGCCCGTGCGCGGCTGCAGCTGGTCGGGACTGACGACGGTGGCGAGCGGAATGCGGTAGGTGGCGCGGCGCTGTCCGTTCTCGTAAATCGCGTACATCGTGCCGTCGCCGTCGATGTCGACGGAGGCCACGTCGCTCGGAGCATTACCGTTGGTGTTGACCTCGCGGACGGAGTAGGCGGCAGAGAGCTGCGTCATATCGGCGAGGTCGAGATCGAGCGTGTCGCCGCCCGGAACCGGGATCGACAGCGAGTTGGCGCTCGAGGCGTCGAGCGCACCCGTCGCGTCGAACACCAGCGAGGTCTGTGCCAGCGCCGCTGCACCGTAAGGGAACCCGCCGCTCGCTGCGCGGTCCGCGGAATTGTAGACCGTGACCTCCCACTCGCCGACCGTCGTCGTCTTGGCGAAGTGCACGTCGAGGATGATCTCCTCGCCGAGGTTGCCGTACACCACCAGCGAGGAGCGCGCGGTCGATGTCGAGCCCGCGGCGTTGGCCGAGGGAAGATCGCCGGCGGCGACGTCGGCCGCAGTCGATGGCAGGTTCGCGGTGAGCACGCCCTCGGTCGTCGCCTCGGCCTGCAGTCGGCTGTTGCTGACGTTGATCGGCACCAGCCCCGCCGTGCCGTTGAGCACCACCGACGAACCAGTCGAACCGTCGACCGGCAGCCCCAGCAGGCGGAAGCCCGCCGAGTTGACGAGCTGCCCGTCTCCATCGGGCACGAAGGCGCCGGCCCGCGTCATCGCGGCGGCGCCTTCAGAGTCCGAGACGAGCAGGAAGCCGCTGCCTTGGACAGCGAGATCGTAAGGCGATGTCGAGAATTGCAGGGTGCCTTGCGTCGAAATCCCGTAGCGCACGCTGGTCTCGACGCCGCCTGCGACGTACGACGTCGTACTCTCGTTCACGACCAGCGACGAGAACTCGGTGCTCGCCGCTTTGTAGCCGGTGGTCGAGGCGTTGGCGATGTTGTCGGATACCGTCCCCAGCCTGTTGGACTGGGCCTGCATGCCCGACGCGCCCGTGCGCATCATTCCGTAGATGCTCATCCTCGTTCCTTTCGCAGCAGTCGTGAAGCCGACTCCAGCAAGAGGTGCGCCGCCTTGCGTGAGGCTGTTGCGCGGCGCCGACCGAGGCCGCCGCGCAACTCCCGACCGGCCGCCGACCTAGACCAGATCGGCGTCGGAGCGGCAATTCAGCCGGTAGCCGAGGTGGCGCTTCGAATCGATCGGATCGTAGCCGAGGCTGCGGCGCAACCGTCGGCGGAGCTTGCTGATGTGGCTCTCGATCACGTTCTCGTCGATGCCGTTGTCGAACAGACCGTAGACCGAGTTGTAGATTTGCGTCTTCGTCACGCGGCGACCCTGGCTCGCCACCAGGAACTCGAGAATGCGCAGCTCCCGTCGCGGCAGCTGCAGCGACTGACCCGCCACGATCGGATCGCGCCCGTCGCGGAAGATGCGGATCGAGCACATTTCGCCGTTCGCGGCGCGCTCTGCCCGCTCGGCCCGGACGCGGCGCGATATGGCCTCGATACGGGCCAGGATCTCGCGGACGTGGCAAGGCTTGGAGACCACGTCGTCGACGCCGCCGGCGAACAACTCCAGCGTGCTGGCCAGAGTCTTGTGCTCCTTCATGGCGATCACGGCAGCAGCGCTGCGCCGCTTGATGATGCCGGCAAAGCCGCCGGCGCTGCTGCACTCGCCCAGCAGGAACGCGTTGATGGCCATCACATCCTCGTCAGCAGCGGCCTCGACCCAACCGCCGAAATCCTCGCCCGAAAATCCGACCGCGGGAATGCCCTCCCGGTCAAAAGAGGACCGAATTGCATCGGTCACAAGACTCCGGTCATCCACAATTACGATCATCGCCCCACCCCCAATGCGAATCACGCGAAAACAAAGTGTTAAGCAGCTATTAACCACAACCGCTGAATCGGAGAACCACCTTCGGTTGCTAATTAGACGTCGTGTCGGACGAGTCACGATGATAAGAAGAATAAAAGATAAATGACAAACTATAGAGAATATAGGTGAAAGGCGGAGCATCAGTCCAGGGACGGCTGCGGCTCTCAGATCGCACGAGCGGTCGCGTCGAAAGCGCTGATTAGGAGTGATTTATTTTTTGACCTTCGCGGCGGGCGTGTTTCAGTCGCTGCCGCCGTGTGGAGCGCCGACGACGACCGGCCGTCCGCCTTGGCCGAGCGGGCCTCGCCCGTCTATACGCTTGTCGGGGGATTACTCTTTTTTTGCGATCTGAAATCTCAGGATGGCGCTGTAAAATGAGGCGCCCATGTCGTCGAAATGGAGTGCATCGTCGATCTCTTGAACCGGTTGACAAAACTGCAAGCCGATTTCCGAGCGTTCGATTCGCGTGACGAAACCCTCGATGATCTGGCCATCCATAAGCCGCAGCGAAACATCTTGATTGAGTCGCGGCACGATACCCTGGCGTATGAGAACCTTGGCACCCGTCGTCGAGAGGTCGAGCAGCTCCACATTGTACTCGAAGCGGCCGAGAACGCAGGCTGCGTTGTAGTGCGCCGGCCGGCGCTCGGCGGTTCGGCGATCTGCACCCAGAACGTCGAGCGCCCTCTCCGCGGGGCGGATGGTTGGCGTCAAGGACGTCCCGGTTGGTTTCTTGGTCATGTCGCGCCGCCGTCAGTCTTTAGCCGCCGTCATCACGCCGCCGCGGGCGAATCAGCCAGGTCCGGGCTGGCCGGCGCGAGCTGCGGTGCGGGCCGCATCATGCGCTTCTTGGCGGCGGAGGTACCGGCCGCCGCCGCGGCCGGCGGGGTGGCGGTCTGCGTGATTGCGCGCTCCATCGCGTCGACGATGTCTCTGCGCGCAGACTGGATCGCTATGACCGTTGCCGCGCCTGGGCGCGCCAGCGCCTGTGTCCTCGCGGCATAAACCTCCGTGGCCTCGCCTGGGAACAGCGACGCCACCAACTGCCCCACGTCGTCCAGGCGCATCTGCGTTGCGGCCGGCAGCCGCGTCGTCACACCGTCGCGCGCCGCTTCGCTGGCCTCAGACGCGATCTTGGCGAGAGCGGCGTCGACGCGGGAGATGGTCTCGCGGCGCAGCGTGCCCATGAACTCTCGCGCGGCCGGAGTGCGTCCAAGTTTCGGCTGCGGTGGGGCCGCTTTCGACTTCGTCTTGGACCAAGCGCGGGTCATCAGCCAGTAGAGCGGCAGGAAGCTGGCGGCGGTGCTCGCGAGGAACACGATCCCGAATTCGCTCAAAAGCGCTCTCCCTGAATTGCGACGCGATTCGTCCGAGATTGGACGTCGTCTCACAAAATCGGGGTTCACTTGCGCGAGCCTTGCGATGGGCGCGCGCCGCTGGTCCGCGTCGCCGCGTGATCCGGCAGGTCGGCGGGCAGCGCGCGGGGCCGCCGCTCCGGTCTGACGCGGCGGCGCCTGATGCGGGCGGGCGAGCGGCTCCTTGCGCGAAGGCCGATCTCAGAGTCTCGGCTCGATGATGCCGTCGACGAGGTGGATCACCCCGTTGTCGGCCAGGATATCGCTCTGGATCACGATCGCGCCGGCGGCTTTCAGTGTGCCGTTGGCCGTCAGCACGATACGCTTGCCATCCACGGTGCGAACCTCGCCGCCGCTCGCCTCGAGATCGCTCGCGAGCAGCCGCCCGGGTACGATGTGCGCCCGGACCAGGGCCTTGAGCTCGTCGGCGTTCTCCGGCTTCTCGAGGTAGCTCTGGAACTCGGCATCGAGCTTGCCGAAAGCACTGTCGGTCGGAGCGAAGATCGTATACGGCCCGGCGCCGGCCAGAACGTCGACGACGCCCGCGCGCTCGGCCGCGGCGAGCAGACGGGTCAATTGTCCTTGCGCGGCGGCCGTCGCCCTGAGGTCGGACGCTGCGGCATAGGCGGAGGTGGCCGGGAGCACGAGCAGGCCCAACAGGCCGAGTAGTGAGCCGTTCTTCGCTTTGAGGGTCATCGTCATGTGACGCTCTCCTGTGTCGGTCATCGCAGGTTGCGGTATTTCGGGGTGCGGGTTTCTTGCGGCGGCGCGTCGGTTATCGCGGCCACCGCTCTGCGCGACGAGGCTCACCGCTCGCGGTCGGCGTCCGCGCCGAGGCCCGAGGAGAGGAGATCCGACACGGACCCCGTGCCGCCCAGATGCTGGATGAGACCCTCGATCTCCGTGATCGGCAGCTGGCTGGCGTCGATGCCGTGCTCGGCGAGCAGGCTCGCGATCTCGTCCGCGTTGAGCCCGTCGAGCAGCGCCGGGTCGACACCCGCATTCTGCAGCGTCTCGAGGAGACCGCTCTGGGTGATTGTGGCAGCGGCGGTGCCGCCGAGCAGAGAGCCGAGCGTGTCGGTCAGGCGCTGGAAGTCGAACATGATCTTTGTCCTTTACCTTTGGTTTGGGTGTCGGCGGCACGTTTGTCGCTCGTGCATCTGGCCGTGCATCTGGCCTCCGGCGTCATCGCCGGTCGGGTCGCCCCGCGGTCGGCGCGCCGGCCATCAGCACCACGGCCTGGGCGTGGCCGTTCACCGATCCGTGCCAGGCGATCGGACCCGCCGCCGGTGTGTTGCTGGTGCGGCCGGTGGTGGCCGGAACCCGGTGTGTGGTCGCCCGGTGGGTGGTCGAATGGCTCATGACGTCGATCCCTTCTTCTGTTCGCTGTCCGACGGCCTGTCCGCCTGCCGTGTGGTGGCGGGGCCTCGGCTCGTGTCAGGTATCTGGCGCCGGTGAGGCTCCCGGCCAAATCGTTTGGGTGTCGGGTTTTGATCGAATTTTCCGATCAACATGGAAGCTTTGGATCGGCACCCTATATCGAACGATCACAGGCCGGCCGGTCTCCGATCAGCGCCGCGAAGAGAGGTCGACAGGAATGCCAAACGTCCGGCAGCTCGAATACCTGATCGCGGTGGCGGATACGCTCCACTTCCGCCGCGCGGCCGAGCGCTCCAACACCACCCAGCCGACGCTGAGCGAGCAATTGAAGGCGCTCGAGGTCCGTCTCGGCGTGCAACTCGTCGAGCGGAGCCGGTCCCGCGTCGTGCTGACCCCCGTCGGTGCCCAGGTGGTGGAGGTCGCCCGCCGCGTCCTTCGCGACATCGGCGAGATCCGGGCGCTCGCGGCGAGCGGCGGCAAGGAGCTTGCCGGACTGTTGCGGCTCGGGCTGCCTCCGACCATCGGACCCTACCTGCTGCCCCACGTTCTGCCGGGGCTGCATCGGGCCTACCCGGAGCTCAAGCTCTATATTCGCGAGAGCCCGCCGAGCGCGCTGCCCGGCGCGCTCGAGGACGGCACGCTCGATGTCGTCATCACCATGCTGCCGCTGCCTCAGGCCGAGTTCGAGAGCGTGTTCCTGTTCCGCGAGCCGCTGTTGTTGGCCGTCGGTGCCGACCATCCGCTCGCCTCGCGCAAGGTCGTCGGGCGCCAGGACCTCATGGGGCAGGATGTGCTTGCGCTCGGGCCCGGGCATCAGCTCCACGATGCGGTCCAGTCTCTATGCGTCGAGTTCGGCGCGCGCCTCAGGTTCGACTTCGCCGGCACCAGCCTCGACACGCTGCGCGAGATGGTCGTGATGGGTCTCGGCATCACCTTCCTGCCGGGCCTCTATGTGCGCCGCGAGATCGTGGACGACCCGAACCTGCGCCTGCTCGAGATCAAGGGCCGTACGCTCTACCGCACCGTCGGCATGGCCTGGCGCCGCACCAGCGCGCAGCAGGCGTCCTACGTCAAGCTCGCAGGCTTCTTCGGCGACGCGATCGCCGGCGAGTTCACCGATCTCCTGGCCGAGCGCTGACTGGCCGTCACCGATCCATCGAGACCCGCATATCGACAGCCCTGAACACCGACCGCCCTAAACACCGACCGCCCTAAACATCGGCAGAGGAACGACGCATTTGGAAACGCTTACCGTACTGCTCGCCAATCCATGGCTCGGCATGCCCGTCTGGGTGTGGCTGGCCTTCATCGGCGTCGTGCTGACGATCCTGGCCATCGACCTCGGACTGTTCCATCGCGATGCCCACGAGCCGTCCATGACCGAGAGCATGGTCATCGCCGGGTCGTGCATGACGCTCGGCTTCTTGTTCTCGTTCGTCGTCTGGTGGCTCTATTACACGGGCGCGGCGACGTCGCTCGACGACGACATCGCCTCCCAGGCAACCGCGTCCGGGCGCGCCTGGACCGCGTGGGAGCTCTATCTCACCGGCTGGGTTGTCGAGCAGACGCTGGCGTTCGACAACGTCTTCGTCATGTCGATGATCTTCACCTACCTCGCGATCCCGCCGAAGTACCAGCACCGTGTGTTGTTCTACGGCATCCTTGGCGTCATCGTGTTGCGCGCGATCATGATCGGCCTCGGCGCCGCGCTGATCCACCAGTTCGCCTGGATTCTCTATGTATTCTCGGCGTTCCTGATCCTGACCGGCATCAAGATGCTGATCATGGCCGACCAGAAGCCCGACCTCGAGGCGAACCCGCTCTTGAAGTGGATGCGCAAGCACATGCGCATCACCAACGAGGTGCACGGCCAGAACTTCTTCGTCGACAAGCCCGACCCGAAGACGGGCAAGCTGGTCAGCTACGCGACGCCGCTGTTCGTCGCGCTGGTGCTGATCGAGTTCGCCGACCTCATCTTCGCCGTCGACTCTGTGCCGGCCATCTTCGCCATCACCCAGGATCCCTTCATCGTCTACACCTCGAACATCTTCGCCATCCTCGGGCTCCGTGCGCTCTACTTCGTGCTGTCCTCGATGGTGCACCGCTTCCACTACCTGAAGTATGCGCTGGCGCTGGTGCTGGTCTATGTCGGCTGCAAGATCTTCGCGCAGCAGATCATCGGCAAGATCCCGCCCGAGTTCAGCCTCGGCGTGACCTTCGCGCTGCTCGCGGGCGGCATCCTGTTCTCGCTATGGAAGACGCGCCGGGACCGGCCGGCGCCGGTCGTCTCCTAGCAACGCGAAACGGGATCCCGCCTCCGCTTGCGGCGGTACCCGACGAAGGGATGTCGCGGCGAGCGATATCGAGGCGACGGCCGGCTCCGATGCGGTTGCCGGTCCGATGACGGGCCAAGCCTCTAAAGTCGCGGCCGGCGCGGAAACGTGCCGGCCGCTTCGCTTTCGGGTGGTCTTTCGGCAGCGCTCAACGCCCTATCGGCGAATCCGATCATTTGCTGCCGTGTCTTCTATTTGAAGCCACGCCGCGCGGCGCCCAGATCTTGCGCAGTGGCCGATGGTCTCGGCCCAGGCGCCTCACACGGTGCCGGCCGGGGCCACGGTCCGTATGACCCCCAACCAACAAAGCCAGGAGGAAACCGCATGATGCGCATCACGACCACGATGACAGCTGGCAGACTCGCGGCGCTCGCTTGTGCCGCTACCCTGATCGCAACAGCCGGCACGGCCGTCGCCGCGATCCCGGCGGCCGCGACCACCGAGCCGTCAGTGCTGGTGTTCGACCAGGCGCCGAAGAACGGCGCGGTCAACGTCTCCTACGCCTATCTGCCGCAAGACGGGTATGTCCTGATCTATAGCGCCGATGCCGATGGCAAGCGCTCGGCCGATCCGATCGGCAGCGCCGCCCTGAAGGCAGGCGACCATCGCGACGTGTCGGTGAAGCTGACGGCCGCTCCCGCCCCCGGCGCCAAGCTCTTGGCTGTTCTCTATCAGGATAAGGACGGCAAGCCCGGCCCGACTCGCGGCACCGACGTCTCGTTCTGGCCGGACGGCAAGATCCCTTCCGAAAACGCCTTCACCGTGCGTTGAGCCGCAGCCGTCCCTGCTGCACTCGAGCCTGAAGTCCCCCGGCGAGCCTCGACCGGCTGGCACCCTGCTCCAAGAGCACCGGCGCCAGCCGGACTTTTTTCCCCCGCGTGAGGGACGGCGTGCCCGGCTCGTCGAGCCGCAGCTCTATGGCCCCCGGCCCAACTGCCTCATGACGCAGGCGAAGGCGCGCTGGCCTCGCCGCAGACGGGCACGCTTTCGCTGCCGCCTCAGCCGAAGATGTCGGCCGTGATGCCGGAGTACCACCCCATGTTCTCGTCCTGCGTCTGCTTCCTTAGCTCGGCCGTCTCGCCGGTCTTCGAGACGAACGTCTCGACCGCGGCGATCTTGCCGTCTTTCGGCTCATAGCGACCGCCGACCTTCACCGTGTTATCGGTATCGAGCAGGCTCCAGCAGGTGTTGGAGTACTTGGCCGGGAACGTCTGTGCCTTGGCCAACTCGCCCCGAACGACCATCGCCGCGACCTTGGCCTGGCTGTTCGCAGAGAATGCCGACTTCGGCATGTCGCCCGGGATGCACGCGTCGCCGATGATGTGGATGTTGGCATCCTTGGCCGACTTCATGCTCGCCGGATCGATGGGGCAGTAGCCGCTCTCGTTGGCGAGGCCCGCTTCGCCTGCGATCGCCCCGGCCTTCTGCGCGGGGATGACGTTGACCAGCGCGGCGCCCTTGTAGGTCTCGAAACCCGTCACGACCGTGTTGGTCGCGGGATCGACCGACTTGATGCCGTCGTAGATCTTCGCATTGATCCATTCGACCATGCCCGGATAGCTCTTCTCCCAGCCCTCCTGGAACAGCGCCTGCTTCGAGAAGGTCTCCTTCGGGTCGAGCACGATGATCTTGCACTTCGACTTGCCGGCTTTCTTGAGGACGTGCGCCATCATGGATACGCGCTCGTAGGGGCCGGGCGGACAGCGATAGGGGTTGGGCGGGGCCAGCATCACGATGACGCCGCCGTCCGGCACTGCATCGAGCCGCGCCTTGAGCAGCTTCGTCTGCGGGCCGGCCTTCCAGGCGTGCGGCATCGTCTCCTCGTGCTCTTTCCCCCAGCCCGGCACGCTGTCGTACTTGAGGTCGATGCCCGGCGAGAGCACCAGGCGGTCATAGGGAAGTTTCGAGCCGTCGGCCAGCACCACCTCGCGCTTGTCGCGGTCGATGGACTTCGCCATCTGGTGGTTCATCTTGATACCGTAGGCCGAAGCCAGCTTGTCATAGGTGTGCGTAATGCTCTCGATGGTACGGAAGCCGCCCAGAACAAGGTTCGAGTGGAAGCAGGTGACGAACTGCTTCGTCGGCTCAACCAGCGTCACGGAAATCGCGTCCCGGGCGTCCTTGGCGATGTACTTCGCCGCCGTCGCGCCGCCGGGTCCGCCGCCGATCACCACCACGTTCGCTTTGGCCTGAGCCAGTGCCGGGCTCGGGAACCGGCCCGATGCGGCGACTGCCGCAGCACTTCCGGCAAGCAGTCCGAATTTCCGTCGCGTGATCATGGTGGCTCTCTCCCTTTGCTGCCGCGCGCTTGTTGATGAGTGATGCCGCTAACACGGCGTTGGCGGCGCTCGTTCGAATTTGGTGTGCGAAGCTTATGAGCAATCTCCTGACGTACCTGCCCGGCACCTCGGTCGAAAGCCCCTCGTTCGCAACCTGTCCGGCGTTCGCCGCCGGCATGGTTGGCTCCGCTGGCATGGTCGGCCCCGCTGGCGCATCAGCATGAGGGCAGCGGTTGTGCAGTCTTGTCAGAGCACGTCTGCTCGCTCGACGCAGGTCGCAGGCCGGCGAAGTATGCGGCGAGCGCTGCCATCTCCGCCTCGGCGAGACGGCCGGCAATCGTCTGCATCACCGGGTTGGACCGCTCCTTGGACTTGTACGATTTCAATGCGGCCAGGAATTGCTCGGCGGGCCAGCCTACGATCGAGGGAATGCCGGCATTGACGCCGTCGACGCGGTGGCACGTCACGCACTCCGAGGACAGGTACGCGCCATAGGCAGCGTCCCCAGCCAGAGCGCGGTCGACAGGGAGGGGCAGCATCGCCAGCAGTATTGCGGCCAAACCCGCTCGCGTCGCCGCACACGTCGGCGCTGCGCGCGTCGTGGTGCCGCGTCGTGCTATCGAGCGTCCGGTTGCGCTACGTCCTCGCCCCATCGTGCTCCGCTCTCGCCCCTTGCCGCTTCTGGATGCCCTCTGCCGTGGGCGGGCCACGAGGCGGGCTCGCTCTGCCGGTTGTTTTCGCAGTTTTTTGTCGGGAGGTCTACGCGCCGGAGCATGCTGGGTCGCCCAGCCTGATCGCGCGCCGGCTCATTCGACCGTCACCATCTGCTCGGCCACATAGATCGTGCCGTCGTCGTCGGTCCACTCGAACCTGAACATGCCGGTTTCGGTCACGCGCAGGTAGAACGACTGGAAGGGATTGGACGCGATGGCGCCGTACCAGTCCGCCGACAGGACGACCACCCCGTTGAAAGTCACTTGGAACCTGTTGATGATCTTTCGCGGTACGGTGTTGCCGTCACTGTCCTTCCGCTTGCCACGCTCCATCGCGTGATTGATCAGCGTCCTGACTTCCACGATCTCGCCGGCCTTGGCGGTTTCGGGCATGCGGATGCGCGGTTTGGGGGCGTCCGCGGCCATCGTCACCTCTTCTCGATTCGTCTCTCGTCGCTCATGTCGACAGTCATGAACATCGCATGCTGCAATGCATCACGTGTTCAAGATCAATGAGTTACAGACAACGTTCAAGTGACGCTCTGTTGACTTTTTACATGCCAATATTCAAATACATTCCTTCCTGCGGTTCCGCGGCCTTCGGAATGTTGCGGCGCCCCGCCCTTGGTCTGCTGTAATCCTCCATCTGGTGTAGTGCGCTCTTGGACGGGCCACCATCCCTCGAGGCCGAGCAGACGGGTGTCTCGTGTTCCTCGCGGCAAGTCCCGGCCGCACGTTCTCCGGAGAATGACGCCGTGTCTGGATCATTGTTGGTCAAAGCCCTGGCGCTGGCTTGCGCTTTCGTCGCTTCGGCACTTCCTGCCGCCGCGGCCGAGCTCGTCATGTTCGAGGCGCGGGGGTGCCACTATTGCGTGCGCTGGCACGCCGAGGTCGGACAGGGCTATCCCCTGTCCGATGAGGGCCAACGTGCACCGTTGCGGCGTGTCGACATGGACGTGGCGCTACCATCGGATGTGTCACTTATCCGCCCCGTGACGATGACGCCGACATTCGTTCTGGTCGAGGGCGGCCGTGAGGTGGGGCGGCTCGTCGGGTACGCCGGCGCGGATTTCTTTTATGGTCTGCTCGGCGATGTGATGGCCCGGCTCCCGGCTGCAACTCCGCCGGTTCGCCTCGAGCGAAGCGCCGCACGGCAATGAGGCGATCGAAATGACCGAGACGTCGAGCAGCGAAAGCCTTGGCACGTCCAACGCAGAAGGCGACCTGTCGCCCGAGCTCGCAAGCATGATGAGCCATGCGCGCGATGCCAGCGATTTCCTGAAGGCGCTTGCGCACGAGAGCCGGCTGGTGATCCTGTGCCTGCTGGCTGAGCGCGAGCGTAGCGTGACCGAGCTCGAAGCGCTGCTGTCGCTCCGTCAGACGACGGTGTCCCAGCAACTCGCGCGACTCCGCCTCGACGATCTCGTCGTCGCCCGTCGGGACGGCAAGATGGTCTACTATAGCCTCGCGGACGACAACCTGAAGCAGTTCGTGCGCGTGCTGTACGACATGTTCTGCCGGCCGAAATAGTTTGGGCCGCGGTGCCGATTCAGAGGACACCTACCAGTGCGGGGGGGGGGCATGACGTAAGAGTGCCCGCGGCGCCCGCGACGTAGCCTTGCGCACGGACGGAACAGGGCTTCAGTGGGCGAGGTCAGGTCAGCAAATTACATCGACGAACCCAACACCAGCGTCCAGAACGACTTGAACTCGGTCTTAGGGTCGTGGACCAGCGCGATGCCCATGTGCTCCGCATCGGACAACAGGAGGTTCTTGTTGTGGCCGGGGCTCTCTTTCCAGCCCTTCATGACCTCTTCGAACGTGACCTGGCCGGTGCCGACGTTCTCTGCCGCAAGCTTCGCCTTGTAGCCGGCGCGCTTGGTTCGGTCCCAAGGGTTCGAGCCGTCCGAGCCATAGTGCGAGATGCGGTCCCACTTGGCGAGGTCGCGGGAATGAGCCTTCGCCGCCGCCGTCAGCTCGGTATTGAGTTTGAGGGGCTTCAGGCCCTTGTCGCGACGGTACTGGTTGATGATGTCGCGCGCTTTCTCGGCGTCGAGCGCGGTCTGTGTGTAGTCGCGGTCGGCGAGCGCGCCGGCCGGCGCTTTCTCGAACGTGCCCTTCGGAGCGAGGTCGTCGAGTTTGGCAACTCGCGTTCCGCTCGCTTCGCCGCCGGTAGCGCCGCCGCGCGGCGTATCTGGCTCGCCGCCGAGTGCGACGCTGAGGTCGGACTTCTTCCGAGACTTTGCGACCGGAGCCGAGGTGTCGGCGGAGCCCGTGAAACCAGTGGAGATCGTTTGCGATCCCATGCTGCATGCGGCGAGAGCCACAGCCAGCCAAGCCGTCATCATGACGCGATACATACTCGATACCCCCGCAAGTGCACGCGTGGTCTTCACCCTGAGCATCGCCGGAACCCGTTAACTCGACGTTAAAGCTAACCGGACGTATCGCCGTGCGGTCCCTCGGCTGCGTCCTGGACCAGCCAGCGACATCAAGCGTCGACATGTTGTCGTCAATTTGTCCCGGTCGCGGCGAAACGCTGGCGGGCGACGGCGCCATCCGGTGGGAGTCGCAGGGGCGGGAGCCGGCGCGACGGCTTTGCATCGTCGCGGCCACTTTCGAGCGACGAGCGCCCGGATGGCCTTTCAACCGGGCGGGGGATCGCTCAGACTCAAGCCGGCGCACGTTTTGATTCGCCGCACGGCATCGCCGTGTCCACCGGATCGCGACGGATGTGTCCTGTGCCCTGCGTGCAGATCGCGCGACAACCCGTGGTCCCGGCCTGCAATGGGAGGTTCGAGCCTTGTCCGCACGTCCGAACGAACGACCGCCGGCGGCGCACCCGCCCTTCGCCGCGCCGCAAGGCTCTGCGGCGCTGGTCATGGCGCGCCTCGGTGCCGGCACGGGCGCCACGCGCGCCGAGATCGTGCGCGATCTCATGCCGCTCGTGGCCCACAAGTTTTCGCCGGCCGAATGGCGTGCGCGCGCCGCCGAGGATGCTGCGGCTCTCGTGGCGGCGGGTCTCGCTGCCGAGACGCGCGGCCGGCTCGCGCCGACTTCGGCCGGGGAACAGGCGCTTCGCGCGCTGTGCGGCCAAAAGGGCACCTTGCCATCGACATGGGCCGACATGCGCGATCAGCGGCTCGTGGCCCGCGCACTCGGTCTCGAGCAGGAGGGCCCGCAGCGCCTCAAGGCGCTGGCGACCCCCGAGGGGTTGCGGGCGCTGGTGCTGCAGAAGTCGTTCGGCCTGCCGCTCAAAGGCAACCAGACGGCAAACCGGCTCCGTGTCGAGCTGGCCGTCGTCGCGCTCGAGCGCGCGTTCGGCAACAAGATCAAGGGGGGACTCGGCGGATCGGGCGGCTTCTCGGCCAAGGCCGGACGGCTCCTGGCGGCTCAGCTTTCCGCGCGTCCGCGCGACTTCGGCAGCGACGGCCGGCTCATCGCGGAGCTGGCGGCAGAGCAATGCGGCTCGCCGCAGGCGG
The DNA here is from genome assembly GCA_964471635.1 of uncultured Hyphomicrobium sp. Lineage (GTDB taxonomy): Bacteria > Pseudomonadota > Alphaproteobacteria > Rhizobiales > Hyphomicrobiaceae > JAKAML01. Next base: position 60,836 of record CAYYGO010000007.1, read on the forward strand.
ACGCGGATGCGTTGCGGCTCGCGCTGCTCCGACGCCTCGCGACATCGCTGCTCGGTGCGACCGTCCCTGTGCCGCTGCCCGCCGCGACCGGAGCGGCAGGTGTGCGGCCGGCGGTCCGCGAGTCGCCTGCCGCCGCACCGACGCCAGCCAACGACGCCGAGCCGGCGGCCCTGTCCGCACCGGTCTCGAGCCGGCCCGGCATCGAGGACTTCGCGCGCGAGGTCAAGGCCGCGGCCGAGCGCTCAGCCGAGGGCTGGCCAGGCAATCGCAAGGCGTTTATCTCTCGGGTGTGGCAGGCGATTCGCGCGTCCTGGACCGAATGGCATCTCTCCGAGATCGAGTTCAAGTGCATGCTGGCCGAGGCGCATCGCGCGGGCCAGATCGTGCTGGCCAACGCCGATCTCAAGGACAAGCGGTCGATCGCCGATATCGAGGCCTCGGCCATCTCGTACAAGAACACCGTCTGGCACTACATCCGCGTCGAGGAGTAGTCGGGCCACGCACGCAGTCGGTTTCGGAGACCGTTTCACTATGCAGAGCGAAGCCAGGAAGCCGAGGCCTGCCGCAGGCGTGGAGATCGCGCCCGACGAATTGGCGAAGGCCTTCGAGCACTCGATCACCTGGGAGGACGACATCTGGCGCGCCGATCCGGTCGACGTGCCGGCGGTGCACCTGAAAGCGCGCAAGAAGTTCGCCGATCTCGTGGCGGCCGTGCGCTCAGGTCGCGGAGCGGCGACGCCGGCGCGGATACTGCTCTTCCATGGCCAGTCGGGCGCCGGCAAGACGCATCTCGTCCGCGCCTTGCGGACAGCAGCCCACCGCGAGGGCACAGCCTACTTCGGCTACGCGCAGATGACGCCCGACATCGCCAATTATGCCGACTACTACCTGCGCCGGCTCGTTCATTCGCTCGAGAAATCCTACGACCCGGACCGCGAAGGCGTCACCGGTCTGCAGCGGCTGACCGATCTGATGGTCGAGGATACGGGCGCCGTTTCTGCCGCCGATCTCGATGCACTGCGCGAGGCGACGCTGGATGCGTCCCAACTCGCGCGTCTGGTGCTGCGGATCGCCGACGAGATCGTGGCATGCGAGCGGTTCGGCGGCGAAGAGCTCGACATCAACATCGTGCGCGCACTGCTCTACCTTCAGCGGCGCGACCCGCGCATCGACCAGCGCGTGCGCCAGTACCTGCATGGCCGCCAGCTGACCGCGCTCGCCGCCGAAGCCGTGGCCGCGCTCGATCCAAACACGGGCGAGGACCGCGCGTTCGAGATCATCACCTCGCTCGGCAAGCTCATGTGGGCCGTCGACCGTGCCGCGCTGGTGTTCGTCATCGATCAGGTCGAGGATCTGCGCTTTTTCGAGAACGCCGAGGAGCGCTTCCAGAAGGCAGTGCGCGATCTGATCCAGGTCGTGAACCGGATGTCCAACGCCGTCGTGGTGATTTCCTGCCTAGAGGACTTCTACGGCCAAGTGCGCGGCGTGCTGGCGCAGTCCTACGTGGACCGGATCGAGAAGTCGGGCCCGGTGGCACTGCTCGAGAGCCGCACGCCCGAGGAGGCGCGGCTCATCATCGCGAAGCGGCTCGAGCATGTCGCCGAGACGACCGGTGGCGGTCCGTTGTTCCCGGACCCGTCAGCATTCTTCGGCCCCGATTTCTTCGAGGAGTTCGGCGGCCTCTCGACGCGGCGCCTGCTCGAGCACGCCCAGACGCGCCTTCGTGCCAAGGCTGCGCCCGAGCCCGAGGAGAAGCGCGCCGAGCAGCCCTGGATGTCGACGCTTGCGTCCGCGCTTGGCGGGCTGTTCGGCTCGACGCCTGACGCCGACCACGACGAGCCGGCGTCCTCGACCGTCGATTTCCGCGAGCTGTGGGATCGCTTCGCCGCCGCCTCAGAGGCCGAGATCCCGTCGGACGACGCAGAGCTCCTCGGCGTGCTCACGGCGGCGCTGCCGCTGGCGCGCGACGAGTGGGCAGGCACGGTGGACATCAAGCTGGAGCGACTCGAGCTCGGCGACGATCTGCCGGGCTTCGACCTGACGGTGCGCCACAAGACGGGGCTGGCCAGCGAGACGCGCGTCTTTCTCTGCAACCGGCCGACACAGGGCGGCGGCTTGAAACGCCAGCTCGACAAGGTCTTGACCCAGATGGGAGGCAAGGCGTGCGTCATGCTGCGCGCCTCCGATTTTCCGCCCAACAAGAAGAATCAGACCGCGCAGGCGTTCCGCAAATTCCGCGACGGCGGTGGCCGCCAGATACTGGTGCCGATCCCGGAATGGGAGCGCATGATGACCGTGCGCGAGTTCCATGCCCATCATCGCCACGATCCCGGCTTCAAGGCTTGGTTCGAGACGTCGAAGCTCCTTTCCGCCCTGATTACCGTCGTCCAGCTCCTGCGGCTCGATCTGCTCGGCAGGCCACTGCCGCGCCATGGTACGGGCGCCGCAGCGGATGGCGCGGCGAGGAGTGGTGGCGTGACGATGATCGGAGCCGGCCGCGCCGTCGGGCCGGACCCCGTGGTCGCGGGCGCTGCCGCAGCGCCAGCCGCGGAGCCCGCCGGTGGCGTTGGCACGGCGCCGCCGACCTCGCCCGCCGCGAACGACGATGATCTGCCGCTGTCGGTGATCCTCGACGAGACGGGTGCCAACGGCTCGAGCATCATCGCCGGCCGGGAAATCGGTGCCCGCGCCAAGCCGGTCACGCTCAACATGAGCGTGATGAAACGGCACTCCGCGGTGCTCGGCGGCTCGGGATCGGGCAAGACCACGCTCGCCCTGTCGCTCATCGAGCAGTTGCTGCTGCGCGGCATTCCTGCCGTGCTGATCGACCGGAAGGGCGATCTGTGCAGCTATGCCAATCCAGATGTCTGGCGGGCCAACGACGAGGAGTACACCGAGCGGCGTGGCGAGCGCGAGAAGCTCGCGGATGCCATCGACGTGGCGGTCTACACGCCCGGTCGCTCCTCTGGGCGGCCGATCTCGATCACGCTGCTGCCCAATGGAATCAACGAGCTGCCCGAGCACGAGCAACAGCTGCTGGCCAATCTGTCCGCGGCGGCGCTCGGCGACATGCTACACCTCAAGAACTCGGCGACGCACCAGAAGCAATCGGGCACGCTCTCGGTGGCACTCCGCATCCTCGGCGCACGCCACAGCCGCGAGGTGATGCTGGGCGATCTCATCAACCTGCTCGAGGACGACGATCCCGAGCTCGCCGACCTGACGCAGCGCATGGATCCGTCGGGTCGTATCCGGCGCGATCTCGTGGCGCAGCTCGACAGTCTCCGGCACCGCAACTCGGTGCTGTTCGACGGCGGCGGCGAGAGCCTGAGGATGGATTCGCTGCTCGGTCTCGGGCCGTTCGCACGCGAGGGCCGCACCCGGCTGTCGATCATCTACACAGGCTTCCTCGGCGACAACGAGAACATCCTGTTCTGGGTCTCGCAGTTCCTGTCAGAGGCACTGCGCTTCTGCCAGCGCAATCCGAACGACGACTTGCAGGCCGTGGTGATGTTCGACGAGGCCGATCTCTACATCCCGGCCAACGCCAAGCCGGCCACGGCCGAGCCGCTGCAAAGTCTTTTGAAGCGCGCCCGTTCGGCGGGTCTCGGCATCATGCTCGCGACCCAGTCGCCGGGCGATCTCGACTACAAGAGCCGCGACCAGATCACGAGCTGGTTCATCGGACGCGTGCGCGAGGACACCGCGCTACGGAAGCTCAAGGCGGCCTTCCAGTCCGAGAGCGGTCTCGATCCCGCCGCCGTATTGCCGGGCCAGACGGTCGGTGAGTTCCATCTCGTCCAGGAGGGATTGGTGCGGGCCGTCAAAGCTCAGCGCTCGCTGATCTCGGCCGAGCAGGTTCCGTTCGACCGCATCGAGCAACTGGCCCACGAGACCAAAGGCCAGGACGAGCGCCAGCTTCGCCTCTTCGACGTTCGTTGAGATCGAAGCAGAGCAGGCACGCGGGGTGTGTCTCAAGAAGCACAGTCGGCTGATAAGCGTCATTGGTGGCAACATTCGTCGGGAGGCTCGATTGGGCTTCTCGGCTGTTGTTCCAGATCAGAAACGGCGCGTGCCGTATTGATTCCGAACTAAAATCCTGGCGCTGAAAACGCTGTGAAAAATCGTCGCGCCGGCTTTTTTCCACCTGTTTTCCACATCTCGCACGTGCGAACCAAGTTTGTGTCAGTTTTGTAATTGGCGCGTGTGTCAAGTGAAAAACCAGTGTACGATCTGTGTACGTGTCCGACGGAAATAGGGCGTCCGAAGGGTGCGTGTCTTGGGCTTCGGCAAGAGGGGCCGCAGCTCACGTCATCTTCAGTGTCGTGCGGTGTCGTGCGGGGTAGTGTCATGGTTGCGAAGTCTTTCGTGATGTTGTTGCTGGCCACCTTGGTCGGCCCGGCGATCGGAATTGGCGTGTTCGTCATTCTGAATGCGATGTAGCCAGGCGCCGTAGGACCGGAACGCAGGTTCGCTGCCCTCGCCCGCTCGAACGGAGTGCTCCGTGCATTCGAGAGCGCAATCCAATTTTGCTCGGCGGCGCGAAAATGCCGGCGGTGACGCGCTCCGTGTGGTAACGTATTCTTAGGTTCGGCAGCGCGCGAGGCGCTGACGCAGGCGGGATCCCCCTGCGCGTAGATCACCCGCCCGAATGACCGCCCGACGCATCACGACGACCCCACACACCCGTCACCATCTGGTCGGGTGTCAGATCGCAATTCCCGAGCTACTCGTCCCGGCTGAAAGATGCCGGCTGAAAGACGTAAGCGACCTCGGCCACCATTGCCGTCGTCGGCCTGATCCTCATATCTCCAGCCCTGCTGCGACTTGGGTGTCGCCTTGGCGATCTCCGGCAGCCGACCCTGCCGGCCCGGATGAGCCGCCTTGCCAGGTCGGATGCTGCAGACTCTCATGACGAGGCCGCGCCGCCAGTCTTGGTCGGAGGTCTCGCTGCGGGTTGCGCTAAACAGGGATGCTACGCAAGGGTTGCAGGCAGGCGTTGGCCATGCTCCAACGTCGAGCGTCCGGCTCTGGTGCGACCCCGCCTGCCTCGTTCTCCGGGAACGCTGCTATGGTGAGGTCAATCGCCAGTCGCGGAGCCCGCGAACGGAGGCCGACGCTGCCCCATGAGCCGCCCTCGCCTCGTCAACGACTGCTTCATCGCCGATGCACCGCGACTGCGCCATGCCGACGCCGTACGTCTGCTGTCCAGCCGCATCACGCCAATCGCGGGTCGCGAGGTCGTGCCGATCGCATCGGCCAGCGGTCGTGTGCTTGCCGAGGCTGCGGTTGCGCGCCACCCCGTGCCGGCCCACACCAATGCTGCAGTCGACGGCTTCGCTTTCGCTGCCGGGACGTTTCGTGGAGACGGACCTGAGTCCCTGACCATCGCCGGCCGCGCGGCGGCGGGGCATCCGTTCGAAGGTTCGTGTCCGCCGGGCTCGGCGATCGAGATCTTTACCGGCGCGGTGATCCCCGACGGTACCGATACGGTCGTGATGCAGGAGGATGTTGGCCGCGATCGCGCTTTCCCGGACACGGTCTTGGTTCCGCCCGGTCTGCAGCGCGGCGCCAATGTCCGCAAGTCGGGGGAGGATGTGGCAGCGGGCGTCGCGCTGTATACGGTCGGCGACGTGCTCCGCCCTCAAGACGTCGCCGCTCTCGCCTCGATCGGCTCAGATCGCGTCACTGTGTTCGAGCGGCTCCGTATTGCGGTCGTATCGACCGGCGACGAGGTGGTCCGCCCTGGCCAGCGCGCACTCGGGCGCGGCGAGGTATTCGATGCCAACGCGCCGATGCTGGCCGCTCTCGCCGCGCTGGCAGGCGGTGAGGTCACCGATCTCGGCGTGTGGCCGGACGACAGGCTTGAGGTGGGGCGGCGACTTCGCGAGGCTGCGCAGTCGTTCGACGTCATTTTGACCAGCGGCGGCGCGAGCCGGGGTGCCGAGGATCACATGGCGGCAAGTCTCGACGAGCTCGGCCAGCGCCATCTCTGGCAGCTCGCCGTGAAGCCCGGCCGGCCGATGATGTTCGGCCAGATCGCCTCGCCGGGTCGCGAGACGGTGATGGTCGGGCTGCCCGGCAACCCGGTGGCGGTGTTCGTTTGCTTTCTGATGTACGTCTATCCGATGCTGCGCCGGCTGGGCGGTGCACCCTGGCGCGAGCCGCGACGTTTCCTGCTGCCGGCCGCCTTCGACTTCATGGGGCGCAAAACCGGCCGCCGAGAATTCTGGCGGGGCACGCTGGAGGAGACACGGCAAGGGCTCGCTGCAGGCAAGTTCGCGCGCGACGGGTCGGGTCTCATCACGGGGCTCCGCGTCTCCGATGGCCTCATCGATATACCGGAGGATGCCGGCGATATCCGCCGCGGAGATCTGGTCGCGTTCATACCGTACACGGAGTTCGGTATCGTTCGCGGCTGACGGGCCGGCAGGTCGAGCCTCGACACCGGTGTATTTCTGGCAAATCGTGGCGACGAATGCCGCCGACCGGCTAGTGTTGCGTCACCGACGCTTGGTTCCCGAGTGCTGCCGGGTGATCTGCCAAGCGTCAGTGACCAAGCAACACTCGAATCATGGAGTTGCTAGTGTTCCTTGTGTCTCAGACATTTGCTCGGAACCTAGCCGGAATGGAAAGCAAATGTCTGAGACGGAACGCTAGCGCGCCGCCCGGACCCGATCTAGCGCGGCCTCGAGCCCGATCGCTCGTTCGATCCCTTTCGCACCTTTCAGGATCGCGCCATCGAGGTTGGCGCCTGTAAAGTCGGTGCCGGCCAATTCCGCGCCGGTGAAATCCGCGCCCGCAAGGTCGGCGTCACGCAAATCGGTATCGAGGACATTGGCGCCGACGAAACGCGCGAACTGCAGCACCGCTTTGCGCAAGTCGGTCCGCCTGAGCTCGGCGGCAGAAAAGTCGGCTCCGATAAGCATGGCGCGGGGGGTATACGATCCCCAGATCGCAGGCTGTGGCCCGAGCCGGGCGTCGGTCAGGTTGGCGCCACGAAAGTCGGCCCCATCGAGGCGGGCGACGATGTCGGCCCCTGACAGATCCGCCGCCGTGAAGCGCGGGGCGTCCCGCGGATCGGGCTCGACGGTCGAGAATACCGTTAGCGAGCGCATCCGTGCCCCGCGCAGGCCGGCGCCCGTGAAATCGGCGCGGATCACGATCGCGCGGTCCAGTCGGACACCGGTCAGATCGGCATTGGTGAGGCGTGCGCCCGTCAGATCGGCACCGAACAGGTCCGCGCCCGAGAGTCGTGCCGCCTTGAAGTCGACGCCCGCCAGATCGAGCCCTTCGAGCGAGCGTCCGGAAAGGTCGATCGGGACATCGGTCTCGGCTCGGAACAGCCGGCCGACGAGCTCGCGGGCCGTGACATCGGCCGCCGATGCTGCCGAAGGCAGCAGGGCGGCAGCCAATGCGAACAGAAGAGGTTTGAGGTCGTGCCGGCCCATGAGGCGCTCGCTTTCTGACAGTCGAGAGTTTCTACGCAGAGCGCTGCGCCGAGGATCAGCTGCTGACAGACCGGCTATTGGCCGGTTGGTGTCCGTGCCAGTCCGCCGACACCGCACCGTCGAAGTTCGGTCCTGCACGCGCCACAAACCGCGCCTACCAGTCGGCGGCCCGTCCGGCGCTGCCCTCCCTCGAGTTCCTCCGTCTCGGCCGCGGCGGCACCTGTGACCGGTTGAGCGATGCTGACCCTGCTGCGTACCCTGACGCGACTAGTCGAGATTGCCGTCTACATTCCGGTGGCGGCGGTGCGTTTTCTCGGCGAGAGCGTCGCATTCAACCCGCGCCTCGGCTGGCTGCGCTACGTCCTCGCGGGCCTGGTCGGCTATGTCGTTTTCGCGCTGCTTCTCGTCTATGTCCTGGCGCCGATCCGCGGCGTGGTTGGGCATGCCTACCTAGCCGACAAGCTCCGCTACGATGCCGAGCGCTGGCTTGCCACCGCAATCTATGATGCACGCGGCAACTTCGTCGGCACCTTCGATCCCCGCCTCGACAGCTTGCGCGACGTGAACTACACGGATTCCGCGATCGAGGTCGGCGAGTACACGGCCAACCCCGACCACAAGTCGATCCCCGTGCGCGAGGTGCCGCCGCACTACTGGGATTGCCTCGTCTATCACGAGGACCGTTACATCGGCGGCATCCTCAATCCGGCAGGCATCGACCTGACGGGCGTGCTCAAGATTCCCTACTCGACCGTGCGGAGAACACTTGCGACCGGCCGGCCGAGCCTCGGCGTCGGCGGTTCGACGCTGCCGATGCAGTTCGCGCGCGTCATCTACAAGACCCCGCCTTCGTCGAGCGAAAGCGGGCTCACCAAGCTGCGCCGCAAGCTGGCGGAATGGTGGCTGGCGCCGGTGATCTACTTCGAGCTGACGCGTGGCGGCGACATCACGCCGTTGAAGCAGTGGGCGGCGAACCACATCTGGCTCGCGCAGCGCACGGGCGGACAGCCGCTCCACGGCGTCGAGGTGACCAGCCGCATCGTGTTCGGCAAAGAGGCGAAGGACCTGTCGGTCGCGGAGCAGTTCGTTCTGGCATCGGCGGTCAACAAGCCGATCATCCTGCTCGAAGGCAGCGAGCGGCTCAATGCGGTGCGTCTCGACCGCTGGCGCTACATCACGGAAGTCCGGGCGCGGACCTGCGCCGAGAGGCTCGTCGCCGACCCCGAGCAGCAGAAGGCGGTCGTATTCGAGCTGATCGCTCTGGCCGGCGGTCCGCCCGATCCGAAGGTCAAGCCGCGGCTGCAGGACGCGCTCGAGCGTCATGCGCCGGAGCAGGCCAAGCGCGCCCAGGCGAACCCCGTCATCCGGGCCAATGCGCTCATGCCGTCGGCGCGGTTCGGTATCCGCGAGGAAATGAAGCAGCGCTTCGGTTTCGGCTGGCGCGATCACGTCCGCGGCGTGACCACGACTTTCGACGCCGTCGAGAACCTCGCATTCGGCGACAAGGTCCGCGCGGAGCTCGGTCGAATCGAGGCGCGGCTCGGGGGGCGGATCGGTCCGGGCTTCGCGCTCGATCCCGCGCGCATCAAGGGTGATACGCGCAGCCCCGACGTCATCGTCGTCGCAGCCGACGAGCGCGGCGAGATCGTGCGTTACTACGAGGCGGGCGAGGCGGCTTCCTATTTCGGCTCGCCGTTTGCGCGCGACCCGGCTACCGGGGGGTACGATGCGGCGCGAGAGGCGCGCATGATCGCCTCGACCGGCAAAATGCTGGCGGCCATCGCCATCGCCAACGAGGGCAAGGACACGGCGGCTTCGCTCTACCTCGATACCGACGCTCCCGCGAGGGGTCTCGAGACGTGCGAAAAGGGCGGCGGCGGGCGGCACGGGCGTCGTGCCATCGTAGCCTTCGCCTGCTCGCTCAACAACCCGCTGGTCAACCGCACCGCGCTCGCTGGACAGGATCGCGTCGCCCGGCTGATCGAGGGCTTCGGGTTCCAGATGCCGCCGGCCGCTGCCGACGGCCAGGGCACGCCTCCCTCGACCGCAGCCGTCCTTGGCCAGATCGCTGGCAGCCCGCGCCGCGTGCACCAGATGGCCGGCGTGGTGCTCGGCGCGCTGATCGAGCGCGGCGGCAAGCCGGTGCGCGCGCCGACGCTGGTCCGCGACTTCGATTACACGAGCCCCGAAGCGCGGAGGGCGGCGGCGGATGCCGACGGCGCGATCGTTCCCAATGCGCTCATCCGGCGCGGCGGCCACGGGCTCATCAAGACGCTGCTCGAGGCGCCCCTCTGCTACTCTGCCGCTGGTACGTCGCATGGGACGCTCAAAGGCATTGGCCAATGGTGCGCGGCGCGGCGCGCGGATCTGCGCCTGCATTTCGCCAAGACCGGCACACAGGTGACACTCGATCCCAATGCCACCATCGACACCCTCGTTGCCGGAGGGCTGCAGTTCCAGAACGGCGCGGCCTACTCGTACGTCGTGCTGGTCGGCACCGGTTCGCCAGGCAGTCCGTGGGCGCGATCGGTTCACGCCGCGCAAGCGGCCTCCCCGCTCCTCGAGGTGTTGCTTGCGGATCTTGCGGTCCACGCCAGGGCGCACCCGCGACCGGAGCTTTTGCCGCCGCGGCCCGCCGCCGCGCCTGTGGCACGTCGCGACGACTTTCTGGCTCCGGGCCCCGGCCCCCGGTCGAAAGGCCACCTGACCACGGCCGAGCGCGAGCGGTTGTTCAGCGCGAACTGAGGCATCGCGCGGGCCGGGAGCGTGCCGCCGGAAGCGGGGGGTCGGCGGCTCGCGGCGTGCGCCGCCTGCCCGCCGCCACGGTCGCGCCGCGCTGGCGCCAAGAAGGAGCGCTACCGGTCAGATTGGATGAGCGTGCACGGGGGCTCCGGTGGAGCGACGCAGTACGGCTCACCATCTCGCACCTGCGCTCGAGGGTCGCCCCCAGGGGGCGACTGCTCGACGCCTCGGCGCGAAAGCGGCAGCGAAGGGTCCCATGTTCTTTCGTCGAGATCAGTCCGGCCGGGATCAGTCCGGCAGCGAGGCCGCCATTCGGACGGTCGCCCAGCAATGCCACGCCGACGCTCACGCCGCGGCCGCGCACGAAGCGCTGATGGCCGAGCTCGCCGCGACCAGCGCACGCTCGTCGTGGTCGGAGCCCGAGAAGGCGCCGCGCGACTGGGTCAAGCTGTCGCTCGTCGTCGGACTTGGCGTTCTGTCGTGGGTTGCGACCTATGTCGGCATGCTGGAGCTGATCGAGGCGAACATGGGCGACCTGCCCGTGCTGCACAAGATCATCATCGGCTTCTCGGTCGCCATGCTGATGACGATGATCGTCTGGCTGCTCGACCAGATGTTCGCGCCCATCCCGTTCTTCAACAAGCTCGTCTATGCGGCCGGCTATCTGTTTCTCACGCTGATCTCGGTTGGCTTCGGCTTCGGCTTCTATTGGAAGGTGCTGGAGAGCCGGTCCGAGTCGTCGCGCTCCGCCGAGAGCGCCGTCACCCAGGTGCAGTCCTCGCTGCACGCCGCCTCGACCCGCCTCGAGCAACTGTCGACGACGCTCATTCAATTGACCCAGGTGTCGACGGCTCAAGCCGACGTGGAGCGCACACGGGGCGCCTCCTGTCCCAACTCGAAGCCGGGCGACGGTCCGCGGCGCAAGCTCCGCGACGACGATGCCGCGCGCTTCACGTTCGCCTCCGAGTTCGTCAAGACCCGCGTCGGCCAGGTCAAGAGTGAGCTTACCGCTCTGGATGCCGACTTGGTCAAGATCGCAGCCAACGACGCCTCGCTCGTCGACGCCAAGAGCGGCACCCGCAACGACTTCATGAAGGCACTCGGCCGCAAGCTCGACCTGACGGTGACCGGGTTCAATGCTTTCCGCACCGACCCCCAGCTCCGTCAGATCCGCACCGACCTCGCCGAGCGGGCCGAGCGCACGACCTTCACCGACACCAAGGGCGGCACTTTCGCCTGCCCCGACCCGCAGCTTCAGACGGCACTCCGCGGCGTCGTGCGTGCGATCGACCAGCTGCCGGACCTCGAGAAGCCGAAGATCGCCGCCGTCGAAGGCTCGGAGGCGACCATCGAGGCGTTCCGCCGGTTGACCGCGACGTTCTATGGCCTGCTTGCGTTCAAGCTTCCGCCATCGGCGGACGAGTTGCGCGATCTGCAGAAGAAGGCCGTGCAGTCGGTCGAGACGCCCGGCGCCCAGCAGCGCGCGATCCTGGCCGAAGCGGTTGGGCTCTCGAAGCGCGACTATATCCCACTCGCCATAGCGGTGTTTGTCGACCTCTGTCTGCTGCTCGTGTCGATGGGCCGCCCCGTAAACCGTCTCGGCGGCCTCGTCGACAAGATGCGCGCCGCCGAGAAGGGACCCGTGATCCAGATCCTGTCGCGCTTCAACGAGATCCACCGCGACCCGGTGATACGGCAGAATTTCGAGGTGTTCCGGCACGTCGTGTTCGACTTCAACGGCGCCTACTACGTCGCCGTGCCGCTCGATGCGCCTTACCGCTTCAAGAAGGCGCACGGCAGCCACGGCATCGGCACCGCGCAGATCGAGGAGCTGCAGCAGGAGGCACATCTCCTGGCGAACCTGTTCGCGAGCTTCGAGAAGGAGAAGATCTTCAGCCGGGTCTACTCGCCTCTGCTTTCCACCGGGACTATCCGGCGCAAGCTGTGGCGCCAGGGCAGCAAGTTCGCCGGCTGCGAGGCGTTCCGCGTCTATCGCTTCCGCGACGGCGCGTGGTCGGAGCTGATCCTTGGTGCCGTCATGGGCGCAGCCAAGCGCGTCGAGGCGGAAACGCGCGTCCAGCGCGCCGAGCAGCGCCTGGCTCGCACCTTGGCTGGGGGCGCGCCCTCGGTTCCGTTCGGCCGGCCCGTCGATCCGAATGCCGTTTCCGGCCCGGGGCTGCATGCAGAAGACGGGCGCGCGTGGCCAGGGTATGGGCCGCAGCCAGGGGGGGCGAGGGCCCCGTCTCCGGCTGGTACAATGCCGCAGTCGGTGCCGCGCCGAAACGACATGCCGGACGGCTCGATGGATGATCGGCCCCGCTATTCGGCATCTGGCCCGTCGGACATTGCGCCGCGTCCTGGCCAGTCCCGTCCTGGCCAGTCCCGTCCTGGCCAGTCCCGTCCTGACCAGTCCCGTCCTGACCAGTCCCGTCCTGGCTACCAGCGTCCTGCCGCCGCGCCGCGCACGGTGACCAGCGAAGAGGCCGAGCGCTGGGGTCCCTATGCACCTTATGCAGCGGCCGGGGTGTCGCTTCCTGCGGGAGCCCCAGGGGGCGGCGAGGCGCCGCGTCGCGCTGACGCGCAGGTTTTCGACGTGCCGGCGGCCGCCAATGCCAACACCGCTCCCGCGCCGGCTGGCCGGATGCCAGGTGTCGAAGGCGTCGCTCCTCTGCCGGCGAACGTGACGCCGTTGCCCAATGTGATGGTCCGTGCCCAGGGTGCGCTGCCGCCCCAGTCGCCACTCGTCAATCCGCCCGTCGCTCCGCCCGTTGCTCCGGGGGCGGCTCTGCAGCGCATCGACGAAGCCAGCATCGTGCTGACGCGCACCGAGACCATCTCGATTCCAGCCACCGCGGCCAGCGTGCCGGCGGCACTGTTGCGTGGTCGGAGCATTGCCGGTGGGTCGTCGGGCGCCGTGATCGACGCCGGTGCGACGGACACGGCGGCAGCCGCCCACGCCGTCCCCGTTGCGGTCGAGGCGTCCGCCCCGCGCCTTGCCGTTCCCGTTATCGAGGTGGTGAGCGAGGACGACATCAAGACCCTGCGCCGCTTTGCACCGGGGGCTGCCGAGTAAAGCGAGCGCGCCATGTGTCGTGGGCGGACGCTGCTCAACGCTTGTTTAACCCAGTTGTCGGCATTGTGATCGGCATGAGACAGCACGGGTTGTTTCCGGAAGCGCTCGCCCCGGACCGTGCCGAAAGGACCCGCCACATGAGCCCAACATCTCCCTCCAAAGCCGTGGTCGTGAAGAAAGAGGACAAGGAGGCTCGGCTCGGTTCGTTCCTCCGCAGCTTCATGGACGGCGCGGCGGTGGGAGCTTCGGACGGCCGCGGCGTGCTGCTACTGGCGCGCTCGCATGAGAGCCCGGCCGTGAAGGCGGTCGCCGCCCTTTCCGTCGAGCTCGGGGCGCTCGGGCTCGCCATTCACGTCATTACGACAACCGAGACCGCAGGCGAAGCCGTGCTGCACGCCATTCCCGATGCCAGCGTCCGTATCGTATCGGACCCGCGGTTTCTTGAGGCGCATGAGCAACTCGTTCTCGACGGCGCCACGTCTTGGCTCGGCGACTGCATGCGCCGCGAGCCCGAGAAGCGCGACGCATTCGAGTGCTATGCCGCTGGCTGCGTGCAGACGGCCCGGCGCGCAGAGACCTCGTTCTGGCGCATCTGGGCAGTGGCCCAGCCGCAACGGTCGCGTGAAGCTCACCACGACACCGCATCGCTCGGCGAATGTGCTGCCGCCTGCGCTGAGAATGCCTCCGAGAGCGGCGATGCGCCAGTCGCCCTGACCCGGCAGTAGTCGCCGGCGCCGCCCTCGCAAGGGCAGCCACTCGCGGGTGATCGGCCCGTGCCAACCAATCCACGGCCGGACGCACTGCGTCCGGCCCGTTTTGCGTTCAGGCCCCCGGTGGCTCGCATGCGGCGGAAAGCGGGCGCATTGGCCGGGAATTGCCGATAAGTCCTTCGCTGTCGCCTCGCTTCCGACATTGGCCTCTGCTGGTCTTCCCAACGTCGGCCTCCCGCCTGATGCTCGAGAGGTCGAAAACCGGGCGTCCGGGGCCGCCTGCCGGCGTGCCCGGCCCAACCAGCGAGGCTCGTCCCATGCGGTTTGCCGCCCTCCTCTCCGCCGCCGTCCTCGTGACGCCGCTATCGCTTCTGCCTGCGCCTTGGCCCCTGGCAGGTCCCGCCATCGCCGAGCAATTGCCGTTCGTGCACCAGGGCATTGCAAAGGATGCCGAGCGCTACGAGGCCTACCTCAAGACCAACTGGAAGCCCGGCAAGGCGAAACCCGCTGAGCTCCGCTTGGCCGCCGAGAAGCTTGTTGCGGCCGATCCTCGCGCCGCGACCCGCGCCTTCGCCGAAGCGGTCGTCTCCGACGACAGGAATGCCCAGGGCTGGCTCGGCCTCGCACGCGCGCTGCTGGCCGTCACGCCCGATCCGGCAAAGACCCAGGAGCGCTACGACCTTCCGTTGAACGCCTCCGGCGCCGCCTACCGGGCCTACGAGCGGGCGACCGACCAGCAGACCCGCGCCCGGGCGCTGTCGGTGCTCGGCGAGGCGCTGCAGCGCCGGTCCTACTGGCGGCCTGCCATCGAGGCACTGCGCGCGAGCCTCGTGCTTGCCGACAGCACGGAGGTGCGTGAGCGCTTCGACCGGCTGCGCGCCGAGCACGGCTTCCGCATGACCGACTACAAGACCGAGGCCGAGCTGGCCGAGCCGCGACTCTGTCTGCAGTTCTCCGAGCGGCTGGCCGCAGGCCAGACGGATTTCCAGAAGTTCGTGACGCTCGACGGCCGCGAGCCCGCTTCCCTGAACGTCGAGGACCGTCAGCTCTGCATCGAGGGCCTGAAGCACGGCCAGCGCTACGAGGTGAAGCTCAAGGCGGGGCTACCCTCGGACGTAGCCGAGTCGCTCGGCAAGACTGTCGAGATCGCGGCCTATGTTCCCGACCGGAGCCCGGCGGTGCGCTTCACCGGACGTGCCTATGTGCTGCCGTCGCTCGGCCAGCAGGGCATTCCCGTGGTGACGGTCAACACCAAGGCCGTCGACGTCGAGATCTATCGCATCGGCGACCGCGGCCTCGCTTCGAGCCTTCAGGAAGGTAGCCTCAACCGGCAGCTGTCGAGCTACGACGTCGAGGCGATCCGGGAGCGCACCGGTCAGCGCGTGTTCCAGGGCACCCTCGACGTGCCGACGCGGCTCAATGAGGAGGTGACGACGGCGCTGGCGGTCGGCGATGCGGTGCCGGAGATGAAGCCCGGTGCCTACCTGCTGGCCGCGCGGGCATCGGGCGGCAAGTCCGCATCCGACGAGACGACGGCGACCCAATGGTTCGTCGTGTCCGACCTCGGGCTCACCGCGATGACGGGTGAGGATGGCGTTCATGCGTTCGTGCGCTCGCTTTCTGCGGCAACGCCGGTCGCCGGCGCCGACGTGCGGCTCGTCGCCAAGAACAACGAGGTGCTGGCGTTCGGCAAGACCGACGGCGCAGGCTACGTGCGCTTCCCCGGCGGGATCGCGCGCGGCGAAGGCGGCGCACAGCCCGGGTTGCTGGTGGCTGAGCGGTCGGGTGGGGAGTATGCATTTCTCGACCTCACCGCTGCCGCCTTCGATCTCTCCGACCGGGGCGTGAAGGGGCGAGAGGCACCTGGCGCACTCGACGCCTATCTCTATAGCGAGCGGGGCGTCTACAGGCCGGGCGAGGAGGTCAATATCGTCGGCCTGGTTCGCGACCGGGCCGGTAAGGGAACGGGCGTTCCCGTGACCTTGATCGTCGCGCGCCCCGACGGCGTCGAGCACAAGCGTCTCGCCTTGACAGATCGAGGTCTCGGCGGACGGCTCGCCACGCTCGACCTTGCTCCTGGCGCGATGACCGGCACCTGGCGTGCGCGGCTCCACGCCGACCCGAAGCAGCCGGCGCTGGCCTCCATCGCCTTTCTGGTCGAGGACTTCGTGCCCGAGCGCCTCGACATGACGCTTGCACTGGCCGCCGCCGCGCTGAAGCCGGACGAGAGCGCGACCGTGAAGGCCGAGGGCCGCTATCTCTATGGGCCGCCGGCGGCCGGCCTCGCGCTCGAGGGCGACATCGTCGTGAAGCCGTCGGTGAAGGAGCTGCCGGGCTTTCCCGGATACCGCTTTGGCCTTTCCGACGAGAAGCCCACACCGGTGCGGGCGCCGCTCGATGCGTTGCCGCAACTCGACGCCGAGGGGCGGGCCGCGATTGCTGTCAAGCTGCCGCAGATTGCCCGCACGGCACGTCCCCTCGAGGCCGACGTGATCGTCAAGCTGCGCGAGACCGGTGGCCGCACCATAGAGCGCACGGTGACGCTGCCCGTCGATCTCGGGCAGCCGCGCATCGGCGTGAAGCCGCTGTTTGCCGCAACGGGCGCCGAGGAGGATCAGCCGGCCGTCTTCGACGTGGTTGTACTCGACGGTTCCGGCAAGCGCATCGCCGCATCGGCGCTGCAATGGTCGCTCGTGCGCCTTGAGACGAGTTGGCAATGGTACAGCCGCGACGGCAGCTGGGCCTATGAGCCGGTGACGCTGACGCGCAAGGCGGCATCCGGCAAGATCGATGTCGGCGCCGATGCGCCGGCCCGCGTCGAGGCGCGCGTGACGTGGGGCCGCTACCGGCTTGACGTGACAGGCGCCGGGGCCGACGGACTTGCGACCAGCGTCATCTTCAACTCCGGGTGGCACACATCCGGCGAGAATGCCGACAGCCCGGAAATGCTCGAGGTTGCCCTCGACAAGGCCTCCTACCTGCCGGGCGAGACCGCCAAGCTCCGCATCGCGGCCAAGCAGGGTGGCAAGGCCTTCGTCGCGGTGGTCGGCAGCGCGCTCTTGTCGAGCCGCGAGGTCGACCTGCCCAAAGGCGGCGGCGAGGTTCCAATACCGGTCGGCGCCGACTGGGGTGCCGGTGCGTATGCCACGGTGACGCTCTACCGTCCGATGAGCGAGGCCGAGAAGCGTATGCCGAGCCGCGCTGTCGGCGTCGCCTGGATCGGCATCGACGCCAAGGCCGCGGCACTCGAGGTCGGGCTGGCGGCACCGGAGAAGGTGAAAAGCGGGTCGAAGCTCGTCGTACCCGTCACGGTCGCGGGGCTCGCGGCAGGCGAGGAGGCACGGCTGACCGTTGCCGCCGTCGACGCCGGCATCCTCAATCTCACCCGGTTCGAGGCGCCGGCGCCCGAGCGCTGGTTCGGAGCGCAGAGGAAGCTCGGCATGGAGCTGCGGGACCTTTATGGCCGGCTCATCGACGGCATGCGCGCCGAGCGCGGGAAGCTCCGCTCGGGCGGCGATGGCGGAGCGCCGGATCTGGCG
The DNA here is from genome assembly GCA_964471635.1 of uncultured Hyphomicrobium sp. Classification (GTDB taxonomy): domain Bacteria; phylum Pseudomonadota; class Alphaproteobacteria; order Rhizobiales; family Hyphomicrobiaceae; genus JAKAML01. The sequence goes on from CAYYGO010000007.1 coordinate 78,351, forward strand.
ATGGCGGGTGCGCAGTCGGTGGACGAGATCGTTTCGCTGTTCTCGGGCGTGGTGAAGGTCGGCCCGGACGGCAAGGCCGAGGTGTCGTTCGACCTGCCGGACTGGAACGGTAGCGTGCGGCTCATGGCGGTCGCGTGGAGCGCCGGCAAGGCCGGACACGCGACGAAGGACGTCGTGGTCCGCGATGCGCTCGCGCTCACGGTGTCGGGGCCTCGCTTCCTCACGCTCGGAGACGAGACGCGGATCGATTTCGCGCTTCACAACGTCGAAGGGGCGTCCGGCACCTATCCGGTGTCGGTCGAGGAAACGGGTGCGACACCGAGAAAGGTGGCAGGCCTCGAGGTCGCGCTCGCGTCCGGCCAGCGCAAGACCGAGCGGGTTGTCTTGAAGCCCACCGACGTCGGCAAGCTCACTTACGCCGTTAAGGTCGCAGGACCGGGCGGCATCGACGTCAGGCGAACGCTTGCGTTCGAGGTGCTGCCGCCGGCCGGCGACATCAAGCGAACGACGGTGACGGCCTTGAAGGAAAATGGCGGCAAGCTGACGTTGTCGCGTGATCTCGTGGCCGACCTGATTGCCAGCCGCACGCGGATCAGCCTTTCGGTCGGGCCGGCCGCCGCGCTCGATGTGCCGGGGCTGCTGACCGCGCTCGATCGCTATCCCTACGGCTGTGCCGAGCAGACCGTCTCGCGTGCCATGCCGCTGCTCTATGTCAACGCCGTCGCCGCCCGCATCGGCCTTGCCGCCGACAAGGAACTCCGCACGCGCGTCGCTGGAGCCATCGAGCGCGTCGTCGCGATGCAGGATGCCTCGGGTGCCTTCGGGATCTGGGGCCCGGCTAACGGCGACATGTGGCTCACCGCATACGTCACGGACTTCCTGACCCGGGCACGCGAGACCGGCTACGAGGTGCCGACGAGGCCGTTCGGCCAGGCACTCGATCGGCTTCAGAACTACATCTCATACGCCGAGGACTTCGAGAAGGGCGGTGAGGCCCGCGCCTACGCGCTCTACGTGCTCTCGCGCAACGGGCGGGCGCCGACCGGCGAGCTGCGCTACTACGCCGATACGCGGCTCGACCGTTTCTCGACGGCGCTCGCAAAGGCCCAGCTCGGAGCTGCATTGTCGCTGTCCGGCGACAAGGAGCGCAGCGAGCGCGTGATGAAGGCGGCGCTCGCCCACATCGAGGCGGACGCGAAGGACAGCGGTGCGCGCGAGGACTACGGCTCGGTGTTACGCGATCGCGCGGCGCTGGTGACGCTGGCCGCCGAGACCGGCGTGCAGCGCGCCGAGGTGCCGCGTCTGGTGTCCGTGGTCGCCAAGGCCTACCAGGCGCGGACCTATACCTCCACGCAGGAGCAAGCCTGGATGCTGCTTGCAGCAAAGGCACTCGGCGACGAGGCGCGCAGCACGCGGCTTACGGTCGACGGCAAGCCGGTCGAGGGCGCGCTGGTCCGCGCCGTCACGCCGGCCGAGCTCGAGCGCGGTCTCGTCGTCACCAACGACGGCGAGGCGCCGGTCGATGCGGTGGTGACCGTCATGGGCTCGGCGCTGACGCCGGAGCCTGCCGTCTCGAAGGGGCTCAAGATCGAGCGCACGGCCTACACGCTCGCCGGCCAGAAGGTCGATCTGAAGAGCCTCGCCGGCGGCAGTGCGGAGACGCGCCAGAACGAGCGCTTCGTCATGGTGCTCCGCATCGAGGCCAAGGAGGCGGGTGGCCGGTTGCTTCTGGTCGACCGCCTGCCGGCGGGCTTCGAGATCGAGAACCCGCGGCTCGTCGAGGGCGGCGACATCAAGAGCCTGGAGTGGCTGAAGACGTCGCTGAAGCCGGAGCACACCGAGTTCCGCGACGACCGCTTCGTGGCCGCATTCAACTTCTTCGGCAAGGGCGTCACGCAGGAGGCTTCGGCAATCGAGGGCGGCGAGGACGGCGAGGCGGCGCCCGCGGATGCTCCCGCATCCTCGGCGGCTCCCAAAGGGCCCGTCAGCGCGGCGTCTGTCGCCTACATCGTGCGTGCCGTCACGCCGGGCGCCTTTGTCCATCCGGCGGCGACCGTCGAGGACATGTACCGCCCCGAGAGGCATGCCCGCACGCCGGCCGGCCGGATATCTGTCAAGGAGCAGGGACGGTGACTTGGGGCATCGACATGCGCGCGGTCGGCGAGCGCGGCGGCGGACGGCGTGTACTGGTGGTGGCCGCGGCGACGACCCTCGCCATGGCCATCCTGGCCGCGATCGTGGCGTGGGCCGGTGCCCGGCTCGCAATGTGGCAGATGGGGCCGCCGCCCATCTCCGCTGCCGCACCGCACTCGATCACGGTCCTCGACCGGGAGGATCGCCTGCTGCGCGCCTTCACTACGCTCGACGGTCGCTGGCGACTGCCGGTGAGGGCGGCCGAGGTCGACCAGCGCTACCTCGAGATGCTGTTTGCATTCGAGGACCGTCGCTTCCGAACGCACGGGGGTGTCGATGCGATCGGGATCGCGCGCGCCGTCGTGCAGGCGGCACGTCATCGGCGGCTGGTGTCGGGCGGCTCGACGCTGACCATGCAGGTCGCCCGCCTCCTCGAGGGGCGCCACGACCGCACCGCACTCGGCAAGCTCCGACAGATGGTGCGCGCCTGGCAGATCGAGGCCGTGCTCGGCAAGGACGAGATCCTGGCGCTCTACCTTCGCCTCGCGCCGTTCGGAGGCAACGTCGAAGGCGTGCGGGCGGCCTCGCTCGCCTATTTCGGCAAGGAGCCTCGTCGTCTGTCCGTCGGCGAGGCCGCGCTACTGGTTGCGCTGCCCCAATCGCCGGAGATGCGCCGGCCCGACCGCAGCCCCGAGGCCGCGCGGCGCGCGCGGGATCGCGTGCTCGACGTGGCCGTGCAGGCGGGCGTGATCCCGCTGGCCGAGGCCCGGCGCGCACGGACCGAACCGATCCCGGCTGTCCGTCGCGAGTTCCCGAGGCTTGCCGCCCATCTCGCCGAAGCCGAGGTTCGGCGCGAGCCCGGCCGCGGCATCCACCGTCTGACGATCGATCGCGATCTCCAGGTGCGGCTCGAGGAGCTTGCCAGCCAGCAGGTGGCGAGCGTCGGCGGGAAGCTCTCCGCAGCAATCCTCGCGCTCGACCACGAGACGGGCGACGTACTCGCCTATGTCGGCTCGGCGGGCTATCTCGACGACGCCCGTCTCGGATCGGTCGACATGGTGCAGGCGGTCCGCTCCCCGGGCTCGACCTTGAAGCCCTTCGTCTATGGGTTGGGCTTCGAGCAGGGCGTCGCCCACCCCGAGACATTGATCGAGGACCGCCCGGCGCGCTTCGGCACCTACAGCCCGAGGAACTTCGACGACGATTTTCACGGCACAGTCACGGTGCGCACGGCGCTGGCCAACTCGCTCAACATTCCAGCCGTCAAGGTGCTGGACAGAATTGGACCGCAGCGGCTCGTCGGCCGCTTCCGCCGCGCCGGCATCGCGCCCGTGCTACCGGCTGGCAGCGAGCCGACGCTGGCCGTGGCGCTGGGCGGCATCGGCTTTCGCGTCGAGGATATCGCGGCGATCTATGCGAGCCTTGCCCGCGGCGGCGAGACCGTTTTGCCGCGCTGGCGACGGGAGGATAGCCCGCGGCCTGGAGGTCTCATCAAGGCGCAGCCCCCTCCGCGGCTTCGCCATATCTTGTCGCCGGTCGCCGCCTGGTACGTGGCCGACATCTTGAAGGACGCGCCGCCTCCGCCGGCCTCGGTCGGCGGCCGCATCGCCTACAAGACGGGAACATCCTACGGCTATCGTGACGCATGGGCCGCGGGCTTCGACGGCAAGCATACCGTCGTGGTGTGGGTTGGCAGGCCGGATGGCAGCGCCACGCCTGGGCTTACGGGCCGTGCCGCTGCCGCGCCGATGCTGTTCGACGCTTTCGAGCGTCTCGGGCCCCGTCGCGTGCGGCTCCGGGCCGCACCTGTCGGAGCGGTCGTGGCCAGCGGCGCGGCGCTGCCGGGCCCGTTGCGGCGGTTCCGCGAGACGGAGGCAGAGATGCCGTCGGCTGCTGCGGCCGCCGAGCCCCCCGTGCTTATCGCATTTCCGCCCGACCGTGCCGAGCTCGATATGGCGGGCGACGATCCCGACCCCATTGTGTTCAAGGCCGAGGGCGGGGCATTGCCGCTGAGCTGGCTAGTCGACGGCGCCCCCCTTGCCTCAGACGCACACCGGCGCGACGTCGCCTGGTCGCCGCCGGCCAAGGGATTCGTCAAGGTGACGGTGATCGATGCCGCCGGCCGCGCCGACCGCGTCACCATCCGATTGAGGTAGCCGCAACCTGGCGCGCCCGTATGCAGGGTGGTCGTAGGATCGGCATGGCGCTAGAGCCTGATCGTCTGAGATGGAAGCGACTTCGCTTCCATCGAATGCGTGAATCAGAATCGGAAACAGAGACTTAGAGCAGGTCGCCGAGGCTGGAAGCGGTTCCATCAGTGTGGAACCTGCTCTAGGCTCCGGCGCGACCATTCCAGGGGCTCATCGATGCATCGTCTCCACCCGCGACTGCCGGACGTGCGCCGCTGGACCAGCGGAGCCCGGGCCGCAAGCGTGGCGGTCGTGGCTGTCGCCGTCGCAATGGCCGGGTGCCGCACCGAGAGCAACGGTCCTGGACTTCCTGCGCTCGGCGTCGAAATCCTCGGGACGTCGACCTCCGGCATCTCGGCAGGCGCCTACATGGCGGGCCAGTTCCAGCTGGCGCACGGTGGGCTGGTGGTTGGGGCAGCGATCATCGCGGGCGGGCCCTACGGCTGCGCCGAGAGCCTCTTCGCCGACGTCATGCCGGGGCCGGGCACTGCCTTTCTCAACCTGTCCAAGGCCATCAACGGCTGCATGCTGAATGCGCTGCAGCTGTGGGGCATACCCAACCCGCCGCTGCTGGCCACCCGCGCGCGCCGGCTGGCCGAGCACGGTCGCATCGACCCGATCGAGACGACGACTCGTGACCGCGTCTATCTGTTCTCCGGACGCGAGGATCGCACCGTCGTGCCGCCCATCGTGGACGCGGCGGCCGAATTCTACCGCGATCTCGGCGTGCCGCGCGACAACGTGCTCGTCGTGCGCGACAAGTCCGCCGGGCATGCCTTCGTCACCGAGGACAAGGGTGGCGCCTGCGCGCATTCGGGCAAGCCCTACATCGTCGATTGCGACTACGATCAGGCAGGCGCGCTGCTTGAGCACATCTATGGCGCGCTGAAGCCGCGCGCAGGGATTGCGAGCGGTAGTTATCAGGTGTTCGACCAGCGGGTCTTCATCGAAGGGCTCGGCGCCCACCACGGGATGGCGGACGAGGGCGTCGTCTACGTGCCGACAGCGTGCCGGTCGGGGGGGTGCCGGGTGCACATCGCATTCCACGGCTGCGCGCAGAGCCGTGGCATCGTTGGGGATGCGTTCGTCCGCGAGACCGGCTTCGACCGCTGGGCAGACACCAACCGTCTGGTCGTGCTTTTTCCACAAGCGGCGACGGCGGCGGTCAATCCGCAGGCCTGCTGGGACTGGTGGGGCTATACGGGGCCGGGCTACCTGACGCGGGATGCGCCGCAGATCGAGGCCGTACACCGGATGCTGAAGCGCCTTGCCGTCACACGGGCCGGGGCCTGAAGAGATCGTTTACCGCCGGGGCGGTGCGACGACGACGCGCCCTTTTCATCGCGACGGCCGGGCTAGACTGGGCACCGGGGCCGCACTTGCACCAGGGAGACTGACGAATGATGTCATTGGCCGCGAAGGCGTGGCGCGAAGCATTGCCAGGCGGCTGGCGCGGCATGGCTGGCCGGGGCGTTCCTGCAGTGACCGCGGGCGGACGGGTCGAGGCTTTTTCGGCAGTGGCCGCAATCGTCCTCATCGCGGTCGCAGGCACGCAGCACATCATGGAATCGCTGCACGCCGAGAACCGCGGCGTCGAGGCGCGCACCCCGTCGTCCGATGGGGTATCCCGCGCCGTCGCGCTGGGGCCCGAGCTCCTGATCGCCGGCTACGGCGGATCGCCCTACACTTACGACAGCGACGTGCGTTTCAACCGCGCCGCCGATCCGAAGCGCAATATGACGGTGGAGCGCGTCGGATGGGAGGGGCAGCCCTTCAAGCACCCTCTCTACTACGGCGTTCGCGTTGCCCGCTGGGGTTCGGGCGGAGCAACCGGCGCGATGGTCGACTTCACGCATTCAAAGGCCATCTCGAACATGGCGCAGAGCGTGCGCCTCAAGGGCACGCTCGATGGCCGGCCGCTGCCCGAGTCGGCGCGAATATCGGACTACTTCCAGAAGCTCGAGTTCTCGCACGGCCACAATATGCTGTTCCTCACTGGCCTCGTGCGGCTCGGCGCAGTACTGCCGCAGGTCGCCCCTTACGTCGGGCTCGGTGCCGGCGTGTCGTTGCCGCACAGCGAAGTCCATCTCCACAAGTCCGACCCGAAGCGCACCTACGAATACCAGTACACCGGTCCGGCGGCGCAGGCCCTCGCTGGTGTCGAGCTGCGATTGGCGCGAGTCTCCGTCTTCCTCGAGTACAAGTTCACGTTCGCGAGCTACCACGTGCCGCTCACCGGGCGCGAAGGGACCTGGCTTGGCGAGGATCTCTTCGCACAGGCCCGCCGCTGGTGGTCGGGCGCCGAGCCGCCACACGGCTGGGCGGACACGCGGCTCGCGAGCCATCAGGTGATCGGCGGGCTCGGCGTGCGCGTCGCTCTCGCGCCCGCACGCTGAGGGTGCCGATGACCGGCGAGGGGGAGCCCGACCGCAGCGCCAAGACGCAGCGTTTCGGTTTCAAGCTGATTGCCGAGGACGGGCGGAGCCGCCGCGGCGAGATCACGACACCGCACGGCGCGATCCGAACGCCGGCCTTCATGCCGGTTGGCACTGTCGCGACCGTGAAGGCGCTCTACCCCGAACAGGTGGCGGAGGCGGGTGCCGATATCCTGCTCGGCAACACCTACCACCTCATGCTGCGGCCCGGTGCCGAGCGTGTGGCCCGGCTCGGCGGCCTGCATTCTTTCATGCGCTGGACGCGGCCTATTCTGACCGACTCGGGCGGCTTCCAAGTCATGAGCCTGTCCAAGATCCGAAAGATCACCGAGGAGGGTGCGGCCTTCCAGTCGCACATCGACGGCTCGCGCCACATGCTGTCGCCCGAGCGGTCGATCGAGATACAGTGTCTGCTGGGCGCCGATATCCAGATGCAGTTGGACGAATGCATCGAGCTTCCGGCCGAGCGGCGCGAGGTCGAGCGGGCGATGGAGCTGTCGCTGCGCTGGGCCGAGCGCTCGAAGGCCGCTTTCGACAGGTATGCAGCGCCGGGGCAGGCGCTGTTCGGCATTGTCCAGGGGGGCACCGACCTCGATCTGCGTCGGCGGTCGGCCGAGGCGCTTGTCGCGATGGATCTGCCCGGCTACGCGGTCGGAGGCCTCGCGGTGGGCGAGGGCCACGACGCGATGCTGGCGACACTCGACGGCACTCTGACCCATCTTCCCCGCAACAAGCCGCGCTATCTGATGGGTGTCGGAACGCCGGAGGATCTGATCGAGGCGGTGCGGCGCGGTGTCGACATGTTCGATTGCGTGATGCCGACGCGCAATGGCCGGCATGGACTGGCCTTCACCTGGGGTGGCAAGGTCAATCTGCGCAACGCACGCCACGCCGACGACCTGCGCGCGCTCGATCCAGCTAGCAGTTGTCCGGCCGCGCGCGACTACTCGCGGGCCTATCTGCATCATCTTGTCCGCTCGGGCGAGCTTTTGGGCTCGATGGTGCTGTCGCTGGTCAATACGTGGTTCTACCAGGATCTGATGGCGGCGATGCGGGCCGCGATCGAGGCCGGGCGCTTCGACGACTGGGCAGCGGCCACGCGCGCCCGGCTGGCCGGCCCGGGCGAGCCTCGGTCGTAACGCGCTCGCGCTGTGGTGCCTGGAAATTTGCGCCGGCGCACCTAGATCACGTGGGCACGCAGCAACCTGAGGGATGACCGTCATGCGACTGAGCAGAGCGTCATACTATGCCGACTTCGCGCTGGCGCCCGTGCTGATGGCGATCCTGGCCTGGAGCGTGCCCGTGTGGTCGTCGTCGGTGGCGGTCGGGGCATGGCTCGGATGGGTCGCGCTCGGCCTCGTCCTGTGGTCGCTCATGGAGTATGTGGTCCATCGCTATCTCTACCATCGTGTCCCCTACTTCAAGGAGATACACGATGCGCACCACGCCAACCCCAAAGCGTTGATCGGCGCACCGCCGGTGATCGGCCTTGCCCTCATCCTGCTCGTATCCTACGTCCCGCTGTCGTGGGTGGACGAGGCCGTGGCGAGCGGTGCTGCGGTCGGCATGCTCGCGGGCTACATGGCCTACATGGCGCTGCATCACATGGCACATCACGGCACTGTCCGGCCGGGAACGTGGCTGGCGCTGGCACGCCGTCACCACACACTTCACCATCACGCCACGGAGGAGGGGAACTTCGGCATCGTCACAGCACTCTGGGATCACGTCTTCGGAACCGCGCTGACACCGCGCCGTGCCAACCGCCGAAGGAGCCCGGCACGCCAGGGGGTCTGAGCATGAGGCCGCCGTGCGGCAGCACCCGGCGGCTCGGCCTTGGTGCAGCAGCAGAAACGGTTCAGCCGCGGATTTCGCCGCCCGTTGCCTTCCGCACGCCCGCTACGATCTTCGCGGATACGGCTTCGATGTCCTTGTCGGTCAGCGTCATCTCGAAGGGCTGAAGCGTCACCTCGATGGCGAGCGACTTCTTGCCTGCCGCTGCGAGGTCGCCGCCCTCGAACACGTCGAAAACCGCCACCGACTGGATCAGCGTCTTGTCCGCGCTTGCTGCCGCGGCGACCACATCGCCGGCCGCCACGCCGCGGTCGAGCACGAACGCGAAGTCGCGCCGCACGGGCAACAGATCGGCCGCGCCGAGCGCCGGGCGCATGCGGCTCTTTCGCTTCTCGCCCGGCAGCGCGTCGAGGTAGAGCTCGAAGCCGACCACAGGGCCGTCGAGACTAAGCGCGTTGAGCGTCTCGGGATGGATCTCGCCGAAATGGGCGAGGATGGTCTTGGGACCGAGCCGCAGCGTGCCCGAGCGTCCGGGATGGAACCACGCCGGAGCCTCGCGCGCGATCTGCGCCTTCGCCGTGTCGAGCTTCAGAGCCGCAAGTGCTGCCAACGCGTCGGCCTTGGCGTCGAACACGCTGACTGCCTCAGCCTTGCCGTCCCAGTGCCGTCCGGCGCCTGCCAGACGGGCGCTGCCCGCGCGAACGCCGGCCGCGTTCAAGAGCTGGTCGTCCTCGCCCTCGCCGCGATAGGCTTGGCCGAGCTCGAACAGCGCCACATCGGCAAATCCGCGATTGCGGTTGCGCATCACGGCCGTCAGCAGTCCAGGCAGCAGGCTCGGCCGCATCGACGTCAGGTCGGATGAGATCGGATTGGCGAGTTCGAGCGCGTCGGCGCCGCCGCCGAACAGCCGTGCTTGCGCCCGGGGAATGAACGACCACGTTACCGCCTCGACGAGGCCGCGTGAGGCCAGCGAGCGGCGGGCACGACGCGTGCGCTTCTGCTTCTCCGTCAAAACGGCCTGGGTGACGCCTGCGAGGCGTGGCAGCGGCGTCGCGCGCACGCGATCGAGGCCGGCGATGCGGACCACCTCTTCGACGAGGTCGGCCGCGCCGTGTATGTCCGGCCGCCACGTCGGCGGCGCGACGGACGGCCTTCTCGCCTTGCCCGTCAGCGTGCATCCGAGCGCTTCGAGGATTTGCCTGATCTCGCCCTCGGTGAGCCTCACACCGGTCAGCTTCTCGACGCGGTCGAGGTCGAACACGATCGAGCGCTGCGCATCCGGTGCTTTGCCCGCGACGCGTGCCTTCGACGGTGTGCCACCGCAGTGCTTCAGGATCAACTGCGTCGCGAGGTCGAGGCCCGGCAGCACGGATGCCGGATCGACGCCGCGCTCGAAGCGGTAGCGAGCGTCCGTCGTAAGCCCCGTCTTGCGTCCCGTGCTGGCGGTGCGCAACGGATCGAACCAGGCGCTCTCGATGAGGACGTTGGTTGTTGCCTCGGTGCAGCCCGACGCCACGCCGCCCATGATCCCACCGAGGCCGAGCGGTCCGCTGTCGTCGGCGATGACGCACATCGTGCCGTCGATCGCGTGCTCTTTGCCGTCGAGCCCGAGGAACGATTCTCCGGCCTTGCCGAGCCGGGCGCGGACCGCGCCCTTGAGCTTGTCGGCGTCGTAGACGTGCAAGGGCCGGCCGAGATCGAACGAGATGTAGTTGGTAACGTCGACGAGCGCATTGATCGGACGCAGGCCGATGGCCTTGAGCCGGTTCTGCAGCCACGCGGGAGAGGCGCCGTTCTGCACCCCCTTGACCAGGCGGCCGGCGAACACCGGACAGGCATCCGCACTGTCGGCGTCGAGATCCAGTCTTATCTCGACGGGACAGTCCTTCGCGCCTTCGACGCCCTGCGTGCGCACCTCGTGCTTCAAGGTTCCGAGACCGGCCGCCGCCAGGTCGCGGGCGATGCCCCGCACGCCCGTGCAGTCGGGCCGGTTGGGTGTGAGCTTGACCTCGAACACCGGGTCGGCAAGGCCGATCGCATCGACGTAGCGCTGGCCGACGCGGCCGGCGTGCTCGGAGGCGACCTCGATGATGCCGTCGCTCTCCTCCGAGAGCGCGAGCTCGGCGGCCGAGCACAACATCCCGTTCGAAACGACGCCGCGCACGGGCTTCTTCTCGAGCGTGATGCCGGACCCGGGAACGAAGGTGCCGAGCGGGGCGAACACCGTAAGCATCCCCTCGCGGCAATTGGGCGCGCCGCACACGACCTCGACCGGCGGTTTGCCGGCCTCGATCTCCACTTGTGCCACGCGCAGCCGATCGGCGTTCGGATGCTGTTTTGCTTCAACGACGCGGGCGATCGTGAACGCGCCGAGCGCTTTTGCCGGATCCTCGACACCTTCGACCTCGAGGCCGATCGCCGACAGCCTGGTCGCGATCTCGTCGACGGTGGCCTTGGTCTTGAGGTGGTCCTTCAGCCAGGAGAGGGTGAATTTCATGGGGCTTTGGCCTTGCCTGATCGGGTCGTCGCGTTGGTCATCTATTCGGCGGCGAGGGACCCGGCAGAGTGCCGGACGCCTTCTTTGCCGCGTGGATCTTCGCCCAGATGTAGGCGAAGGAGAACGCGATGCGAATGAGCGTCAGTCCATAGTACATCCTGAACACGAAGCAGTACCAGACGAACCAGCGGTTCTGCCGGTTCATGGCGAGCTGCGTGATCGACAGGTCGAAGTGCTCCATGATGTCGAAGAACCCGCCCCGCATCACGAGATCGAGCGCGAAGATGGTTGTTCCGACCGGGCCGCCGACCACCGGTTGGCGCTGCCCGTCCCAGAACAGTGGCGCGCCCTCCGATTGCAGCATCAGGCAACTCACCACGAACAACACCAGGAAGACGAGCATCGAGATGCCCATCGAGCGGTAGTAGATCAGCGCATGGCGCAGCGTCTCGCGCGAGAAGCCGTACTGCACCCATTGCTCTAGCTCCTCGTGCTTGCGGTCGTGGAAGAACCAGGTCAGCACCGCGACCACCGTCATGGCAATCGCGAGGCCTATGGCGAACAGCACCGGCAGCGAGAGCGATGTCGAGGCCAGAAGCATCTGCGGCTCCCGTGCGCAACCGTTCCGTCAGCTCGAAAGCCCGCCGCCCAGCGTCGGCTGGTCGAGGATCGAGAAGCCGTAGTGCCGCAGCCAGCGCAGGTCCCCGGCGAAGAAGGCCCTGAGGTCGGGGATGCCGTACTTCAACATGGTGATACGATCGAGACCCATTCCGAACGCGAAGCCCTGGTAGCGCTCGGGGTCGAGGCCGCAATTGCGCAGCACGTTGGGGTGCACCATCCCGCAGCCGAGGATCTCGAGCCACTGGCCAGGCTTGCCGATCGCCTCCGCGCCGATGTCGACCTCCATCGACGGCTCGGTGAACGGGAAATGCGAGGCGCGGAAGCGCATCTTGACCTCGTCGACCTCGAAGAACGCCTTGCAGAACTCCTCAAGCACCCACTTTAGGTGGCCCATGTGGGTGGTCTCGTCGATGACGAGGCCTTCGATCTGGTGGAACATCGGCGTGTGCGTCTGGTCGCTGTCGCAGCGGTAGACGCGGCCCGGAGCGATGACGCGGATCGGCGGCGCCTCGCGGACCATGGTGCGGATCTGCACCGGAGAGGTATGGGTACGCAGCACCAGCCGCGAGCCATCCGGCTTCGGGTGGAAGTAGAACGTGTCGTGCTCCTGGCGCGCGGGATGCTCGGCCGGGATGTTGAGCTTGCCGAAGTTCATGTCGTCGGTCTCGATGTCGGGACCTTCGGCAACCCTGAAGCCCATGTCGGCGAAGATCTCGATAACCTCGTCGAGCACCTGTGAGACCGGATGTATGCGGCCCGCAGCCTCGGCACCGGGGCGTACGGGTAGCGTGATGTCGGCACGCTCGGACGCGAGCCGTTGGGCGAGGGCCTCGCCCTCGAGAGCCGCCTTGCGTGCGTCGAGCGCACCGGCGACGGCCGACTTCAGTGTGTTGACCGAGGCGCCGAACGACTTTCGCTCGTCCGCCGGAAGCGAGCCGAGCCGCGACATCAGCTCCGAGACGCGGCCCTTCTTTCCGAGGGCTGCGACGCGCACCAGCTCCAGCGCTGCCAGATCGGCGGCGGCGGCCACCTCGGCCAAGAGGCTGCTCTCGAGTGCGGCGAGATCCGCGCCGCTCTTGTCGACACCCATGTCGGACATGCGTTGCATCCCCTTGACCGCGTACCGGCGGTGGCAGGTCGGCGCGAAGGAGCCGCCCGCTCGCCACCGCCAGACGGTTGGCGGCCCTCGTCAGGCGGCCTTTGCCGGCTTGCTTGCGGCCGCCGCGGCCTGCTCGACCAGCGCCTTGAACGCGCTCGCGTCCTTGACTGCGATATCGGCCAGAACCTTGCGATCGATCTCGATGCCGAGCTTGTTGAGCCCGTCGATGAAGCGGCCGTAGGTCAGACCGTGCTCGCGCGTGGCGGCATTGATGCGCTGGATCCAGAGTGCGCGGAAGTTGCGCTTGCGCCGCTTGCGGTCGCGGAACTGGTATTGCAGCGCTTTCTCGACCGCCTGCTTGGCGACCCGGATCGTGCTCTTCCGGCGGCCATAATAGCCCTTGGCGGCCTTAAGGACTTTCTTGTGCTTGGCGTGGGCGGTGACGCCGCGTTTGACGCGTGCCATGGGAGGGTTCTCCTCGAATTCGCGATGTCAGGATGACGGTGTGGGGCGGCTGCCCGTCGCGCGGTATTCCCCGAGGGGGCGCTACCGGCAGGGGCGCCGGTCAGCGGTGGTACGGCATGTATTTCTTGACGATCTTGGCGTCGCTGTCGTTCAGCACCATGGTGCCGCGTGCGGTGCGCACGAACTTCGCGGTCCGCTTGATCATGCCGTGACGCTTGCCTTGAGCCTGAGCCTTCACTTTGCCCGTGCCCGTCATCTTGAAGCGCTTTTTGGCGCCGCTCTTGGTCTTCTGCTTGGGCATTTTGCTCTCCTTCGTTCGTATGCGGCTCTCGCGGCGCCCGTCGTTCAACGGGGCCGTCCCGCGGCACGGCGAGCGCGCGACCCGGTTGCCTGGGCCGCGAGCGCTCCGCTATCGAGGGATGCTTTTTGCGAAAACCGCTGGTTTTTCAAAAGCATAAGATCCGCCACGGCATGCCCCGCCGGGCGGATCTGAAGGTTCTTATAGTGGCATTGCCGGCTGTCTGCAACGGGGCCGGTGGCCCAAGGAGGACGAGGGCCGGTGGCCCATGGAGGAAGTGGGCCGGTGGCCCATGGAGGCGCTCTCGTGGCGACGCGCAGGCGGCGCGAGGAGCGGTCGGCGCGCTACTTCGGCGCCAGCACCATCACCATTTGTTTGCCCTCGAAACGCGGCTCGCTCTCGACCTTGGCCAATTGCTCGGTATCAGTCTTGACGCGCTTCAGAACCTCCATGCCGAGGTGCTGGTGGGCCATCTCGCGCCCGCGAAAGCGCAATGTGACTTTGACCTTGTCGCCTTCCTCGAAGAAGCGCTGCATGGAGCGCATCTTGACGTCGTAGTCGTGATCGTCGATGCCCGGCCGCATCTTGATCTCTTTGATCTCGACGATCTTCTGGTTCTTGCGCGCCTCGGCCGCCTTCTTCTGCTCCTGGTATTTGAACTTCCCGTAGTCGAGGATCTTGCAGACCGGCGGCTGGGCATCGGGCGAGATCTCGACCAGGTCGAGACCGGCCTGCGTGGCGCGCTCCATGGCGTCGAGCTTGCTCACGACGCCGACATTCTGGCCGGCTTCATCGATGAGCCGCACCTCGCGGGCGCGGATGGCATCGTTGATCCGGGGTCCGGACTGCTCGCGCTCTGGCGCGCCCCTCATAGGTCTACGGATGTTCAATCTCCTTCGGTGGCTGCAAGGTTCGTCGAACGGCGACGCGGCCCGGAAATCCCATCCGAGGCCCGCAGTCGACCGACTGGCTGCGAGGATTCAGAAACTCTGCTGTTAAGTCAAGTGGCCGGAGCCGTGCCCCTCAGGTTGTCAAGCCGAATGCCTGCGGCATGGTTGCGGCCGGGTTGAGGCTCCGGCTGCCGAGACGGCGCCAGCCGGGGGCGCGTCAGCGCCAATGCTCGGCGATCCAGGGCGTTGGCCGGACATGCTTGTAGAGCTTCTTCCACGCCGCCGTTACGGGCCAGCGACCGTCGCGCGCCTCGTCCGGATCGGGTTTGCCGGTGAAGGCGACGAGCCGTGTACCTTCCGGCAGCCGGGGGGTCACGAAGAACCGGAGCGGCCACGGCGGCAACAGCGAGTGCTTGAAGCTCACGCACCAGCTCTCCGGCCAGAACACCATGTCCTGCGCCTCGCCCGAGATGTATTTCTGCGAGTTGCGGTATTTGGCGAGGTAGGGTTCCGGGTCGCGGTTGAAGTTCTCGAAGATGTAGGTCATCCGCCCGACCGGAAAGCGGTAGATCGTCGTGTTGCCGACCCTGAGCTCAGGCTCCGACCAGTTCTTGGCCACGCAATAGCGGCCCTGCTCGAAATCGAAAAACGGATCGATCGATCCCGTGATCACCACGTCGAGGTCGACGAACAGCACGTCGCCTGCGAGGTCGAGCAGCGGCTGTTGATAGAGCGAGAGCTTACGCCAGCCGAGCCGTGACACGCGCTCTGGGATATTGGGGAACGCCGGCAGCGGGGCGGTCGTCACCCTCGGGTCGATGCCCTTCGGGTCGTCGGTGAAGCAGACCACGCGGGTCGGCCGGCTGGTATTGCGCCAGATCATCGAGGCGAGACGATTGACGTAGTCCGCGCCGTAGCGCGTGCCCCACTTGATGCAGATCACCGTCTGGGTCCCGCTAGGTTGCGGCACCGGACCGGGCTTCAGTGTCTGCCGTGTCGGTTGAGCGTCCGTCATGCGCCGTGCCGTCTCCGCGCTGACTGCCGGTGGCGTCATGCCATCCCGCAGCTCGCGCCTAGGTGGTCGGAAAAGGCCGAGGTGTCAATGCCGCGGAAGGTCCGCTTGGAGCATTGCGCAGCCGGGGGGCGGTGGCCCGAGCCGCTCGGCCAATGCGGTCCCCAGCAGCCCGTCGTAGACGGCGAGCGTCTGCCGCTGGAGATTGGCGGTCGTGAACCGGCCGGTGACGAAAGCGCGCGCCCTCTCGCCCATCGCCTTTCGATCCTCGTCCGAGAGCCGAAGCGCCGCTCCGATGGCGTCGGCCAGCGCGGCCGAATTGCCGGGGGGCACCAGCCAGCCTGTCGCGGGCGCCGCGGGTGCCCCCTCGGTCAGTGCCGTCTCCGGCAGAGCCCCGATGCGCGACAGGATGATCGGACAGCGCATGGCCTGAGCCTCCGCGGAGGACCGGCCGAAGCCCTCCGGCTCGGTCGAGATGAGCAGTGCGGCGTGAGCCAGCGCGAAGGCCGCGGGCACGTCCTCGACATGACCGACGATGCGAACGCGGGTGCCGAGACCCGCGCCGGCAATCGCCGTCCTCAGTCCGTCGAGATAGGCCTCGCGGCCCTGAGCGTCTCCGGCGAGCACCAGAACCGCATCGCCGAGCCGCCCGCTGCCGGCAAGCTGTCGCATCGCCTCGATCGCCACAGCCTGCCCTTTGAGCTGGGTCAGGCGGGCGACATGCAATACCGCCTTCGCGCCGGCCGGCAGCTCCCATTTGGCGCGCAGCGCCGCGATCCGTTCGGGCTCGATCCGGTCCGGATCGAAGCGCTCGAGGTCGACGCCCCGATAGATGACCCTGACGCGTTCCTCGGGAGCGGCGTAGCGCGATCGGATGAGCTCGGCAGTGTAGTGCGAATTGGCGATGACCACATCCGAGCGTGCCATGACGCCGTTATAGAGGTTCTTGAGGCGCCCGCGCTCGCCATAGGCGCCGTGGTAGGTGGTTACGAACGCGATCTTGGCCAGCCGTGCCGCGATGAGCGCGCTCCAGGCCGGCGCGCGGCTGCGGGCGTGGATCAGGTCGACGCCCTCACGACGGATCATGCCGGCCAGCTCCTGGCCGTTGGCAACGATACGAAACGGGTTCTTGGTCGCGGCCCGAAATGCCGTCACCTCGCTGCCCGCTGCCCCGATCCGCTCGGCAAGCCGCCCGCCCTCGGAAAGCACCAGCGATCTGCCTCCGGCGCGCACGATGGCCGCCGCGACCTCCATGGTCGTGATTTCGGCGCCGCCGGTATCGAGCCGCGGGATCAGTTGCAGTATGGTCGGGCGGTCTCGCGACACGGCGGGTCTCCGGGAAGGTCAAGGGTCTCATAGGATGACGGACAGCGGCGTGCAATTCCTCGACGTAGCCGAGGGCGGTGCGGTGCGGCGCATCGCTTGCTGCGCGGAGCCCGGCGCTTCGCCGGGAGCACCAGGCCTTTTCTGGCTGTCCGGGTTCAAATCGGACATGGCCAGCACCAAGGCGGTGGCGGTGGCTGCTCACGCGCGGGCCCTGGGTCTCGCCTCGACGCGGTTCGACTATTCCGGCCACGGCGTCTCGTCCGGCGCGTTCGAGGACGGCACGATCGGTCGATGGCTTGCCGAGGCGGCGCACGTTTTTCGCCGCATGACACGGGGGTCACAGGTCGTCATCGGCTCGAGCATGGGCGGCTATATCGCTTTGCTGCTCCTCCGCCGCCTCATGGCCGAGGCGCCGCCGGACGCAGCCCGCATTCGCGCCCTAGTGCTGATTGCGCCCGCCTGGGATATGACCGAGACGCTCATCTGGCAGCAGATGAGTGCCGCCGACCGGGCGGTACTGACGGCGACCGGCTCGGTCCCCCTGCCGTCCGACTACGGCGAGCCGTACCCTATCACGCGGGCGCTCATCGAGGACGGACGGCAACATCTGATCGGCGGCTCGGACTTCAATCCGGAACGTCCCGTGCTGGTCATTCAAGGCCGGCACGACACGGCCGTGCCAGTGGCGCATGCGCGGCGGCTGGTGGACGTCCTCGCAGGCGGCCATGTGGAGATCACCGCGATCGCGGACGGGGATCACCGGCTGTCTCGGCCCCAGGATCTGGCGGTTCTCTATCGCCTCGTCGACCGGGTGCTCGCGGGCGGCGCGGCTTACTTGCCGGCGCTCTGACCGCCGACCGCCCCCGGCAAGCCTGCCGCGATCGCTGCGTCGAGCGCCCCGCTGCCTGCCTTGGCAGCCACGTCCTCCGGAACCACCCAGGCTCGCCACGTCGCCGACGCGAGCGTCGCGCCGCAGCGCAGTTGCCCGTCATCGGCGGTGCAGGACGTATCGGCACGCGCCTCTGCGGCCTCGCGCCGGTCATGGCGCATGATGCGCAGGTCGATGGGCTGGACAAGGGCGCTCGCAGTCTCGAGATCGATATTGCGGAACACGCAGCCGAGCGCATTGTTGCAGGCGCCTGCGCGCGAGCCGAGCGCGATGCCGGGCCCGAATGCCTTCCAGCGCGGCAACGCCGTTGCCTTTGCGCCGGCCCCCTGGCTGATGTAGCAGACCTCCTGAACGCACAGCATCGGATCGGCCGTCTTGTTCACGCGGCGGATTCCCTTGTCGCCGGCGACCATCATCAAGAGCACGGTCACCCGCGTTCCGGCCGCCGCCTGCTTCGCGAGCGGGCGCGGCGCGGGTAGCGCTGCGAGCTCGGGGGCGTTCGATGGGCCGGTTCCCTGCTCGAGTCCTGGCGCGCGACGCGCTTCGCGTGCCTCTCGCGCGCGGCGGATCTTCTCGGCGAGCCGGGCCGCCTCCGCCTCGCGTTCTGCCTCGAGTGCGCGCTGCGTCGCGGCGATCCGGTCGGCTTCGGCTTTGTCGGCGGCGGCTTTCGCGCGCGCAGCGGCCTCGGCGCGAGCGGTCTCTGCGGCGGCGCGCTCGGCGGCGATCCGGTCGGCTTCGGCTTTGTCGGCGGCGGCTTTCGCGCGCGCAGCGG
>CAYYGO010000007.1:96870-101663 GCA_964471635.1 uncultured Hyphomicrobium sp.
CCTCACCCTCCGCAGCGACCCGCTCGGATTCCGCCCGCTCCAGCTCCTCGAGCGCTCGCGCCTTTTCTGCCTCGCGTTCAGCCGCTTCGGCCCGGGCCCGCTCCAACATTTCAGCCTCGTCGGCCTTCATCTGCTCGGCTCGCGTCCGTGCCGCATCCGCTGTCCGCTTGGCATCCTCGGCCTTGCGACGCGCCTCTGCGGCCTTCTTCACGGCCGCGACGCGCTTGGCCTCGGCCATTGCCTTGGCTTCTGCCGATGCGGCCGGCTGACTCCCGCCTTTTGCAGCGGCGGCGAACTTGTCGGCAAGGGCGTGGGCCGCGGCGTCATCGGCCGCGCGCACGGCGCCAGGTGGAGCCAACGCCAGCCCCGCGATACCAACCGCCAAGAGCCATGCTGGTCGAAAGCCGCCGCGCATCCTGATTCGCTCCGCCGTCATACGCTTATAGTTGTCAAGTTGCCCGGGAGCGGTGCCTCGCCGCTCTCGAACCGGCGCCGACATTCGTCCGGAATTCCGGCAAGAAAGCGGTGTCATGCTGAACCGCGCTTGAACGATGCCCGAGTTTCTGTTTCTCGCGCCGATGCAACCAGGGCCCGCGTCGAATGGCGCGTTGGTGTGGCTAACGACTTTCGCGCGCCAGGATCGCAGCCAGTCCCTCGCGATACGTCGGATAGCGCAGCCTGTACCCCAGCACCTCCTTGAGCCGCCGGTTCGAGACCCGCTTGCTTTCGCCGTAGAAGCTGCGCGCCATGGGCGTCAAATCGGCCGTCTCGAAGTCGATCTCGGGTGGCATTGCGAACCCTCCGAGACGCGCGGCATGCGCCACGACATCTTGAGGCGGGGCGGGCTCGTCGTCGGTGACGTTGACCAGCGAGACGTCGACCGGACGCTCGATCGAGGCCACGAGCGCACCCGCGATGTCCTCGACGTGAATGCGGTTGAAGACCTGTCCGGGCTTGACGAGCCGCCGCGCCGTGCCGGCCCGCAGGTCGTCGAACGGACTGCGGCCGGGACCGTAGATGCCGGGTAGCCGGAACACGGTCGTGGGCTTGCCGCTGCGCGCGCCGAGCTCGAGCCATGCCTGCTCGGCATCGAGCCGCCGCCGTCCGCGCTCCGACATCGGCGCCGGCGACGTCGTCTCGTCCACCCACCCGCCCTGCCGGTCGCCATAGACGGCCACCGTCGAGAAGTAGCCGATCCAGCGGACGGACGGGCTTGCCGCGATCTCTGCCCCGTGATGCAGCAGTGCCGGATCACCGTCCGGGCCGGGTGGGATCGAAAGCAGCAGGTGAGTTGCACGAGACAGTGCATCGGTAACGCCAGAGCCCGGCCCGCGGCCGTCGAACGTCAGTCCGATGTGCCCGATCGAACGCATGGCCGCCGCGCCGGCCTCCGTGGTCGCGGTGCCCGAGATTTGCCAGCCGCACCGGGCGAGCAGCGCGGCCAGCGCGCGGGCACTGTAGCCGAAACCGAAAGCCAATAAATTCATCAGGCTGTCTCCCCAGCATGGACCGTGTCCGTGGCCGTTTCCGCACAGCCGAGCGCGGTTTGCCACTCTGCGATGACGCCAGGATCGGTCTCGGCGGACACGCGACCGATGGCCTCCATCGCGACTTGCTCCCGTCCGGCCAGTCGCGCCAGCGCCCAGACGGCCATGCCGCGCACCAGCGGGGAGGCATCGTCGAGGCAGCGGGCGATCGGGGTCACGAGCCCCTCGTCACCCGAGTTGCCCGCCGCAACCAGCGCGTTTCTGACCACCCGATGGCGTCCGGTCCGCTTGACGGGCGTTCCGGCAAAGCGTGCCCGGAAGGCGGCATCGTCCATCGCCACGAGCTCGCGCAGCGCCGGATCGTCGGTCTCGGCGCGGGCCTTGAGGCGGGTCTCGCGCGCGGCGGCCGCGAACTTGTTCCACGGGCACACTGCGAGGCAGTCGTCGCAACCGAAAACGCGGTTACCCATCGGGCGGCGCATTTCGAGCGGGATCTGCCCCTTGTGCTCGATGCTGAGGTAGGCGAGGCAGCGGCGGGCGTCGAGCTGGTAGGGCGCTGGGAATGCGTCGGTCGGGCAGACATCGAGGCACCTCCGGCAGCTGCCGCAGCGATCGGTCTCGGGCATCGAGGGGCTAAGCTCCGCCGTGGTCAGGATCGCTCCGAGAAACAGCCACGAGCCATGCTGGCGCGACACGAGGTTCGTGTGCTTGCCTTGCCAGCCGAGGCCTGCGGCAGCGGCCAGCGGCTTCTCCATCAGCGGGGCTGTGTCCACGAACACCTTGACCTCGGCCCGGGCGCGCGCCGCGAGCTTGCCGGCCAATATCTTGAGCCGTCCTTTCAGGACCTCGTGGTAGTCGCGCCCCTTGGCGTAGACCGAGATCACGCCGCGATCGCGCCGGGCGAGAGCTGCCATGGGGTCCTGCTCGGGCGCATAGCTCATTGCTAGCATGATGACCGAGCGCGCTTCGGGCCACAGCGCACGGGGATCGGCCCGCCGCTCGACGGTTTCGGCGAGCCAGCTCATGTCGCCGTGGCGCCCGTCGGCAATGTACTCGCGCAGCCTCAGTCCGGCCACGGCTCCGGCCTCGGGCCGCGTCACGCCGGCCACGTCGAAGCCGAGCGCCGACGCCTCGGCGCTTAGCCAGCCCGAGAGGTCAGACATCGGCAAGGGCTGCGTCCTCCGACGGCGCTCCGCGATCATGGGCCGGCCTACGGTGATCCCGGTCCCGCAGGCGGCTCGCGGGCAACCTCGAGAGCACTAAAAGTCGAGGTCCGTGTAGCTCAACGGGGGCGGTACGCCTGCGATGCGGTCGGCAAGCACCGGCCTGAACGACGGCCGCGACTTCACCCGCGCGTACCACCCCTTGGCGGCCGGATGATCCTCCCATGGCACCTCGCCCAGGTAGTCGATCGACGACAGCTCGGCCGCGGCCGTCAGATCCGCAAGCGACATCTCGTCCCCGCCGAGCCAGCGGCGATGGTGCGACAGATAGCCGAGATACGACAAATGATAGCGCAAGTTGGCGCGCACCGCGCGCAGGATGCCGGGGTCCGGCGTATGATCCGGCCGGCCCGAGAGCCGCCCGTAGAGCTTTTCCCAAAGCAGCTCGCGCGTTACCTCGCGGTTCATCTTGGTGCGGAACCAGTCGACCAGCCGGCGCGCCTCGGCGCGATCCTCCCGGTTCCCGGGCAATAGCGCCATCGCGCGCGGGTTGGCGCCGCGAGCCGGATCAGGCTCGGCGAGGTACTCCGAGATCGCGTACGCGCCGCACAGCACAAGACCGCTTTCGAGTTCGAGCACTGGCAGCTCGCCAGCCGGGTTCAAGGCCAGGAAGCCGGGCCGCTGCTCCCACGGCGGCTCCTCCGCCAGCGTCGCGGCGATCCCCATCTCCGCGAGCACGAGCCGGATCGTGCGCGACTGGGGGCAAAGTCGATAGTGTGTCAGCTTCGGCATTTCTCTGCTCTGTCGGCCGCCCTGCCGGGCAGGTTGTCGGCGCCGGGTGGCGTTCAAGCAGGGGCTTGGCGGCCCGTCCTGCGTCGGCTGGACGGGCGCTGCTGTCAAGCGCGACCGGGGATAACCACTACGACGTTTAGAGAGGGACGAGGTCGGCGAAGTCTGCTACCCCCAGCGGCGGATCGGCAAAGATGCCGGAATTGGAGGGACGCCCGGGGGGCATTGCCAAGGGCGTTACGGGGAGGCGCACCAGGGATGCGTTTCGCGGCGGAGGGCATACGATGCAAAGCTGGCAGGTCGTGCTGCTCGGTCTCCTCGAGGGGCTTACCGAATTCATTCCGGTGTCGTCGACGGGGCATGTGCTGCTGGCCGGCCATTTCCTCGGCTTCGATTCGCCCGGCAAGGCCTTCGAGGTGCTCATCCAGCTCGGCGCGATCCTCGCAATACTCTCGGTCTATTTCGGGCGCCTCTGGCACCTCGCCGTCTCGCTGCCCACGAACGACGGCTCGCGACGCTTCGTTGCCGGCATCCTGCTGGCGTTCCTGCCCGCAGCCCTGATCGGCGCATTCGCCCACAAGTTTATCAAGAGCGTGCTGTTCGAGAGCCCGATGCTGATCGCGGTGATGCTGATCCTGGGCGGCATCGTTCTTTTGGTCGTCGACCGAATGCGCCTGACCCCGCGCTACCGCGACGTGACCGAGCTGCCGCCCGCTCTGGCTCTGAAAATCGGCCTCTGCCAGTGCCTCGCCATGGTGCCGGGCGTCTCGCGCTCGGGCGCCACCATCGTCGGTGCGCTGCTTTTGGGAGTGGAGAAGCGGGCGGCTGCCGAGTTCTCGTTCTATCTTGCGATGCCGACGATGGCCGGCGCATTCGCCTACGATCTGTACAAGAACTGGGCTGCGCTCGACGCGGCAGCCGTGTCGAGCATAGCGCTTGGCTTCGTCGTCGCGTTCTTGTCGGCTTTGTTCGTCGTGCGCTTTCTGCTCGACTACGTCTCGCGGCACGGTTTCGCGCTGTTCGGATGGTGGCGCATCGTCGTTGGCGGGCTCGCATTGGGCGCGCTGCTGATGGCGCAGTGAGCGTGGCTTAGGCTTGCCCATACCCATGGCGCCTCGCTCTTTGGTGACCGGAGAGGCAATGATGAGCCCACTTACGTCTCGATCAAGTCTCGTCCCGATACGTCGCTGACCGAGACACCCGTGTTCGTCGAACGACTGCTGTCCCAGAGCCTGATCGTCCTCGATGGAAGCGGCTTCGCTTCCATCGAGGGCGTGAATCAGACTCTGAGAAGAGTGTGAGCCTGATCGTCCTCGATGGAAGCGGCTTCGCTTCCATCGAGGGCGTGAATCAG
>CAYYGO010000008.1:0-79348 GCA_964471635.1 uncultured Hyphomicrobium sp.
CCGCAAAGGCCCTCCCCGCCATTTTGAGCAGCGTTGCCTCAGTCATCGGCGCGAGCCCCATTGAGGCCGAAGAACCGCGGCCCGGACCAATGTGCGCCGGTGATTTCGCGCGCCACGACTGAGAGCGATCGGTAGCGCTGGCCGCGCCACTCGACGCCATCGGCAAGGATGACGACCGTGTGCGTGACCCCATGCCATTCGCGCACGAGACGCGTCCCCGGCTTGAACGACGGCCGTGGTCGGCGCTTGGTGGCCGGTAGCGCATCTTTGGGAGAGGCGGTCTGCAACTTGCGGAGAATGGCCTTCGACAAGCCGCCGAATGCGTTCTCCTGCATCTTGTAGGTGATTCCGCGCAACAGGATATCCCGGCTCATTCGCTTCGGTGGCGGCGTCTGATGAAGACGCCGCCACTCCTCGCGCAGACGATCGAGCGCGAGGCTCTCGAGCCGGATGATCTCCGCCGCGATATCGAGGGCTGGCTTGGCCATGTCAGCGCCCCCGACGCGTCACGATCCGGTATCGGCGAACCTCGCCTTCGGCCTTGGACGATGTCAGCGCGAGCCCCATCTTCTTCTTCACCGTGCCGGCCAGAAACCCGCGCACGCTGTGCTGTTGCCACTCCGTCGCCAGCATCATGTCCTCAATGCTGGCGCCTTCGGGGCGGTGCAGAAGCTGCATTAGCTGCGCGTGCTTGGTGACGGGGCCTTCGACGGGCGGCTGTACTGGAGTCGCCTCGCGTCTGCGCGGCCCGCTCGTGGGGGCGGCCGGAGCACGCGTTGATGCGGTCTTGCTGCCCACGGCCTGCTGTGCGACGGCCGATCGGTCGGACTTGGCGGATTTGTCGATTACCTTGGTGGTCATGATGGGGCTCCGTGGGTTTGGGACGCGCCGCCATTGGCGCTCCGCGCTGGCCCGCTTTCAGCGGTGCCACCACCCAAAGCCCCGCTTTCCGCGAGGCGAGCCCTGTGTTTCCGGTCGAGCCCTATGGGTGCCCGCCGTCAACGACACCAATGCGTGCTTCCGCGGCGAAGTCCAGTCGGCTCTGGGGTGCTTACGCGGAAAATGCCCTAGTCCACGCAGTCGACCGACTGCTTGATCCCAGAATCTGACCTCCGTCATGGTCGGGCCGATGGCGATTTTGCCATCGCCGACATGTCCGGAATCGGAGGGATCGCGTTCAAGCTTGTTGGCACCCGGGTTCTTGGCACAACATTTTGGTCTTCGACCCTCTGTTGCGGCTTGTCTCACTGGCACATGCTTCCGACTTCGAACAAACCCGTTGATAACGAAGTGACAATTCACGAGAACATTTGCCGAATCGGTAGGCCTGCCGGATGGTGCTGAGGGCGCGCGCACACCATCAACGTACAACTCTCAGATCGAACATGAATCTCGTAAAATTCAGGGTCACTGACTTTCGATCAGTGAGAGACAGTGGTTGGATCGAGCTGGACGATGTCACGGCACTGATCGGCGTCAACGAGTCCGGCAAGTCAAATCTGCTGCTGCCCCTGTGGAAGCTCAACCCGGCACGCGAGGGTGAGCTTCATCCCACATCTGACTATCCAAAGTCCCTCTTCACGGCCATTCGGGAAGCCCCGGCGGATTTCGCCTTCGTCACCGCACTGTTTGAAAGCGCAGAGCATGCCGATGTCGTGGCCGCGAAAGCTGGCATCTCCTCCGAGGAAGCCTCGTGTGTCGAGGTCACACGCTATTACGACAAGCGCTACACCATCGCCTTCCCGAAGTACGCACACGTCAGCGACATTGGAACGTCAGACATCCACGCCCAGCTCGAAACGCTGCTCGCAGATATCCGCAATGCCAAGGCTCTAAAATCAGAAGCCGGGTTCGTTGATGGGCTGAAGGCAGGCGTTTCGGCGGCCATCACCAGATTGCCAGCCAGCCAAACGATGACTGCCGGCGAAGTCCGTTCGGTGCTCGAAGCGGTGTCGGCCCTCTTGCCTACTGAACCGGCCAAGACCAGTGCAATCGCGCCGCTGCTGCACCAAATGATCGAGCATCTTACGGGCATCGTCGCTTCGGTTTCACGGCCAGACCCTGCGGCAAGCGCCGAAGTCATCAAGCTCGTGGTCGAGCTGATTCCAAAGTTCGTCTACTATGCCAACTACGGCAATCTCGACTCAGAGATCTATCTCCCGCACGTCGTACAGAATCTGAAGCGCACCGACCTCGGAGCCAAGGAGGAAGCCAAGGCGCGGACGTTGCGCGTGTTGTTCTCGTTCGTGCGCCTGAAGCCGGAAGAAATCCTTGAACTCGGCCGCGATTTCAAGGACCCGCAGAACCAGAACCGCCAGCCCACCCCCGACGAAATTGCAAAGGTGACCGAGGCCAAACGCACCCGCGCCATCCTGCTGCAATCGGCATCGACTTCCCTCACCAAGGAGTTCAAGGCGTGGTGGAAGCAGGGCGATTATCGGTTCCGGTTCGACGCAGATGGCGATCACTTCCGCATCTGGGTCTCCGACGACCGCCGTCCGGAGGAAATCGAGCTTGAAAGCCGGAGCACCGGTCTGCAGTGGTTCTTGAGCTTCTATCTCGTCTTTCTCGTCGAGAGTGAAGGCCAGCACAAGAACGCCGTGCTCCTGCTGGATGAGCCAGGCATGTCGCTGCATCCACTTGCGCAGCGCGATCTTTCTGCGTTCTTCGAGAGCCTGTCTGCCCAGTCCAACCAGATCGTCTATACCTCACATTCGCCGTTCCTAGTGCAGCCCGATCGGCTCGATCGCGCCCGAAAAGTCTTCGTTGCACCGGACGGCACCACCAAAGCCACCCCGGACTTGCGTGGCGGTCCCGGCGATCCTCAGCCGGGTGCAGCCTATGCCGTCTATTCGGCCCTCAACTTGAACATCGCCGAAAGCCTGCTGATCGGTTGCAAGCCGATTATTGTCGAAGGCCCGTCGGATCAGCACTACTTGACCACCATCAAGACGCTGCTGACCGCTGCTGCCGCCATAAAGCCCACGAGCGAACTCGTGTTCCCGCCGGCAGGCGGCGCCAAGTCTGCGCGTATTACGGCGGCGATCCTCACTGGTCGCGATGAACAGCTGCCGGCCATCCTGTTCGATGATGACGTGGTTGCTCGTTCTGCGATGAAGGATCTGCGCTCCAATCTCTACGCCGCTGGGCCGGACCGCCTGCTGTCGTTGAAAGAATTTGTATTCGATGACGCCGAGGTCGAGGATCTTTTTCCGGCGTCCTTCCTCGCAGAAATCATGGATCGCATCGAGCGCCGCCCCGACCAACAACTGGCCGATGTGATCGAGCCGGACACTCCTTTCGTGCCGCAGGTCGAGGCTTGGGCGAAGAGCAACAAGATCGCGCTCGAAAAGCACTGGAAGATAGCGCTGTCGTTGGAGGCCAAAAGGCGTGCGCTGCAACGCGGCATCGACGCATTTGACAAGCAGACCCTCGATCGCTGGGTCAAGCTGTTCGACGCATTCATCAGACTTGGTCAAGCATGATTTCGGCGCGGCAGTGGGCAATTTCTATCGCCCGATCGGGCGCGAGGGATCTGGTCGCCACGTTCGTCCACCTTCAGAAACCGCAGATGTGAGCGGCTCCACGGCGATGGTGCGATACGATGGCGACCGATACCGAGACGTACTTCCGATGCATTTATTGCGGCCGACAGAAGCCTGACGCTGAACGGTCGCTAGAGCACATTTGGCCTCAGGGGTTGGGGGGCGCGCATGCTCCCGACTTTTTTCAGACAACCAGCGTTTGCAGGACGTGCAACAACCTTGTCGGCCTCTTCGTCGACGGTGAGTATCAGCGCAGCTTCTTCATGGGTGTCGAGAGCATCGGCGCTGCTTTGAGTTTTCTCGATGACAGGCACCCAATCGCCCTCCCGCTTGTTTTCATGGGCGTCAATCCCACTCCCCATGGCGACGGCGAAATCTGCGAGCAATGGCTCGGTCCGCGCGGCGATAAGGTCTACTTCTTCCATGGCCAGGATCGAGACGATTTCCGCACGTATGCCGGGGGTGATCCGATCAAGCGGCGCAAACGCGATCCAGGTCGCGTCTACCTCAGCTTCTCTCGGGCGAATATCTTTTGGATCGACACGGTCATGCTCTCGGTACGGGCTCAGTTCCCGCGCGCTGAGCTACGACTGCTGACGACGACTAATGCGCCGCATCTGCTGGCCCAGACGACCGCCGAAAGCGTCCAATCCGTTGCGGATCGAGCGTACCTCGAGCCGATGTGGCGCGATAAGTCGTCAAGCATTGGCATGGCGCTGTCGCTCGATCATGCGCTACGCTTCCAGGCTAAGATGGCACTCGGGTTCGGTCACGCCCTGTTCGGGGCGGCATTTGCCGAGCTGCCGTATGAAGAGACTTTGCGGAGCATCCTCTGGGAGCGCGATTCTGCACGACGTGGTAAGCTTCCGATCATCGGCTCGTCGATCTTCAATCCTCCCGAGCCCGATCCGATCATTGACCGGCTGGCATATCCAGGCGCCTTCACCATCGTTTTCAACGGTAGTCGTGATGGCGTCTTTTTGACCGTCTTCTCCCCCGGAGGTCGCCGGCTCGATACGCAGATTGTCCCGGCCCCGGTCGCACTGCCGTCGCAGCTGTTGCAGGATCATCTGGGTTCGTTCGTCGTCCTCATCGTGCCGGCACGGGCGGCAGCCGTTGGGCCCCTGCCCATCGGGCACTACGCGATGCATCGCCTTGGTTCGCTGGTGCTGGACGCGGTGGCGCGCCTGGACGCGCTCCGTTTCAGCATCGAGGACCTCGAACAGCGCCTCCGGCGGTACGACATCGCTCAACCGAATGCGCTTTGAGATTCTGCCGGCCAAGGCCATGCAATGCTTTGCGAATAGGCGGCAAGGTTGGGAGCGTTAAATGGTTCAACCGTCCGTTTGGTATGTTCTCCTCGACTCCGACAGCAAGTCGTGTCGATCTCGGTGTGACAGCGGAAGTTCAACGACACCTTGAAAGTGCGCATCGCCACCAAGCCCGCGACTTCCGCTTCCTCTGCCGAGCAACGTCGGACGGCGATTGATGATTGATCAGCCCCGCCTCCAGTGCGGTTGGATGCGGACGAAGACGCCGCCGTTGTAGTGAGCGTTGGTGAAGACACCCTCGAGTGGCTGAAGCTTGCTGATGGCATCGAGCAGGGACCGGCCTTCTGGACCGCTGACTGACCCGAGGAGCTGCGTGACGACGAAGCGGCGGTGAGCAGCCTGATTGTTCATCAAGAACAGCTGCGTCGCGAGATTTCCGGCCATGGTTTCTGGAATGTCGCCTGGGAACTGTGTGCCGATGACAATGCCAACACCGAACGCACGCCCTTCGCGCGCCAGGGATTCTAAACGCTGGCTGTCCTTCACACGGTGCGCCTCGTCGAAAACCATGAGACGCTTGAGCCTGCGTGGCTGTTCGCCGCGCAACGCGTAGCCGTGGAGCTGAATGATGATGATCTCGGCGAGAGCCGATTTGACCTCATCGGTCGGCAAATCCGACAGCTTGAGGCAGACCTTCCTGTTGATGAAGGTTTCAAATGAGCGCTCTGAATTGGCTCCCGATGGGAAGAGCCCAAGGTCAGTCAATTGAGCGAGCTTGGTAACGAGTGCCGCTGAGCCCCTAACGTCGCGCAGACGCTCCAGCACGAGGTCGAATGCCGGCCAGCTGACGCTCGCTGGATCGATCCATTCGCGTGGCTTGATGCCATAGTTCTCGTACACCGCGGCGATAGCATCGCGCAGGAGACCCTGCTGCACTGCGCCGAGGCGAAAGACACGCGCCAGAACTCCGGCGAGCTCATAGGCGTGCTCAACCGGTTGCACGCCAGACGATCCGCGCGGAGGCGGCTGCAGCGGATTGAATGGCAATCCGGTGGCACGGACGTCGACGACGTCGATGCCCAGCGGCTCGGCGAAGCCGGGATCGCAGTAATCCGCCTTGAAGTCGAACAGCGTGACGGCAAGTCCTTCGCGGCAGGCGGCGTCGATCAAGACGCGAATCGTCTGGGTCTTGCCGGAGCCCGCGTCTCCAGTCACCATGACGCTGAAGTTGTTGAGATGCTTAGGAGGCTCCCGATACGGTGCCCAGAAGACGTCGGTGCCATCGAACGAGGAGCCAATAAAAACCGGGAAGTTGTTCTGGGCATTGGCAACTGACTGCGCCTTGGCTTCAATGCCGTCGACCTGAGCGGACGAAGCAGCTGTGATTTTTGAACCCGTGGTGGTCGTCGAGTGCGCGACAGGCGGTGACGCAGCGGACTCCGGCTCTGTGGCGATCGGCTCGGGCGGGGTGATGAGTGGCTGCAATGGTGACAGCAATTGTAGGAGCCACTGCCTGTCCCGCCGCCAAGCAAGAAAACCTCCGGTAGGTCCCACCTTGTCAGCGAAATCTTTAGCGCGCTGGAGGATATGCCATTCGGTCTCACCCAAATCCAGAGACAGCCCAGACAAGGCTTCCAGTTTCCGCAAGGTAGGGGCAACGAGGGCGGTCTTTGACTTTGCGAAGCCGTTTGTGCGCAGAACCGCAGGTGTTCCCGTCGAAAAGGTAAGGAAGCGCTCAACCTGCGCAGCGAGCCCATCATTTCGGCTATTCTTGGCCTCGCAAAGCGCCAGTTGGCGCTGTTCGATCGGTATCGCACCGGACTTGAAAACCAGATTGATCACCTGCGTCTGGTGCGCGTCATCGAGGGCCGTGCGCGTCACCTCTAGTGGCGGAGCGGAGATGAACTCGCGGCTGCCTTCCTGCGCCCACCAGGCGAGTAACTGCGCCTTTGTCGGATCAAGCAGCTTGTTGCGCGTCGCCGGTGCAAGATCGAGATGGTCGGCCCACTCCTTGTCGAAATCGCGCTCCTGCTCGACAGCCTCCGCCGAAGGCTCGGCCGGTGTGGCGGTGCCTTCGTACTCTTCTTGCGTTGGCAGGCGCAGCAGCTGGATGGCGCGCTCGCGCAGCATGGCCACCTCTCGCAAGGCATAACGGACGCTGCGCGCCTGATCGATCCTCGAAAGAAACCAATCTGGAAGTGGCGTCATCGAATCTGGAACCCGGACGAGCTTGGCGCGCTCGCGAAGGACGGCCAGCCGCTGAGCAATCACCCGGTGCAAGAACGCCGTGGTCCCGAGATCAATCGCAGTAGCGAATGGCGATTCCCGCTCGATACGGTCTCTGTCGGCGACAGCCATGCCGCTGCATTGGCGCGTGCCGTTGACGATGTCTTCGTATTCCGTTCCGAGTACGACAACGATTACGGCGGCATTGTAGATCGACTCAGCAAGGCGGACGGCTTGTGTCAATGCGTGGACGAAAAGCCCCTCGCTGCCGAGCCGTACGGCGTTCTCCACTTGATCGAAGCCAAGCGCAAGACTGGCGCCGACGATCTGCGCAGTGAGTCCCAATTGGCGCAGGAGGTCGATTTTCTGATGCGGGCTCTTGATCTCGTCGGGAGCAAGCTCCCTGATCCGCTTGTCGATGACGCTGTGGCGCAGATAATTGAGAGCCGAGCTGTCACCGAAGCCCGCGAGGAGAATAACGGCAAGGAATGCCTCGGACGGCGGGTCCTCCGGCAAGAGCGCGCGGGCCTCATGCCGGATGCGTTTGGCAAATTTCAACGACAGAGGGATTTCACCATCGTCTTCGAGGTCATCGATGAGGCGCAAATACTCGTCCTGCTCGGCCACCTGGATCTTGGCGAGGAGCCGCCCGGCAAGCCGCCGCAGCGGACTGTGATTACTATCGTCGGCAAAATGTCGCGCTGAGAGCTCACGTACCGTGGCATCCACGAGCCAGGTTTCATATTCGCCCTGCTTGACAGGAGCCGTCAGTTGCAGGACCGCGGGATAGACTTCGCCCATCGGCATAGATGCGGCGCGCTTGAACATTGTCGCGAGAACGTGGCTTTTGCCGGAGCCGGCGTCGCCCTTGATTAGTGCCAGTCGCGAGCCGGGATTCTTCCTTTGCCGTAATGCGTTGGCAATCGCCGTGTTGATAGCTAGACGGGCGTTCTGCTGGCCATCTTCAACATCGATAGCTTCCAACTCGCGCGCATCGGCGAATGCCGCGACGGACGAAAAAAGATCATCTGCGCGCGAGCTCAGAAAAGCAGCGAGTATTGTCATGCGGGACTATTTCCACTCGGTGATTACGAAATGAACTTCGTCTGAACCCCAGGCCGTCTCGCTGCGCTGGCGCAGGTCTTTCGACATGCGCTCGGGCAAATCCAAGCGTCCAAGATTGATTTCGCGCGCCTTAGCGGACTGGACGAGACGCTCCTTGAAGCTCTGTAGCGAGCCAGCGTCGGGGTGCACCTTGCCATAGGCATCGTAAACTTGAGCTATGGCGACGCGGCCCTGGAACGGCGGGGTCGAAAGGGTCAGTGCGACATCGCGAACCCGCGTTGCGAACAATCCGCTGCCGTTGGTGACGGTGAGGCCAGACGTGGGTGCTGCCGCAGCGGGGCTCTCGCGCACTGAACCCGTACCGGCAAGCGAAACGCCGATCACCACGAGACGATCACGCAGAATGTCGTTATCGATCTTGGCAAGGCCGAGAGCCGATGCGGTCAGCGAATTAATCGCCTCTGGAACACTCTTCGCCTTCGCGCCAGCCAATCCTGAAAGGAGAACACGTTCCACCACGGCGGGCTTTTCGATCTCGGGGAAGGGGCCGCGACCCACCACGTCTGGGAGACCCACGCGCAGCAGCTGCCAGACGAGTTCGCTGCTGACAGCTTTCACGCTGGCCTTGGATGCCTCCGGCAATCCGAAGGCAACGGCAATTGCAGCCGCCTTCAGTGCGTCGGCTTTGGCGTAACGCTTCCTGACTTCTGATGCATCAGGGTCAAATCCAAGAGCCAGCAAGGTTAGTCGCCGTGCTTTGATCACTTCCCAGGGCTGGCCGGCGTCGCCTCCGAGCACCCGCTTTGCCTCTTGCTGCCCTTTCGATGTTAACAAGAGCGTTCGTTCGAGGCGCACTTCACCCCTTTCGATCAGCATCGAAACGGCAGCGTCCACGCGGGTCGCAGGAACAAGTTGCTTCAGGCGTTGCTGGAGTGTGGCCAGCGAGAGCCCCTGCTTCTGGCAGGCCAAATACGCCAGCGTCACCATTTCCGGCTTTACCGCCGTGAACCGCGCCAGATCAGGCTTTGGAAATCTCGATGCCATTAATTGCCTCCCTGCTCACGACCGCTGAGCGACCTGCTCGTATATGAGCTTCCAGACGCCAACTGGGTCATCTATTACTTGCTGATTGCCGAACCGCCGGACCCTGTAGCCTTGGTTCTCGAGGTCCGCCTGTTTGCGTGCATCCATTGCCTTGCGTTCGGGCTGCTCGTGCTCCACACCGTCGATTTCGATAACGAGTTTGACCTTCTCGCAGACGATATCGACCTCATGACTGCGCCCGCCCGCGGAGTTGGATATCCGGCCGTTGGCTTCGAATTGACCTCTCGTCTCCGATCGGGCCTGCAGCATATAGTAGACGAGCCCCTCGCACGCGCCACGCACGAACGGCTGAAGCTTGCGGCCCTCGGCGACCGTCTTCAGAACTTGTCGCTCGGCATCTGCCGTCGGGATGAGCCCCTCAAGCGCCGAGCTAACCAATGGAAGCGGCATTGCCGGGTTGAGCAGCCCCTTAACGATTTCAGCAAGCCCGCTCGTAACCGCCACCGGCAGGGTCTTGTGCTCCGCGATCAACTTGACTGCGGCAGGAAGAGCCTCGTTGAGGGAGTGAGGCAAAATCAGCAAAGGTAGTCGATCATAGGCGATAAATGCGAGGTTCGTGCCTTGACCGATCCGGGCTCGATAGCATTGCAGAATAAGTGACACGTCTGTACTTGGAGCGACGATGAAGGAGCGATCGCTGGTGCGGCACCACTGACCAAGCCACACGCGGGCATCGAGCGCCGTCCGCGCGCCAACTACGCTGACAATCGGGAAGCCATTCGACCGCAATCGATGGTGCGTCGCCATCAATGAAGTTGCTGAATCCCAGTTCATGGGCGGGCCTGCTCTGCTCGTACCTGCTTTCCCCTAACAGGCACACCGCGTCGGAGCAACGTTGCGCGTCCGGTCCGCTTCCGGTGCTCATGCAGGCTTCGCCCCCCCCCAGGAGCGGTCAGGTCGGTCGTGACGCAAGCGACGCTTTCTCTGCGCTCGCGAGCTTGACGGGCTCAATGCGAATCACCATTCCACAAAGAGGACGAGCTCCGCTGTCCGCCCATGACCCGGCTGCGGCGGGTTCTCGAGTATCTCAATTTCGCTTGCCCCGGCGACAGCAAGCAATGGTCGGACGATCTCCCGCAGCCAATCGGCTCGGAGGGTCGGCAACTCCTCGTTTTCGACGTGGACGGTCACCTGCCAGCCTCTAGGGGCGGGCGAATGGGTTTCATCCGACAAGCGGGGGAGAATGGCTAACTCGCGGCCGACTGGACCGGTGATGCGCCGGGGGTCGGCGGTGCCGCGGGCGAACAACCGCCAGTGCTTTCCCGCTTGCGAAAGGGGAAGGAGGACTTCGTCGCGCAAGTTTGCTGCGCTCGCCTTAATCTGTGTCGCATCGGTGAGGACGAATTGACGGTCACCGAAATTCCAGTCTTGCCCTCCCTGCAGTAGGCGAACGACATACCATGCCCCCTTCTTTCCGGGGATCAGCGCACGCTCCTTCTGCGTCGCATAGTAGAGCGGGTTGCCATCTGCGAGATTGCGACGAAGGCTCGCAAGGTCGGGCTGTTTTGCCGCCAGGGGTGGTGGTTGGATGCCTTGCGGTCTTTCGAGATACACGACCCTGTCCTCTGCCGCGCGAAGCTGCTTGGCAAGGTCAGCTGCCCTGGCGGTCTCTGCGGATGCTCTGCGATCCGCCTCCGCGGCGTTTCGCACGGCGTCGGCGCTCTTGCCTTTCTCAGATTTCAGTTCCGCTTTCAGTCGTTCTAGTTCCGCGGTGGGCAGTCGAGTTTCGGATGGGCTCGGCTTTGAAGTCGGCTCGCCGAGGCGGTTGACTGTAGCCTCTAGTTCCGCGCGCTGCTGCGCAATGGTGGTCTTCGATTTTTCCATTTCGGCCAATAGGGTATCGATCTGCGCAGTATACGTCCTAGGCCCCGCAGCAGTGATCCAGGTGGAAGCCGTGGCCAGTGTAAGCAAGCCAGCAAGGCCCGCAATCAGAGCCGAAACTGAGTAACGCCGTGAAAGCAGCCCAATGGCGAGCGCCACGAGGCCGAGCCCTGGGAAGAGCAAGAGGGTAGTGGTCTGGTACGCGGACATGACCCACCTTGATATGCGCGACGATGAGCGGGCGCGACTGGATTGCCGAACGCCGCCGACCGGTGTACTTTTTTGGACGCTGCGCTTGCGGAGTATTGCTTATGGCACAGGATGTCGTCACGGCGCGAGACGTCGCGGCTCCAACGGATGTCACCCTTCAACTTCCAGATGCGTCAATCATTGGCACACTGCTAGATGATGCGTTGGCAAAGGAGGATTTCGATCGCGCGACCTACTCGCCGTCGGTCCAGTATTTGCTGCAACTGGCGTGGGCTGTAGCGGTGCACAAACGCAATCGTCACGTCACGATTCATCATCTGGCCTACGCGCTCGTGTTCGAGCATCGAGACGACGGGCTGAAGCTGGCCGAGTATCTCGGTGCGGATGTCGATGCATTCGCTGTCGGCTGCATTCTGCAAATCCTTCCCCTGGGAATTCCGGTTGGAGACCATACACCCACTCCCGCAGTGGGCGCGGTGCGCTGGCTGGGTGAAGCAGTCGCTCTGGCCCGCGGCAGAGGCGAACAAGGGACGCTTTTGCCGGAAGATCTCGTCCACGTTGTTCTGGACGACAGGCTTCCGCAGCCCGAGAGGGATGCCTTGCGGAAGGCCGCGCGAGTGGGGAAGGGGCGGTTGGGCGTGGTGCTCGGCAAGAGGCCGACGCCAGCAAACCCGATCGTGACAACGTCATCCCGGGATATCATCAAACACATGGAGGAGGTCGAGCGGGGGCCCGATAACGCCGACTTGCTCACCCGTATCGAAGAAATTGACGAACGTCATTCCGCCATTGCGGATGCGCACACGGATGCCCTGGGCAAAATCGAGGCTGCAGCCAACGAGCGCATGATACTCATCGAACAGCGTGTCGCGCCGATACAAGCCGTGTTGGATAAGCTGGAGGCAATCGACGGACATGTCGCAGCTCTGGTGGAGGCGCAACCCCGGCCGCCTTCGGTCGTTAGATTGGCCACTGCGATCGTTTCTGTCCTGGCTCTTGGCGCCGTCGCTGGGTTGACACTGAGCCATTGGCAGCCGGGATCACACATCTCGCAAGCTGTTTCGGTCAGCTCGAAGTAGCAAATATCTACCATTCACCGATGCGACCGCGACCGCGTGTCGACTACGCGCGGTCGCACGAACTCTGCGAGGTCGACATCGGAGATACCGTCGGGTACGGCCAACCCCGTCGTGCCACTGTAGCCGTCCTCGAACCATGTCAATTGCTGGCGGCCTAGGTAGACGCCAAACGTCGGGTAGGTACGCGGAGCCGCCATCTCTGCATCGAGCATGGACAACCCGCGGTACAGTTGCAAAAACGCGCGACTGAGGGTGGTCGGCTGGTCCGGCAATCCATCGCTCATGACGACGAAGCCGTAACGGAGGCGACACCGGTCGAGCAGCGGGCGCGCTGCAGCCAATACTGCCGGCAGACCAACAGCCGCCACTATCGCGTGCGCGACAGCGTCTTCATCAAAGCTTACCGCAAACGTTTGCGCCGTCCCAGGGGACTCGGCTCGATTGATCGCTGCGAAAGGTATAACGATGCCCATGGCGGCTGCTCCGTACCTTCTGGTCGTGAGCAGAAACAGAATCGACCCGTGTATGTTGATGCGGCGAACCGCGACGAATGTCCATGGGTGGTACACGTTTGCTGTGAGTTGCCTGCAACACCATGTCAGGGGCAGCACTTCGGTGGTAGCGCTCGGGTCATGCTGCTATGAACGACAGTCAAATTGGACAGCAAAATTCCACCCGCCCCTCGCAAGCCGGCATCATCCACCATCTTGACCGGCGCTATCCTCGGATAGGCATGCTCGCGCCGTAAGGGCTGGATTGATCGCCACGCTTCCCGCGACATCGCCTGGATCGACCATCCGAGACGAGCCCCAGCTGACATTGTTCGAGACGCCGGTTCGCTTACCAACCCGCTCCTGGAATGCGGGATACTCCCGTTCCACGTCGCGGATGGTTTTGATGTCGCCGAATGTCTCGAAGCATAGTTGCCACTTCCGAGGCTCCGCATCGCCGACCGGCGCCATGGTTGCCAACACGCTATAGGCAACATGCAGCGCCCCAATCGGGAAGATCGAGAAGAAGTTCATCGGGACGGGCTCGGTCGGCAGCCTCTCGTCGCCGTCGAGCGCAAATGACGCAAAGCCGTCCTTGACGGTTCCGTCCAT
Organism: uncultured Hyphomicrobium sp.; assembly: GCA_964471635.1. GTDB lineage: Bacteria > Pseudomonadota > Alphaproteobacteria > Rhizobiales > Hyphomicrobiaceae > JAKAML01. The sequence continues at coordinate 13,425 of CAYYGO010000008.1, forward strand.
CAGCGCCAGACATTGCATCACGTCGGCATGGCTGGTCGCCAAGTCGTCCCAGCTCAGAGGTTCGTTTTCGCTGCCAGCCGTTTCCAGCAGCTTCTGCGCCTGTTCACAGAGTTGCACGAGTGCCCGCACGTTGGTCGGCAGATTCTTGCGGTGGGATGCGTTGCTCACGAATTCGATGGCGGGAAAGCCCTCTGCGTCAATGGCAAGCACGCTTCCCGGCTCGGGCAGATAGGCGAGCAGCCGATGCGCTTGGGTCCAAACCTTGGCGGTGAAGCGCCCCTCGACCCAAACCGGATGCGTAGTCTTGAGGCTCCACCGGCGCTTGTCCGAAAGCGGAATCTCGAGATCCAACAGCGGATGCCGAAAGAGCAGCCTGACGTCCTCGAGCGAAAGCCCCGGCATGCCCGGCTTGCGGAGTTCTCCCTCCACGACGGCCGGAGGTTCGCCCGGCCGTCGGCAGATGAGACGGCACAGGCTCGGCTTCGATGGCGCGATACTGAGCTTTCCTCCCTGCCCGCTCATCTCCATCAGCTGCAACGGAATGCCGAACCGCACTTCCGTGGCAGTCATCTCCTTGAACGGCAAATCCCTGAGGCCCAAGAAGCCGTCGACCAGCTCGTCCATCGTCACGCCCGAGAACGTCACGTGTCCGACGAACGCTTCTCTCGCGAAGCCCAGCCGATCGAGCTCGCCCCGCTTGCGCTCGATATAATCCTGAAGCTTGTCCAAGCCGCCGACAACCGTCTCGATTGCCTGCATCAGGGCCGGACCGTTCGCATCGAGCCTGACGCCGAGTGCCAACGGTATCGTGATCGAGGACGCGTTGATCTTTGCGGTGGCGCCATTCTTTTGTTGTTCGGACCGCAGGCGCTTCAGAATGCGTTCGAGCGCCGCCCCGGACAGATGGATGAGATGGGCGGTCGTAGCAGGGCTGGTGTTGTCGTCTTCCAGTACATAGATGAAGGCGGGCTTTGGGTTCTTGGCCAGCAACTCTGCCGATGACAGCCGCAGCCTGCAGCTTCGCTTGCCGGGCTTGACCGATTTGATCTGCACATGCGCCGAGATCGGTGCCGGCCGTTTGTCGAGGCTCGTGTACTTGGGAAGCGGTGGATGCGTGAACTCCACGATCCGATCCCATCCCCCGCGATCGAGGTTGGACGGTGGAGTTGAGTTGAGACCAACCGACAGGCAGTAGCTATCGAACAGCGCCTCGGCTTTCGCGCCGCGCATCCCGTTGTCGATCGGCTCGCTCATGTCACAATCCTCCCCAGAGCGGATTGTGCTGCGTGTTGAGGGGCGGCGTGAAGTGTCGGATCAGCCGGCGCTCGGCCTCGTCGTAGCGGATCGGATCGATCGTCCTCGGGATGTGAACGAGCAGATGCGTGGCGCCGCGCTCCATCGCCTCCGTCAGACGCTCGTGATCGCCGAGACGCTCGCGCAGGTTTTCTGCTTTGCCGATGTAGAGCGGCAGATACCCCTGCGTCGTCCACCGGGCGAACACGTAAACCGCGCGCGCGCCGAACGGCCGCTCGTAGATCGCGAAGATGTCGAATCGGTAGTTCATGCTCACACCGTCGAAGGCGATGAGCGAGCCCGTCGGCACCGGAACCGTGGGCAGGAACGGGGCCAGCAAGGCATTGGATAGGGTCAGTCGATCGCTCATGGCGAATCCTCCAGTATGATCAAGGACGACGATCAGCCCTTCGGCGGGAACTGGTCATCGCCATAGCTGTTGCGTGCCCGGATCTGGCCGTTGCTGCCGTGGACAAGTAGCTCGCTGCGCTGATTGATGGCCGACTGCCGCGCGGCCGCGATCGCATTGGATTGCCGCTCGTGTACCGACGCCGCACGGCTGGTCCCCTCGGACTTCACGGCCCAACCGCGCTCATGGGGCACAACGTGCTGATTTTTCTTGCTCATGACCGGCTCCTTAGCTGCTTCATGGGTTGACGGGGATTCGGTGGATGGTTTACAATTACAAGAACGAAAAATAAACGTGAACCAAAAAGGGGTCCCGCTATGCTCGCCTACCGACTGAAGATCGCCCGCAAAAAGGCCGGTCTGTCGCTGCGCGAGCTTGCCGGCCGGCTCGACCCGCCTCTGAGCGCCCAGGCCATCTCCAAGTACGAGTCCGACCAGATGATGCCGAGCTCGTCGGTCCTCGTCGGGCTGGCCAAGGCCCTCGGTACCTCGCTCGAGTTCCTGATGAGCGGCGAGGTGGCCGGGCTCGAAGGCATCGAGTTCCGCAAGCATTCCACCAGCACCGCGCAGGATCGCGCTCAGGTCGAAGCCGCCGTCACCGAGCAGCTCGAGCGCATGTTCGCGATCGAGGATATTCTGGAAATCGAAGAGCCCGCCGATGCGTTCGCCGGGTTATGCGTGGGCAATCTTGCTTCGCTTGAAGAGGCCGAGGCGCAGGCGGATCGTGTTCGCCAAGCGTGGAACCTCGGCGGCGACGCCATTCCGGGACTGACCGGCCTCCTCGAAATCAAGGGCATTCGCGTCATCGAGGCCGATCTTCCGAACCGCGTCTCGGGCATGGCCTGTCATGTGCGCCGCCGCGGCGCCGAGACCGATCTCCCGGTCATCGTTTTCTCATCGCGCTTCAACGTCGAGCGCAAGCGGTTCACCCTCGCCCATGAGCTGGGTCACCGGATCATCCGGTCGACCGCGCCGGACGGCCCCAGACTGGAAAAGGCCATCGATCGTTTTGCCGGTGCGTTCCTCGTTCCGGCCGCCCATCTGCGCGACGCGCTAGGGGGTCGCCGTCACACCGTCGTCTACGAGGAGATCAAGCGGCTGAAGCACTTCTATGGCGTGTCGGCGGCGTCGCTGCTGATGCGCTTAGGTCAGGTCAGCATCCTGCCCGACCACGTCATTGCCTATGCGTTCCGCACCGTCGCCAAGGCCTGGCGTCGGCAGGAGCCTGATGAGCTGACCGATGATCACGGTCTCGCGGCTCTTGAAAAGCCGCGTCGCTTCGAAAGCCTCGTCTATCGCGCGCTCGCCGAACGCATGATCTCAACTGTCCGCGCTGCCGAGTTGCTCTCGCGGCCATTGTCTGAGGTCGAGGCTGGTCTCAAGGGGCCCGATGCCCAGTGACCAAGATCGTTATCAACGATGCGTCATGCCTCATTGATCTGAAAAAGGGGCGATTACTGCACGCGATGCTCGCGCTGCCGTTCGAGTTCGTGATCCCCTATCCCGTCCACGCCTCGGAGCTGCTCGATTTCACCGCGCAGGAGTGGCAGATGCTAGCCGACAGCGGTGTTGAGATTTACGATCTCGAGCCCGATGCCGTCCGCGAGGCTCTGGCCGTCAAGGCAGAGCATCCCGCATTGTCGGCCAACGATTGCTTCTGTCTCATCGCCGCCGCGCGGCGCGACCAGGCGACATTGCTCACCGGCGATGCGCGGTTGCGCCGTGTCGCCGAGCAGCGCCAGATCGAGGTGCATGGCGTGCTCTGGATCGTCGATCTTCTGGCAGAGGATGCATTGGCGCCCCATGCTCTCTTGGTCTCGGCACTCGAGAGCTGGCGGGACGATCCGGCCGTGTTCCTTCCCGGCGATGAGATCGAGCAACGCTTGCGCCGGTTCCGGTAAAAGACAACCGCGAGGCAATTCACCAAACGCAGGCCAGCCGCGACGGGGCGGCAGGTGCGCCACAAGTGCCGCGGCAGGCATGAGTACGATCGAGATGCCGATTCCGGCTCTTGCACCGAGCAGCCAAATTATAGTGAACCGACCAGCCTCGATTCGCATAATCGGGCTTACGTCGCCCGAATGCAGAACTGCATAGTCCTCGCAGCCAAGACCAGTGTTGAGAGTCTCTTCAATTCCCCGAGGCTATTGATCGGCGCTGACGGCGTTAATCAGCGGAAGAACAAGTATTTGATGAGTGCGGCAATGACGAGTGCGAGGACAAGCACGCCGAGCAGATGCCAGGATCCCATGCCCCAAAGCATTCCATCGTTCATCATGGATTATTCCTCCTTCGCTTCCGACATGGTCTCCGACGCTCTCCCGAGTGCAGAGCGCCGAAGGGCTTCACGCGATCCGGACCTCGGTCATCATGCCGGTGGCCATGTGATAGAGGTGATGGCAGTGCAGCAGCCACGCGCCTTTCTGAGCAGCGTCGAAGGCGATCGTCACGGGGGCATGCGGCGGGACGATCACGGTGTCACGAACAGCTCCCGCGAAGCGGCGACCTCCGATGGCCACGACCTGGAAGTGGTGACCGTGCAAGTGCATCGGATGCATCATCATGGTCGGATTCATAAAGGTCATCTCCACGCGCTCGCCGAGCCGCACGTCGAACGGCTGGTGCTCGCCATGAACCCGGCCGTTGATGGTCCAGCGATAGCCCGGCTCCTCGCCAAGCATCACCACGAACGCCTTGTCCGGCGGCCGAGGCGATAGCGGGCTCGTGCCCCGGAGGAGCGCCTCGAAGCCAAGATCAACCATGGCCTGCGGCTTATCGGCGTTCGCTGCGATCTTTCGGATTGCTGTTCCCGGCGTCGACAAAACGATGCCGGTCACAAACTGCGCCGCCTCGACCTGCGCCAGCACCGGGAACGCACCACCGTCTCGCGGGATCTCCACGATCAGGTCGATGCGCTGGCCCTGCGCCAACGGGAATCCAGGTGCTTCCACCGGATGGCATGGCGTGCCATCCACGGCAATGCAGCGGGCGGTCAGTCCGGGCGTCGATAAGAAGAAGGCCGTCGCCGTGCCGCCATTGATGATCCGCAGCCGAACGCGGCCACCCTTGTCGACCGTCACCGTCTCGGGGTCATCCAACGTGCGATCGTTTGCCAGGAACGCATCGTAGCGCACGTCATTGGCGTGGGTCATGCCCATCATCGGTCCGCTGCCATGGCCGGGCATGGCGTGCATCATCCCCGGCCCATGCTGCATTGGAGCCATGCCTTGCGGCTCCGGCTGCGCTTTGGCTGATGCGGGAGCACCATGCCCCGCGTGAGCACTGCTGCCACCCAGCTCGGCCAGTATCTCCTGCGGAGAGCGGAATGCGAAGTCGTGCAGCATGATGACCACGTCCTGCACGTCGCCGGCATCCTTTTCGCGCGCGACCATCGGTGCGGCGAGCATCTGTTGCTCGGAAAGACTGTGCGAGTGCATCCAATGCGTCCCGGCCGTCAGTTCGAAGTCGTGAGCATCCGATTGGCCAGCGAGTATTGCGCCGCCGCCGGGCCGTGCCCGATCCTGATCGAAGGGCGCCTTGATCTGTCCGTGCCAGTGCATCTGCAGCGGCTCGTCCGTCGCATTGAGCAGGGTGCCCGACAGACGCTCCCCCTCGTTCGCGAAGATTCCCTTCTTTCCGTCCCTGGCGGCTACGCTGAAGACCTTCGCGGCACGCTTGTTTACCTCGATCGTCCGCGAGTAGACCTTCAACGCAGGTGCGGCGGCCATGGCGGGCGACCATGGCGCGCCGGTCGCGAGCATGCCACCGAAGGCGATGCCCGATTGCATGAAGGCCCGGCGGCTCATCTTGTGATATGAAGTGCTCATGATCTTCTCCGTGGCGGGACGCTCAATACTTTGCCTGGGCTGTGGTTCCGTCCGGCGCGGTGATCTGGATCGCGCCCTTCGCGCCCGGTGCCACAGGAGCCGGTGCAGTGCCGGCGAGCTTCGAGCCCTCGGCCGGGACCAGCTCGAACCGCTGCGATTTCCCGTCGATGACGAGAATGGCATTGGCCTTGAATCCAGCGGCGGGGATCGGCTTGTCATCGGCGTCGCTCAGGAACACGGCGACAGCCGGGGTACCATCGACGACCAGCTCGGCGTGGTACTTGCCGGCATCGACCCTGAGGCCGCCGTTCTTACCCTTGGCCGCTTCGTGGGCGAATGCTGCAGGTGCCGCCACGAGAACAGCGGCAAGCGACAGGATTGCAAAGCGAGTTCGGTTCATGATCGATCTCCTGGGTTGATTGACGTCAGTAAGCTTCCATCGGACGCACGCCGGCGCCGGGAACGGCTTTATCCGCTGCGGCCTCGTGGGCCTGCGCTACGAGGCGTTCCAGAGGCTTGCGGCCGTAGCGGAGGAAGAGGAGCGGGGTCAGCGCGGTGTCGAGCAGCGTCGCACTGATCAGGCCGCCGAAGATGGTGATTGCGACGGGGCTCAGTACTTCCTTTCCGGGGGCATCCGCCCCAATCATCAGCGGCACGAGCGCGATACCGGCGGATAGCGCCGTCATGAGTACGGGTGTGAGGCGATCAAGGCTTCCGCGCACGACAAGCTCGGGCCCGAATGGAACCCGCTCGTGAATGGCGAGATTTATGTAGTGGCTGATCTTCAGGATGCCGTTGCGCGTCGCGATACCGGTTAGCGTGATGAACCCGATCATGCTGGCGACGGAGAGCGGCTGTCCTGCCCACCACAGTGCGATCACAGAGCCGATGAGCGCCAGCGGCACGCTGCCCATGATGATGAGCGCGAACAGCACCGAGCGATAACGGCTGTAGAGGATCGCGAAGATCATCGCGAGCGAGATCACCGACAGACCCGCGATCGTGCGCATCGATTCCTCCTGAGCCTGGAAGGTGCCTTCGAGACTGGTGAAGAACCCCGTAGGAAGCTTCGCGGCAGCCAGCTCGCGACGTATGTCGGTGATGATCGCGGCCATGTCGCGCTCGCCGTCGGAGTTCGCGAGGACGACGATCCTCCGCTTCGAATTCTCGCGCAGGATCTGGTTTGGACCGTCTGTCTCCTTGACATCGGCGACCTGGCGCAGCGGGATCCAGCCTACAGGTGTCTCGATCAGCAGGTCCGACAGACCCTGCGTCGTGCGCGTACGGTCGGGGAGGCGCACGACGAGATCGAAGCGCTTGCTGCCGTCGATGAGGCGCGAGACCGGTCGTCCGTTCGAGAGCCGTTCCAGCTCCTCGGTGATCTTGGCGGGCTGGAGGCCATAGAGCGCGGCCTTCTTGTAGTTGACGGTGATCTCGAGTTGCGGAATGCGGACCTGTCGCTCGACCTGCAGATCGACGACGCCCGGGATCTTCGAGAGCCGCTGGCGAATATCCTCGGCAAGGCCGCGCAGCGTATCGAGGTCTTCGCCGAAGACCTTGACCGCGATCTGGGCACGCACGCCCGACAGCATGTGGTCGAGCCGGTGCGAGATGGGCTGGCCGATGTTGGTGGCTGCAGGCAGCACCGACAGGCGACTGCGGATATCATTGATGATCTCGTTCTTCGTGCGCCCCCCGGGCTTGAGATCGACCTCGATCTCCGAGGAATGCACGCCCTCGGCGTGCTCGTCGAGCTCCGCGCGGCCGGTGCGGCGCGCGACCAGCTTGGCCTCGGGCACCTCCATAATGAGGCGTTCGGCAATCAGACCAACGCGATGGCTTTCGGCCAGTGAGATGCCGGGCTGAAAGAGCGTATTGATCGTCAACGTGCCCTCGTTGAACGGCGGCAGGAAGGCGCGCGGTAGCGCGATGGCTGCAATGAGTGCCACGAGCACTCCGGTCGTGGCGCCGATCATGAGCGTGCGCGGGTGCGCGAACGACCACGCGAGCAGTGCGCGGTTGCCGCGCTTCAGTGTGCGAACCAGCCACCCCTCGTGCTCGTCGAGCCGCTTCAGGCTCGGCAGAAGGTAGTAGGCCATCACCGGCGTCAGCGTGATCGAGACGACGAGGCTCGCGAGAATGGAGATGATGTAGGCTTGTCCGAGAGGGGCGAACAGTCGCCCCTCAATGCCCGTCAGGGCAAACAACGGGACGAAGACAAGCACGATGATCATCGTCGCGTAGACGATGCCGGAGCGGACCTCCTGGCTGGCGCCGACCACCACGTCGAATGTCGAGCGCGGATTTCCCTGCTCCCGGTTCTCGCGCAGGCGTCGGAAGATGTTCTCGACGTCGACGACTGCGTCATCGACGAGTTCGCCGATGGCTATGGCGAGGCCACCAAGCGTCATCGTGTTGATCGAAAGCCCGAGCGCATAGAACACGATGGCGGTGATCAGAATCGAGACAGGGATGGCGGTCAGCGAAATAAGCGTCGTGCGGACGTTGAGCAGGAACAGGAACAGCACGATCGCAACGACGGCCACCGCTTCCACCAGCACCGTCTTGACGTTGCCGATCGAGGTCTCGATGAAGTTGGCCTGCCGGAAGACGATGTTGTCGATCTTGATGCCCTTCGGCATCGTCGCGTTGAGTTCGGCAAGGGCTCGCTCGACTTCCGCCGACAGCTTGACCGTGTCGATCGCCGGCTGCTTCTCGACCGAGACGATGACGGCGGGCTTGCCCATGAACCCCGCTTCGCCGCGCTTCAGCCGCGCGCCATAACTCACGTCCGCGACCTGATGCAGATAGACCGAGCGGCCGCCCTCGGCCGCGATGACGACGTCGCGCAGGTCTTCGAGCTTAAGCGTCCTCCCGATGTTGCGGATCAGATACTCGCGGCTGTACTGGTCGGCAAAGCCGCCGCCGCTGTTGGTGCCGAAGCGCTCCAGCGCACGCTCCATCTGCTCGAGTGTGACGCCGAGCGCGCGCATGGCGGGCGTGTTCGGGGCGACGCGGAACTGCCTCACCTCACCGCCGATCGGAATGACCTGGGCGACGCCCGGTATGGTCAAGAGGCGCGGCCGGATGACGAAATCGGCGATCTCGCGGACCTCCATCGGGTCGGCCGTCTCGGCCGTGACCGCGAACATGAGGATTTGGCCCATGATGGAGTTGATCGGCCCCATCTGCGGCGTCACGTTCGTAGGCAGTTGCTCCTTGACGAGGCCGAGACGCTCGGAGATCTGCTGGCGGTTACGGAAGATGTCGGTGCCCCACTCGAACTCAACATAAATGATGGACAATCCGACGCCGGACACGGAGCGCACGCGCGAGACGCCGGGCAGACCGTTCATCTGCGTCTCGATCGGGAATGACACCAACTGTTCGACCTCGGCCGGCGCCAGCCCCTCCGCCTCCGTCATGATCGTGACGGTCGGTCGATTAAGATCAGGGAACACGTCGACCGGGAGCCGCTGCAGCGTGAAGGCCCCGTAGAGCACCATCACGGCCGCGAGTGCTAGCACCAGCAGGCGATTGCGGAGCGAAGCTGTAACCAGAAATGTGAACATGGCCGCCGCGTCGTCCTATCTCGAAAATGTGCTGTACTTCGTAGGGCTTTGAACTCGCACTGCCACGGTCAGGTCCGAAACTCCGGCGTCCTGGTGGAACACGGCATCGGATATCTCACGAGCGTCACTGCGCGCCCTTCTTCTTGAGCCAATTGCGCATCCACGCGATCTCGATTTCTTGCGCTTTGATGATCTCTTCGGCCAGCTTCCGGACTTCCGGATCTTTGCCGTATTGCAAGACGACGTTGGCCATGTCGACCGCGCCGACATGGTGCGGAATCATGCCCTTGACGAAGTCGACGTCCGCGTCCCCGCTGAACGACATCGTCATGTCCTTGTGCATTTTGGCGTTGACCGCCTCGAAGGCCTTTGCCGCTGGTGACGCAGCAGCGGATGTCGCCATGTTGTGCTCGCCGTGGTTCATCTTCGAATGATCCTGGGCAAACGTCATCGATCCGACTGCGAGCCCCGCTGCGCTCGCGATGCCGACTCCGACGATGCGTGCAGCCCTGTAGTTCACGACGGCCATGCTATTTCTCCTTGTGCTCAAGATAATGGGAGGATCAGCGGATCTGGTTCAGCAGTTCAGCGCCTGTCGTGACCACGCGTTTACCTGGCTCGATGCCAGCGACAATCAAAACGCGTTCTGCATCAAGCTGCTCAATGCGAACCTCCCGAGGCACGAACCGCTCGGCGTTGCTGTGCTCGTAGACGATGCTCTGACCGTTGGCGCCGCGAAGAACGGCCTCGCGCGGCACGGCAATGCCGTTCCGGTCATTGGTCGTGGTCGCCAGGACCGTCATGAACTGGCCGGCGCGGAGCCCGGATGCGTCACCGCGGATGGAGAAATGAACCGGGACGAATTGATTGCGATCGGCGAGCCCAGTGCCGACGTAAGCTAGCTCGATCGATCTGCCGCCGGCAAACAGCCCCTGTGCCGAACCGTTGGTCGACTGCGGCTCGAAGCTCAGCGCCTCGACCCAGAGGCGTTGCGGATCAACGATCTGGAATATGATCGAGTTGGGCTCCGCCATCTGGCCCGCGACGGCGTTGGAGGCTGCAATCACACCGTTGACGGGAGCAACGAGCGGCTCCGGCTCCTTGTTGGCGCGTGCCAGATTGGCCCGGCGCTCGTGCAGTCCCTTCAACTCCAGCTCCGCGTCCTCGAGCTGACCTCTGGCGATAATCTTCTCGATGGCCCGCAGCCGCTCGACCTTGCGAGAAACGACGGAAATCTGCTGATCGAGTTCGCGGGCTTGCTGCTGCTGCGTGGTGAGATCCGCGGAACTGATCGGCGGATTGACATAGGCCAGGACGTCGCCCGACTTGACAGCGGTGCCCAGAGGCTTGAACCCGCCGGGCGGCGGCAACAGCCGGCCGCCTACTGCAGCCTGAACGAGCCCGCTGGCGTTCGGGTCAGGTATGACACGGCCCGGAAGCTCGATCGCCCTGCGATGTGCGCGCTGCTCGGTGAAAATCGTGCGCAACCCCAGTATCCGCTGCGTCGGCTTCGGCACGAACAGTGCTCCATCCGGAAACCGCTGCGAGACATCGCGCGCCGCTGTCCCGGGCGCGGACGCCTGGGGCGCGGCATCAGCCAACACACCGGTCCGCATTGCGAACGGCAAGGCGGCCAGCAGGATCAGGCCCATGGCCACACGCCGCCGTCGGAGTGCGAAGGCGGTTACGGCGATGCCTGCGACAAATCCAAGTCCGAGGGTCAGCAGAAGTGACGTGCCGGGCTCTCCGACGCGCTGAGACAAATCCTTGGCAATCGCCGGATCGATGCCCCACCATGGGCGCGGCGCCGCTACCGCCTGTGGCTGCGTCGAGGGCGGGACCTTGAGTGTGGTGGTCAGGACATCGACGATACCGTTCGCCGAGATGGTGACGGCAAGATCGTGGTTGCCGGACTTGGACGCAAACGGAGCGGCAACAGTGTAAAATCCCGGCCCCGCCGCGATCGGTTTCAGTACCCCTCCCGGCGCATCAATCTCGATCTCTGCGCCATCGACCGGCTCGTTGGCGCGAAAAGTGTCGAGATAGATCTCGACCTTATCGCCGCGCGCGATGACAACGAGTTCCAAGTCTGCTGAGGAGGCGTCTGCGCGTGGCGCGATGGTGCTCGACGTCGGTGGTGGCGGCGCACCGTGGTCATGCCCCTCGTGGGCGTTAGCCGACGCGGCACCGAGCAGTATCGCCACTGATACGAGCAGCGACATCGCGAACTTGGTGGGCGGAAACCGCATGTGGCCTCACGTTCAGAACAACCGATCGAACGCGACCTTATCCTGCGCCGCGTGACTTCGCGTTTCGCGACTGTAACAAATTGTTTCGGCGCACCGTGATGACGGGCGGTCACCCGGTGCTCAAAGAAAGTCTGCCCGTGAAACAATTTGGAATGCCGCGGAAATAACGGTGAAACAGTCGTTTGCTATTGTGTGTGGGCTTCGCAACCGAACCGCCGACTCTCTTTGGCGATATGGTCCGGTTATCGGGAGCAACAATGAACAAGCCAATGATGGAGGCTCATCATGAGACGCATTCTAGTCGGCACGCTACTGATCCTGTCGCTCACCGGCATCGCGACGGCGGCGCAGGCGGACCATTGCAAGAAGTGGTCGGACTGCTTCTTCGAGGACCAGCAGAAGAGCGGTGGCTGAGGCCCCCTGCAACAAGACATCCGGCATAACGCCACCGGCTGCATCGGGATCGCTGATGCAGCCGCACTGCCTCAAGCTCACATCGCGGCGGGAAGAACGACAGTCACAGTAAGGCCGCCTTCGTTGCGGTTCGCGAGATGCAATCTGCCCCCGTTCGCCTCGATATTGTTCTTGGCGATGGTTAGCCCCAGCCCGACACCGCCGGTGGCGACGTTGCGAGACTCTTCAAGGCGCACGAAGGGCTCCAGAACCACTTCTATCTTGTCGGCCGGGATGCCCGGGCCGTCGTCGTCGATCGTCACAACGACATCACCGTCATTGTTGCGGACGCCCACGCGAGCCCGGCTGCCGTAGCGCAGCGCGTTCGAAACAAGGTTGGAGAAGGCGCGCTTCATGCCGAGCATCCGAGTGTTGACGACGACATGTGACGGTGCCGCCAGCGTGGCGTCCGACCCCATGTCCCGCGCGTCGTTGACGATCGTCTCGAGCAGGGCAACGAGGTCGACCGGCCGGCGAATTTCGTCGGCCTGATCCCCCTTGAGGTACGAAAGCGTGGCCTCGACCATCTGCTCCATCTCGTCGATATCGGTCGCCATGGCTTGCTTAAGTGCGGGATCGGGAAGATCGTCCAGCCGGAGTCGCAGTCGGGTCAGCGGCGTTCTCAAGTCATGCGAAACTGCCGCCAGCGCCTGCGTCCGACGCGTGATGAGATCGGCAATGCGCCGGCTCATGTCGTTGAATGACCGAGCGAGATGCCGCACCTCTCGCGGGCCGGCTTCGGGGATGGCAGACGCGGCGTCTTCAGGCGATAGCAGCGTGACGGCGTCAGCAATCTCACGGATCGGCCGTGTCAGCCAGCGTGCCATGAGAAGCGACATCAGAACGACGCCGAGCGCCATGAGGCTCGTCGAAAGTAGCGTGCCATGGCCACTGGCATGTGGGTGACTAGCGGCGAACAGGCTCACATTGAGCCAGCTCTCGTCCGCCAATCTGAGCGAGAGCAGCGCGACGTGAGGGTCGACGCTGGTTCCTATGACGACATCGTCGCTCTTCGTGTCCTCGGCGAGCCTTCTGATCTGGTCGCTGAGTCCACTCCACGTCTCGACGCCCGGCCCGCCCGCGACCGCTCCCCTGTTCAGATTCCAGTGCGCCTCGATCGGTCCTCCGGACAGGTCGTGCGCCAGTGCCTCCCGCTGCTCGCGGGGTGCCAGAGCGACACTTCGCTTGATGGAGATCAGGCGCTCGGCGAGGCGCGCCTCATGCGCTCGTGACAACTCCTGATCGAGCGCGCGCTGGTACATCCAGAGGCTCAGAACATGAACAAGCGTGATGCCGAGTAGCGAGACCAGGATCACGCGGGCGACGACGGTATCGAGCGCGCGGATCATGCCCGGGTGACCGCCGGCACGAACATGTAGCCCGACCCTCGGATGGTCTTGATCATGTTCTGGCCATCCTCTTCGGAGCCGAGCTTCTTTCGCAGCCGGCTAACCTGGATATCGATGGCCCGGTCGAAACCGGTGGCCATCCGGTGCTTGGCGCTATCCATTAGCTGATCGCGCGTAAGGACCCGTTGCGGCAGCTCGAGAAACGTGAGCAACAAGTCGTACTCGCCGGTCGACAGATCGACGACCACCCCATTGGGATCATTTAGCTCCCGCCGCCGCGTGTCGAGTGACCACCCTTCGAACCGAAGCAAATGGCCCCCGGATTCGGAGCCCGCGCCTTGATGATTGCGTGTGCGCCTCAGAACCGAGTTGATCCGGGCCAGAAGCTCGCGCGGGTTGAAGGGCTTTGCAACGTAGTCGTCGGCGCCGATCTCCAGCCCGACGATACGGTCGGTCTCTGACCCTCTTGCCGTCAACATGATGATGGGGAGCGACGAGCGGGTGCGGATCTCCTTGCAGAGATCGAGACCATTGCCGCCCGGGAGCATGATGTCCAGCAGGATAAGATCGATGGCAGCCGTCTCGAGAACCTGCCGCATCTCGCGGCCGTCGCCGGCCATGGTCACGCGATAGCCGTGCTCGCGCAGAAACTTTCCTGCGAGCTGGCGGATCTGTGCATCGTCATCGACGATCAGGATGTGGCCGTCGCTGCTGGCGGGCGACGGTTGTGAGTTAAGTTCGGGATCTTTTGTTGTCATGGCTCGCGGTCTGCTGTGGCGCGGGCAGCTTAGCCCAACATTCGTATCGTCCGGTATCGGCTCTGTTTCAAAGTGTTTCATTGAGCGGTTCCGGCTTGTCGCGATCTGCCCTGCCACTCATGTTCAGCGTCGCGCCAGCACCGCGAACTGCCCGAAACTTAGTTCAGGCAAAGGGGCCAATATGACCGTGAAGCAAAGCCACTCGCACCGGCCGGCGGGTCCGCACCACGACCACGTTCATGGTAGCCCCGATGCGGGCAAGCAGGTTGTGGCAGACCCGGTTTGCGGCATGACCGTCGACCCGCATACGGCAAAGCACCGATATACTCACGACGGTCTGCCCTACTACTTCTGCTCGGCTAAGTGCCGCGAGAAGTTCGCCGCCGAACCCGCCAGATATCTGAAGCCATCAACGGAGCCCTCGGCGCCCATTCCGGCAGGCACTATCTACACGTGCCCGATGCACCCCGAAATCCGGCAGGAAGGTCCTGGTTCGTGCCCGATCTGCGGCATGGCGCTCGAGCCAGAGATCGTCTCGACCGACAACGCGCCAAATCCCGAGCTGTCCGACATGACGCGGCGGTTCTGGATCGGCCTCGCGCTCTCTGTCCCCGTGATCGCGCTCGAGATGGGGGGACACATGACGGGGTTGCATCAATGGCTCGGACAGCAGAGTTCCAATTGGCTACAGCTTGTGCTCGCGACGCCGGTCGTCTTGTGGGCGGGCTGGCCGTTCTTCGTGCGTGGGTGGGCCTCGGTCCAGACGCGAAACCTCAATATGTTCACGCTGATCGCCATGGGCACCGGCGTCGCCTGGGTCTACAGTGTGGTCGGCACGATCTGGCCGGGTCTGTTTCCGGCCGCGATGCGAGCCGGCGATGGCTCTGTCGCCATCTACTTCGAGGCGGCCGCGGTCATCACCGTTCTTGTCCTGCTCGGCCAGGTCTTGGAACTGAGGGCCCGGGAGCAGACGAGCGGGGCCATACGCGCGCTTCTCGATCTCTCGCCTAAGGTGGCGCGACGGGTCCGGCCGGACGGCAGCGACGAGGACGTGAGCCTCGAACAGGTCGTGGCCGGCGATCGCTTGAGAGTACGTCCTGGGGAACGCATTCCTGTCGACGGCGAGATCCTCGACGGGCGCAGCGCTATCGACGAGTCGATGGTCACCGGCGAGTCCATGCCGGTTACGAAGTCGGTCGGCGATTTGGTTGTCGGCGGGACGATGAACCAATCGGGCGGCTTCGTCATGCGCGCCGACAAGGTTGGTCGCGACACGGTGCTTGCGCAGATCGTTCAGATGGTCGCCCAGGCGCAACGGAGCCGGGCTCCCATTCAGCGGCTCGCGGACCAGGTGTCCGCTTGGTTCGTTCCGCTGGTCATCGCGGTCGCACTTGTTGCCTTTTTCGCGTGGCTGATCTGGGGCCCTGAGCCGCGACTGACCTTCGGGCTCATCGCCGCCGTTTCTGTGCTCATCATCGCCTGTCCTTGTGCACTCGGGCTTGCGACGCCGATGTCCATCATGGTCGGCGTCGGACGCGGTGCGCAGTCCGGCGTGTTGATCAGGAGCGCCGAAGCTCTGGAGCGGATGGAGAAGATCGATACGCTCGTGGTCGACAAGACCGGCACGTTGACCGAGGGCAGGCCGAGCGTGGTCGCAATCAGGACTGCTCCGGGCATCGATGAAGCCGAGTTGCTGCGGCTGACGGCGAGCCTGGAGCGGTCGAGCGAGCATCCGCTGGCGGCAGCGATCGTGCGCGCCGCGAACGAGCTGGGCCTCACACTTGCACAATCGGAGAGTTTCGATTCCCCTATCGGCAAGGGCGTCGTCGGCTCGGTCGGCGGACGCAAGCTCGTCATCGGCAATCAGCGGATCATGAGCGAGGCCGGCATCGATACGGCCAGCCTCGCGTCGGCGGCCGACGAGCTGCGCCGGGACGGCGCGACCGCGATCTTCGTTGCGCTCGACGGCAAGGCGGCCGGCATCCTGGCCATTGCCGACCCGATCAAGGCGACCACGCCGTCAGCGATTGCAGCCTTGCGGTCGGCGGGCATTCGCGTGGTCATGCTCACTGGTGACAACAAGACGACCGCCAATGCTGTCGCCGCGGAGCTCGGCATTACCGAGGTCGAGGCCGAGGTCCTGCCCGAGGACAAGAGTAAGATCGTCGAGCGGTTCCGGGCTCAGGGGCGGATCGTTGCGATGGCCGGTGACGGCGTGAACGACGCTCCGGCGCTCGCCGCGGCCGATGTCGGCATTGCCATGGGCACGGGAACGGATGTCGCCATGGAAAGCGCCGGCGTGACGTTGCTCAAGGGCGACCTCAACGGCATCGTTCGGGCGCGCCATCTCTCGGCGGCGACGATGTCGAATATCCGCCAGAACCTCTTCTTCGCGTTCATCTACAATGCCGCAGGTGTGCCGATTGCGGCGGGCGTGCTCTATCCCTTCCTCGGCATCCTGCTTTCACCGATCATCGCAGCTGCTGCGATGGCACTCTCTTCCGTAAGTGTCATCGGCAATGCGCTGCGGCTCAACACCGTGAGGCTGTAGGCGATGAGCGCAGAGCTGAAGATCACCGAGTGGCCTTCGGCGCTGCGCCGGTACATCAGTGCATCGTTGGCCGTGCATCTTGCATGGGAAGTCCTTCAACTGCCGCTCTACACGCTGTGGACCAAGGGCACGCTCCGAGAGCAGGCCTTCGCCGTCATCCATTGCACCGTGGGTGATGCGATGATCGCGGGGCTGTCCCTGCTGATGGCGCTTGCGATTGTCGGTCGACCGAATTGGCCAAATTCGGGAACCCGGCCCGTGTGGCTGCTGACCCTGCTGCTTGGAGTCAGTTACACGATCTATAGCGAGTGGCTGAACGTCAGCGTTCGCGGCAGCTGGGCCTATTCAGATCTGATGCCAACGCTGCCGGTGTTGGGAACGGGACTGGCGCCGCTGTTCCAGTGGATCGTCGTGCCGACCTTGGCGATGTGGCTCGCAATCGGCCGAGTCCCGTGGAGCGATCGCAATGCCGCGCTGACGTGACCGCCTCGGCGACGCCGGCCTGACACAATTCGAAACCAACGCGACACGCTGAGTTACCGGTGCGCGGTTAGAGTTCTGATGTTGTCGGCCCCGTGATTCCGATTGGGCCAGGAACCGGCAGAATTGACGATCCGGTCGTTGCCTGCGCCAGCGCTGCACAGAGGGTCCACCTTGGGGTTCCAAAACCGGAACCGATCCATGAGCCATGCTCGTGGGGAGATGTGACAATAACCAGATGGAGAGCATAATGCTGACACCCTTCAAGCGATTTTCAACGGCCGCCGTTGTGACCGGCCTTCTGATCGGGGGCGCCGCGGTTGCCTTGGCGCAAACGGCTTCGGATCCGCATCACCCGGGCGGGGCTGCGCCCGGGGCGGCACAGGGGCAGCAACAGGCCCCGATGCCCGGCGGTATGATGGGACCCGGTATGATGGGCCGGATGATGGGCGGCGGCATGATGGGTCAAGGCATGATGGAAATGATGGCCAACTGCCCGATGATGGGCGGTAGCTCGAGCCATGCGGAGGGTAGGATCGCCTTCCTCAAGGCTGAGCTTGCCATCACCGATGCCCAGAACGCCGCCTGGGAGGCCTACGCGTCGCAAATCCGGAAGAACTTGATGGGCATGCAGGACATGCAGAAGTCGATGATGTCGATGATGGACGCGAAATCGCCGGTCGAGCGGATCGACGCTCGCATCGCCATGATGGAGAAGCGCACGGAGGTGCTGAAGGACATCAAGCCGGCCCTGGCGGCGCTGTACGGCGGTCTCAGCGCGGACCAGAAGAAGAAGGCCGATCAACTCCTGACCGGCATGGGCTGCATGATGTAGATCACGCGACACGGGCTCGGCGCGATCATCATCGCGCCGAGCTTGCGCAAATCAATTCGGAATCAAATCGGGATGCTGCCGCTCGCTCAAGTAACGGCTGCCATTTCTTTTTGCGCTGTGGCGGGCAACCGCCAACCTTTCACCAGCGCATAGATCGCGGGAATGACGACGAGCGTCAGCACGGTCGACGAGACCATGCCGCCGATCATCGGCACGGCGATGCGCTGCATGACCTCGGAGCCGGTGCCGTGGCTCCACAGGATCGGCACGAGGCCGGCCATGATCGCGATCACGGTCATCATCTTCGGGCGCACGCGTTCCACGGCGCCTTCCATGATCGCGGCGGTAAGATCGGCGCGGGTGACGGCGCGACCTTCAGCGATTGCCGTGCGCTTCTGATCCTCCCAGGCGTGGTCGAGATAGATCAGCATGATGACGCCGGTCTCGGCGGCCACGCCGGCAAGCGCGATGAACCCGACCGCGACGGCAACGGAGAGGTTGAAGCCCATCCACCACATCAGCCAAAGTCCGCCGATGAGTGCGAACGGCAGCGATAGCATGACGATGAGCGTCTCGGTCATGCGGCGGAAGTTGAGGTAGAGCAGCAGCAGGATAATCAGCAGCGTCAGAGGCACTACGACGGCGAGCCGCTTCTTGGCTCGCTCGTAGAACTCGAACTGGCCGCTCCAGATGGCGTAGTAGCCCGGCGGGAACTTGACTGAAGTCGCGACGGCCTTCTTGGCGTCGGCGACGTAGCTGCCGAGGTCGCGCTCACGCGCATCGACGAAGATGTAGGCGGCGAGTTGGGCGTTCTCGGTGCGGATCGAGGCGGGGCCTTGAACGAGCGATACCTTGGCGACCTGTCCGAGCGGGATCGAGGCGCCGTTGGGAAGCGGCACCAACACCTCGCGCGAGATCGCCTGCGGATCGGAGCGCACGTCGCGGGGATAGCGGACAGAGACGCCATACCGCTCGCGGCCCTCCACGGTCGTTGTCACCGTCTCCGCACCCAATGCCGATGACACCACCTGCTGCACGTCACCCATCATCAGTCCGTAGCGGGCGAGTTCGCGCCGATCCGGTTCGATGTCGAGGTAATAGCCACCGATGATGCGCTCGGCGAAGGCGCTCGACGTGCCCGGCACCGACTTGATGGCCGCCTCGATGTCGCGCGCGAGTTTCTCGATCACGTTGAGATCCTGGCCGATCACCTTGACGCCGACCGGCGTGCGGATACCGGTCGCCAGCATGTCGATGCGCGCTTTGATCGGCATCGTCCAGGCGTTCGAGATGCCGGGGAATTGCAGGGCCTTGTCCATTTCCTGGATCAGGCTGTCGATGGTTACACCAGCCCGCCAGTCCTTTGGCGGCTTCAGGTTGATCACCGTCTCGAACATCTCGGTCGGCGCGGGATCGGTCGCGGTCGCGGCGCGGCCCGCTTTGCCGAACACGCTCTCGACCTCGGGGAAGGTCTTGATGATGCGGTTCTGGACCTGCAGCAACTCGGCCGACTTCGTGATCGAGAGCCCCGGCAGTGTCGTCGGCATGTACATGATCGTACCCTCGTTCAGACTGGGCATGAACTCCGAGCCGAGCTTGGTCGCGGGCCAGACGCTGCCGGCGAGAACGAAAAGCGCGACGCCGATCGTGAGCGTCTTGGCCTTGAGCACGCCGCGAATGATCGGCCGATAGAGCCAGATCAGGAAGCGATTCACCGGGTTCTTGTGCTCAGGAACGATGCGCCCGCGCACGAAGATCACCATCAGGGCTGGCACGACCGTAATCGAGAGCAGAGCCGCGGCTGCCATGGCGAACGTCTTTGTCCAGGCCAGCGGTTTGAACAGCAGCCCTTCCTGCGCCTCCAGCGCGAAGATCGGAAGGAACGAGACGGTGATGATCAGTAGTGAGAAGAACAGCGACGGGCCGACCTCGCTCGCCGCCTCGATCAGCACTTCCGTGCGCGGCTTCTCTGGCGGCGCGCGCTCCAGATGCTTGTGGGCGTTCTCGATCATCACGATCGCGGCGTCGATCATGGCGCCGATGGCGATGGCGATGCCGCCGAGGCTCATGATGTTGGACGAGATGCCGAGCGCCCACATGCAGATGTAGGCGATGAGGATGCCGAGCGGCAGCGTGATGATGGCGACGAGCGCGCTGCGCGCGTGCAGCAGGAACACGAAGCAGACCAGCGCGACGATGGCGCTTTCCTCGATGAGCGTGACCTTGAGCGTGGTGATGGCGCGGTTGATCAGGTCGGAGCGATCGTAGACTGGTACGATCTCGGTGCCTTTAGGCAGGCTGCCGGCGATTTCGGCCAGTCGCTCCTTGACGCTGGCAATGACGGAGAGCGCATTCTGACCGTAGCGTTGGATGGCGATGCCGGAGACGACCTCGCCCTCGCCGTTGAGCTCGGTGACGCCGCGGCGCTCGTCGGGAGCCAGCTCGACGCGCGCCACGTCCTTGATGAGCACTGGCGTGCCGCCCTGCGCCTTGAGCACGATGCTCTCGATGTCGGCGATGCTCTTGAGATAGCCGCGCCCCCGCACCATGAATTCGGTCTCGGCCAATTCCACCACGCGGCCGCCGACATCCATGTTGGACTCGCGGATGGCCTCGCGGATTTTGGCCAGCGGAATGTCGAAGGCACGCAACCGGCGCGGATCGACAACGACAGAATACTGACGCACGAACCCACCGACGCTCGCGACCTCGGCGACGCCTTCCGCCTTGGCGACGGCGAAGCGCACTTGCCAATCCTGCGTCGAGCGCAGCTCGGCGAGGTTCCGCTCCTTGGCCATCACAGCATACTGGTAGACCCAGCCCACACCGGTCGCGTCCGGCCCGAGCGTCGGCACGACGCCTTGTGGCAGTGTCCGTGTCACGCCGGACAGGTATTCGAGCACGCGGGAGCGCGCCCAGTAGATGTCGGTGCCCTCCTCGAAGATGACGTAGACGAACGACACCCCGAAGAACGAGAAGCCGCGCACCACCTTGGAACGCGGCACGGACAGCATCGCGGTCGAGACCGGGAAGGTGACCTGATCCTCGACCACTTGCGGCGCCTGGCCGGAGAACTCCGAGAACACGATGACCTGCGTGTCAGAAAGGTCGGGGATGGCGTCGAGCGGCACCTTGGTCACGGCATAGAGACCGACCCCAGTGGCGAGCACGGTCGCGATCAGGATCAGCGTAAGGTTGGATGCCGACCAGCGGATGATGCGTGCGATCATGGCTGCTTCTCCGCTGGTGCAGGTGATGGATCGGCGGTGAAAGTCGACAGCGCTGCTTTGAGATTGCTCTCGGCATCGATCAGAAAGTTGGCAGCGACGACGACGTTCTCGCCGGCCTTGATGCCCTCCGCGATCTCAACATAGCCGTCACCGCGCACGCCGATCTTGACGGCGCGGGGCTCGAAGCGACCCTTGCCGCGATCGACGATCACCACCTGCCGGTTGCCGCTGTCGATCAAGGCAGACACGGGCACGCTGAGACGCTCGGCCTCGCCATCACCGGCGTTGATCTCCACATCGGCAAACATCTCATGCTTGATGCGGTGATCCGCATTTGCGACCTCGATGCGGACTTTGGCCGTGCGCGTCGCCATCTCGAGTTCGTGCAAGATGAACGTCACGCGCCCTTCAAACACTTCGTTCGGGAACGCGCGGAACACCACCTTCGCTTTGGCCCCGACGCGAACCTGAGCGATGTCCTGCTCGGGCACATCGGCGATGACCCAGATCGAGGAGAGATCGGCGAGGCGCAGCATCTCGGCGCCGGCCTTCATCATCATGCCCTCGATGGCCTTTTTCTGCATGACGACACCCGACACGGGCGACGGCCAATCGAACGAGATGACGGGCTCGCGGGTGCGCTTGAGTTCGGCCAACACCGCATCTGGGATTTGCAGGTTCAGCAGTCGCTGCAGGGCGCCGCGATCATCGCGCGGGCCTGCAGCATTAGCTGAGATTCTATAGTCAACCTGCACCCTGACCATGTCCGGGCTGTAGACGCGGAACAGCGGTTCACCCTTCTTCACGTGGCGCCCAGTCTCGTTGACGTAAAGCCGCTCGATAAAGCTGTCGGCGCGCAGTGCGACCGTCAGCAACGTTCGCTCGTCGGGCTTTGCGACGCCGGGGGCACGGATGGGCCGCACGAGGCGGCGCATCGCGGCAGATTCCGAGCGAACGCCGGCGTTCTGCAACTTGGCGACGCTGACCTTCACGGTGCCGGGCTCATCCTCCTCGCCCTCGTAGACGGGGATGTAGTCCATCCCCATCCAATCCTTTTTCGGCATTGGCGAGGTATCGGGCAGGCCCATTGGATTGCGGTAGAAGAGCAGCTTTTTCGGCGCGCCGCCCGCGGCCAAAGGTGGCTCCTTCGGTTTGGCTTGAGCGAAGTCGGCCTCCTGGTCGTCGTAGACAGCGACATAGTCGCGGCCATCGCCGGTCTTCTTCGGCTCGGCGGCGAAATCTGCATCGTTGTCGGGGTGCTTCCAATAGAGCACCTTGCGCTCGTTCGGCTTAGCGGCCGGCATCGCGATGGCCTCGGGAGCTACGGCCGTCGTCGAGGTGCGAAGGGTGGGCCAAGCGCCGGCACCAAGACGGTAGCCGGCAACGCTGGCAGAGAGGACCGCCACGATGGCGATCCCCCCGGTGAGGAGCTTGCGCATCGGGTTCTCCTCAGTCCTTGGCCTGGAACACGACGACAGCTTGAACGGTGTCCTTCTCGCCAGGCACCTTGGCCATGACGCGGAACGCCCAACCGCCGGCCATGGTGAGGTCGGCCTTGAAGCGATAGACGCCGGGCTCGGACGACGGCATCGCCTCGTGTTTGGCCGTCATGTCGGCCATGTTGTCGGGCGCCATATCGAGCCGCGTGCGGAACAGCACTGCCCCGGTGACGGGCTTGCCGGATGGCTTGTGAACGAGGCGCACGGCCAGCTCGCTGCCGGCTCCGTTCTTCACGTCGACTTTGAGCGGCTGGAACTTGTAGTCTGCCGCTCCGGCGATCACGCTTGCGGCGGCGTTGGAGAGCGCGAGGCCGATCAAGCCGGCGCGAAGGGCTGTCTGGAATGTCATGATCTGATCCTGTCGAATGAGCTTTGACGCGCGCCGGCACCATGCCGGGCGCGCGTAGCGCCAAGGGCAGATGCCCACGCGCCGTTGCCCGCAGCAGCGGGGCCCGTCGTCGATGGATCAGGTTCGGGGAGGTGGAGTATCAGGCCGGATGGATCGTTTCGGCGGCCGATCAGGCTCGGCCGCGTCGAACATCTGGGCGACGAACAGGCGCGCCAGGAGTGGGCGAGGCAGATCGCCAAAGACCTTGTAGCACTTGGCGAGGCACGCTTCGGGTGGGCAGGCCTTCTGCGGATCGCAACAGGGGCAGTCGGCGGAGCCCGACTTTCCCATCATCTTCTCGCAATCGGCCATGTCCGTCATGCCCGACATGTCGGAACGAGCGGGCGTGGCCGCACTGAGATCCGTCGCCCCATGCTCCGCCAAGCGCGTACCGGAGACGGCCGCGCCGAGAGGCGCGGTGGCGACCGCCAGCGCGACGAGTAGAACGACGATGTGGCGCCGCAAGGACAATTGACCATCCTTCCCAGGATGCATCATCCTCTCTCGGCATCCGAGGTCAAGCTTCCCGGTACGGACGCCCTTCACATTCTCGCGCGCACGCCAGAAATGGTTAAGCACAATCCAATCCTGGTCACCTTCTGACGGCCTTGCGACGTACCGTTCCATTCGGCCTGCCGCCCAGCGGGCGATCGGTGCGACATCCCGCTCGTTCATCTGCGGATGCCATCTCCCGCCCCTGATCGGCGGAATTCTCCGCCAGCGCCGCGATCACACGGCACGTCGCGACCCGACCGCGCGAGCAGGTATCCACCATGCCTTGGATCTCGGCCCGAAGGGCCTGCAATCGCTCGAGCTTGCTGTCGATCTCATGAAGACGCTGCCGGGCGATACTGTCGGCATCCGCACACGATGCGGTGGGCGAATCTGCGAGACCTAGCAGCTCGCGAATTGCAGGGATCTCAAACCCAAGCTCCCGCGAATGGCGGATGAAGGAGAGCCGTTGCAGCAGCTGCTCGCCATAGGTGCGCCGGTTGGATGCCGTGCGCTCCGGCCGCGGCAACAGCCCAATGCTCTCATAGTAGCGGATTGTAGTGACCTTTACGCCCGTCCGTCGCGCAACGTCTCCGATCGCGAAAGTGGCCATAGAGCACCTCTTGATCCTCTAGTGACTATAGAATGTAGGATGACATGCTGGGATTTCGAGGAGAAGATTCATGAGCGATTACTGCACATCGAATGGAGCTTGCGGCTGCTCGGGCAGCCCGCAGTTCGACGGCATGGACCCGCGCTACAAGCGCGTTCTTTGGACGGTGATCGGCATCAACGCGATCATGTTCATCGTGGAGATGGCGGCGGGCAAGCTCGCCGGCTCTCAAGCCCTGCAGGCCGACGCGCTCGACTTCCTCGGCGATACGCTGACCTACGGCATGAGCCTAGCCGTCATCGGCGCCAGCCTCAGAACCCGCGCGACCGCTGCGCTGGTCAAAGGCGTGAGCCTCACCTTGATGGGGCTCTGGGTGTTCGGCGCAACCGCCTACAGCCTCCTGGTGCTGGGCGTGCCGCGCGCCGAGATTATGGGCGGTATCGGGCTCATGGCTCTGGCCGCGAACGTGACGAGCGTCCTGCTGTTGATGCGCTACAAGGACGGTGATTCAAATGTTCGATCGGTCTGGTTGTGCTCTCGGAACGACGCCATCGGCAACGTCGCCGTCATGATTGCGGCATTCGGGGTCTGGGGCACGTCGACGGCCTGGCCGGATCTGGTCGTAGCTGGCATCATGGCCGCGCTGTTCCTGAATTCCTCGTTCCTGATCCTCCGGCAAGCATTCAGGGAGTTCGGAACCGATGTCGAACATGGTGTCGTCCGTGCCGCGCCGCACGGACACGATGACCGGTAGATTTTAAAGCAAGTCATGTGAGGAAAAACGCGATGGCGAGCCTTGCACTCTGTGTCGCAGCGGCGATTGCCGAGATCGCCGGCTGCTTCACGTTCTGGATGTGGGTTCGCAAAGGCAGCTCCGCGCTGTGGCTCGTTCCCGGAATTCTTTGCCTCGTCGCGTTCGCGTGGATACTCACCAAGATCGAAAGTGACTTCGCCGGCCGCGCCTATGCCGCCTACGGTGGCGTCTACATTGCGGCCAGCGTTGTATGGCTCTGGCTGTTCGAAGGGCGCGTACCAGAGCGACCCGACTTAGCGGGAGCGGGGTTGGCCATGGCGGGAGCTGCCATCATCCTCGCGTCGCCCCGCTGATCGCCACGGTTGCCCGGCACGTTCGCAATCCTTTTTCTCTCGGACCACCACGCCAGCGACGTGGCAGTGCGGGCGCGAGGGGCTCCAATCCGTGCGATACGCGCATGGCTTTTTTGCACACGAACCGTCAGGAATTCGCCTCGGCTCACCCGCGCGCCAAGGAAGCTCGTGTGCATAGGACGGGACTTGCGCCGCGAGCAGAGTAAGCCCTGCCGAGACAACCAGCGTGAATGTGCGCAGCATTTTGTCAGTTTCCCTTCAGGAGGATGCCGCGCGACTTCGAGTGCGCGACATCCTCGCTTGATCAGTCGAGTTTGAACCGTGCCTGCTCGGGCTTGTGGTCGGGCATGGTCAGCGTGATTACGACGGTTGCGCCCTTGGCGGCCTTGAAGCCGCCCTTGCCGTTGAAGACTCCGCCAGCCGCCGGCTGCAGCTCGACAGCCTCGGTCTTGCCATCGGCGAGCACCGTCGCCGAAGCCTTGGCCTTTGCCACATCCTCCGGCTTGTCGGCCTCGTCGCGCACGTAGAGTGTGAGCGAGCCGTCCGCTGCAATCAACTCCAGATGATGGTGTCCGCTCTCGACGACTTTGCCGCCGTGCTTACTCTTGTGGTCACCGGCGGCGAGCGCGCCGACGGTCGTCGCGGCGACGATGGCGGCGGCAAGGACGAACTTTCTCAACATGCAGGACTCCTTTGGTTGGTGGGGTCTAGAAGGCTTCGGCGTGAGCAAGTTCTCCCTCGGTCTGCTGCAGCTCTTCGAGCGGCTTGCGACCGAATAGGAGGAACAGGGTCGGGGTCAGGAAGGCGTCGAGCAGGGTCGCGCTGACGAGCCCGCCGAAGATCGTGATGGCAACCGGATTGAGCAGCTCCTTGCCCGGCTCGTCGGCTCCGATCATCAGCGGCACGAGGGCGATTCCGGCGGCAAGCGCCGTCATCAGTACGGGCGTCAGGCGCTCAAGCGTGCCGCGAATGATCATGCGGCGCCCGAACTGTTCGCCCTCGAACAGCACGAGGTTGATGTAGTGGCTGATCTTGAGGATCCCGTTGCGCGTGGCGATGCCGGCGAGCGTAATGAAGCCGATGGCGCTCGCGACGGAGAACGGCTGGCCGGCGATCATCAGAGCGATGACGCTGCCGATGAGCGCAAGCGGCACGTTACCCATGATGATGAGGGCGAGGATCGCCGACTTGTAGCGTGAGTAGAGCACCACGAAGATCAGCAGCAACGAGATCAGCGACAGCGCGGCGATGAGCTGCGACGCCTGCTCCTGGGCCTGGAACTGCCCTTCGAGCCGCGTGAAGTAACCTTGCGGCAACTTGGTTGCTTCGATCTCTCTTCGGATGCCGGCGACAATGGCGGCCATGTCCGAGCCGTCGGTATTGGCGAACACCGCGATGCGGCGGCGGCCATCCTCGCGCTGGACCTGATTTGGGCCGTCGGTCTCGATGATCTCGGCGAAGGTCTTGAGCGGCACCCGCCCCGCCGGGGTCTCGACCAACAAGTCCGCCAAAGCCCGCGTGGTGCGGTCGCGATCCGCGAGACGCAGCACGACGTCGAAGCGGCGGCTCTCGTCGATGATCTGTGAGACGACGCGGCCGTTGGACAAGGTTTCGAGCGCCTCGGTGACGGCAGCCGGCGTCAGGCCGTAGCGCACGGCGGCATCGTAGTTGACCCGCACCTGGAGCTGCGGGATCCGCACCTGCTTCTCGGTCTGCAGGTCGACCACGCCGGGGATGCCCTTCAGACGCCGCTCGAATTCGGCTGCCAGCGCCAGAAGCGTGTCGAAATCGTCGCCGTAGATCTTGAGCGCGAGTTGCGCGCGCACGCCCGACAGCATGTGATCTAGGCGGTGGGCGATCGGCTGGCCGACGATGATGCTGGCGGGCAGCACTGTCAGGCGATTGCGGATGTCGGCGAGCACCTCCTCGCGTGAGCGTTCCGATCGCTTCAGGTCGACATCCAGCTCGCTGTTGTGGACGCCCTCGGCGTGCTCGTCGAGCTCGGCGCGGCCCGTGCGCCGTCCGACCGAATGCACCTCAGGCACTTCCATCACGATCTTTTCGGCGATGCGGCCGATGCGGTCGCTCTCGGCGAGGCTGATGCCGGGCTGCAGGATGACGCTGACCAGAACCGTGCCCTCGTTGAAGGACGGCAGAAAGGCGCGCGGCAACAGCGTCGCGAAGAAGGCCGCCGCGGCGACCGCTGCGATGGGAAATCCGACGACAAACGTCGGGCGGTCGAAGCACCACTTGAGGCCACGCTCCTGCCAGCGCTTCAGCACGCGCACGACGGGGCTCTCGTGCTCGGCCAGATGCTTCATGCGCGGGATAAGCCAGTATGAGAGCACCGGCGTCACGGTGATCGAAACCAAGAGACTCGCCAGGATCGAGACGATGAAGGCGATGCCGAGCGGCGCGAACAACCGGCCTTCGATGCCGGACAATGCGAACAATGGGATGAACACGAAGATGATGATCGCCGTCGCGTAGAGGATGCCCGACCGGACCTCGTTGGTCGCGGCGGCGACAACCTCCTGTGTGCCGCGATGGTCATGACCTGCTGCGGCCCGGTGCTGCTTCAAGCGCCGGTATATGTTCTCGACGCCCACCACGGCATCGTCCACCAGCGCGCCGATGGCGATGGCAAGCCCACCCAGCGTCATGGTGTTGATGGAAAGACCGAAGAGCTGGAACACGATGACCGTCATCATGACGGACAGAGGGATGGCCATCAGCGAGATGAAGGTCGTCTGCCAGTTGAGCAGGAAAGCGAACAGCACGAGCGTGACGACCACGAGCGCCTCGATCAGCACCTTCTTGACGTTCGAAATCGAGGTCTCGATGAAGGTCGCCTGCCGGAACTGGACGTCGGTGACCTTGACGCCTTGCGGCATCACGCGCTGCAGTTCCGGCAGCATGCGCTCGATCTCCTTCGTGATGGTGACCGTATCGCCGGTGGGCTGCTTCTGAACCGCCAGGATGACGGCGGGCCCGCCATTGAGCCCGGCGTCGCCGCGCTTGGTGCGGGCGGCGAAGTCGACCTCGGCGACCTGACTGAGAACCACCGGCTGGCCCTTGCGGTAGGCGACAACGAGGTTCTGCAGATGCTCGATCTTTGTCGTGCGACCGATGTTACGGATCAGGAACTCGCGCGCCTGCTGGTCGACGAACCCGCCGCCCGTGTTGGCGCCGAAAGACTTGAGCGACTTCTCGATGGCCTCGAAATCCACGTCGAGGCTGGCCATCCGCCGCGTGTCCGGAACGATGCGATATTGCCGGACCTCGCCGCCGATCGGGACGACCTGTGAGACGCCAGGCACGGTCAAGAGCTGGCGCCGCACGACGAAGTCGGCGATCTCACGCAGCTTCATCGCGTTTTCGGTCGTGCTCGACATGGCAATCAGCATGATCTCGCCCATCACCGACGAGATCGGCCCCATCTGCGCGTGAACGTTGGCCGGCATCTGGTCTCGCACGAGCTGAAGTCGCTCGGCCACCTGCTGTCGGGCGAGGTAGATGTCGGTCTGCCAGCTGAACTCGATGTAGACGATCGACAGGCCTACGCCCGAGACAGAACGCACACGCGTCACACCCGGCATTCCGTTCATCGCCGTTTCGATAGGTGTCGTGACGAGGAGTTCCACCTCTTCAGGGGCTAGCCCCTCGACCTCCGCAATGAGTGTCACTGTCGGCCGGTTGAGGTCTGGAAATACGTCGACCGGCAGCTTGGTCAGCGTCACCGCGCCATAGAACATCACGATCAGCGCGCCGATCAGGACGAACAGGCGGTTGGCAAGACTGCCGCGAACTATGGCGTCGAACATGGCTGGACCTCACCGCACCTGATTGATGAATTCGGCACCGTCGACGACGATGCGCAGCCCGTTGGTGAGCCCGTCCGTGACCAGAACGCGCTGACCGTCGAGCGGCGCCGTGCGGACAGCCTTCGCGGCAAATTTCTCGGGCCCGAGCTTTTCCCAGACCTGAGGCAGACCGTTCGCGGCGCGAACAACCGCCGCCTCGGGCAGCACGATCCCCGGCGTCGTCGATTTCGCCTGCACCAGCACCGGGACGGACCGGCCGATCGAAAGGGTTCCAGTGAACTTTTCGACCTGGAACAGCAACGGCAGCGACTGCTGTTTCAGTTCCGGCGCACGGCCGAGGAACTTGAGCGGCACGCTCTGCCCTTGCGCCACCACTGCATGAGCTTCGGTAATCGCCTTCTCGTCGATAGATGCGAAGCCGACAGCCTCGATCCACAGCCGCTCTGGATCGACGATCTCGAACAGCACCTCGCGGGCATCGACCACTTGGCCGGTCCGCACATTGGCGGCGGCAATGATGCCGGCAACTGGCGCGAGCAATTTCTCCTTGCCGAACAGCGAAGGGGAGAGCGCCGTGCGGCGCTCGCGCAACGACTTCAATTCCGAGCGCGCTTGATCGATGTCGGCCTGCGGCACGCTGCCGACCAGCTTGTTCAGTCGAGCCACCTTCTGCTCGGCCTGGGCGATGCTGCCATCGAGTTCTGCAAGTTGCTGTCCGACCGAACCGCGCTCGACCGAGCTGACGGTCGGCACGAGGGCGGCCAGCACATCGCCTTTGGCGACCCGCTGCCCGACGAAAGCGATCTCGATATCATCGACCTCGATCCGTCCCGCGAAGGGGGCCTGCACGCGCCCAGAGGCCCTGGGATCGGCGATGACCGTCCCCAGAAGCTCGGTCGACTGCGGCGCCGTGATGCTCGAGGTCGAAGCCGTGCGTATGCGCAACAGCCGCTGTGCGGGCTTGGGCATGAACACGCTGCCGTCGGCCTGCCGGCGCGGAACGTTGCCGCCCGCCGGAGCCGCACCGCCCCCATCCCCATGATCGTGTCCCGGGCCGGCGCGCGCGGCATCGAGAGAGGCGCCGAGAGCCACGAAGCCAGCGAGGGCGAATGCCGCCGCCTTGCCGACAATTCTCGGCGCGGGCTTGCTTGCTGGTTCGGTCGCGGCGGCCGTCGGATCGTCGAACGGGGCTCGCGCAGGTCTGAAGGCGAAGGACAGGAAGAACCCGAGTGCGGCGGCGATTGCGCTCCAGACCCACAGTTCGACCCGCATCAGAAGCGCCTTGAAGTCGAGCGGTGCGGCCTTCGCGGCAACTTCAGGGCCGTGGATGTCCAACGTGCCATTGAGCAGATCGGTGATCGTCGGCGTCGTGACCGTGAATACCAGAGCCTTGACGCCGGGCTGATCGACCCAGTCGGCCTCCAGCTCATAGACGCCATTGCCCTTGGGCTTGGCCTCGGCCTTGTGCTTGCCGTCAGCCTCGACCACGATCTTGGCACCTTCGACCGGTTCGTTGGTGACTGGCGCGTCGAGATAGATGGTCAATTTGTGCCCTTCGGCCGTGGCCACCAGCTCGATGTCGGGCGTGACGCTCTCGATACGAGGAATTTCTGCCGTGGCCTGGGCCGCTCCACCGCCGCCATGGTCGTGACCGGGGCCGGCGATCGCCGCTGCGGTCGACGCAACGAGAGCGAACAACAAGATGAAGGTGCGTGTCATGGCTCGATACCTTGAGCTTGATTGATTTCGGATTGGGCACGCTCGACGGCGATCTGCGCAAGCGCTCTGGAATTGGCGGCGTCGAACATCTGGACGCGGGCGCGTATCAGCTCGCTGAGCGAAGTCTGCCCGGCCTGCTGCGATTTCTCGATCAGCACCACGGCCGCCGACAGCTGGGTGTGCCGCTTCTCCAGCGCTGCGAGTTGCTTCTTCGCGCCGTCGAGCTTGGCACGCGCCTTTGCGACATCGTTCTTGAGACTGCGCTCGGCCGCTTCCAGCTCCGCCCTCGCAGCAATGATCGCTCCATCAGCAGCGGCCCGCTTCGGAGCGTTGACGGCATCGTACGCGAACGGGATCCTTACCCGTGCGCCGATCTGCGTGTTGTAGGCTTCGTCACGATCACCGCGGTCCGTCTTGGTCGTTAACGCGAACTCGGGCCGGTCCCGGTCGATGACCTCGACTAGGTGACGCTCGGATTCGGCCTTGGTGACGGCAGCCGACAATGCGATCACCGTCGGATGCGTGGCTGAGCGCCTGTTCGTCTCCTCGGAAAAGCTAGCTGGTGGCCGCAGACCCGTCCTGCCGTTGAACTGGACCAGCGCCTCGTTTAACTCGCCGCGCCGCGCGGCCACGGTGGCCTCGGCGTCGCTCAGCTCAGCTTCGGCGATCAGCGCATCCACCTCTGCAGCCTGTCCAGCACTCACGCGCCGGCGCGTATCGGCCGCGAGAGTTCGCGCGATCGCAAGGCGCCGCTCGGCGAGAGCCAGCTTCTCCCGCGCTTCGGCGAACTCCCAGTAGGCGTCGCGCACGATCTTGGCGATCTCCATGCGCTTCCTGGCAAGCTCGGCTTCCAGGGCCAGCAGCGCATGGTCAGCGGCATGGGCCGTGGCACCACGTTCGCCGGGCAACCAGATCGGGAACGCCGCCTCGGTCGCGACCTCGCGCGCGCCCCGCTGGGTCGTCAAGGCGTCGGATTCGCTACTGACCGAGATCGACCAGCCGCCAGGCAAGAGCGCGCCCGCTGCGTCGCGCTTGACGGCCTGCTCCGGCATCCGGGCCAGCAGTCCCTTGATCTCGGCGCTGCGCTCGACGGCAGCCTCGAACGGACTAGTGAGTGAAGAAGCGTCGGCGGTCGTGGCAAGTGCTGCAATAGCTGCAATTGTGACGAGCCAAGCGCCCGAAGTCTTTCGGTTCATGCCCGATTATCCCTGATCATGACGACGAGGGACGCGGCTCGCGCCGCATCCCCAGCGATCAAGCAGGGATTCGGGGGGGTCTCAGGAGGGAAAAGCGCACGCCGATGTGCCGCGCGGCGTCGTCAAAGGCACAGAAAATCCGGTGTGACGAACCGTCTACGATTCCGGGTCGAGTATACGCCGGCAAGAAATGCGACGCCCCTGCACACGAGCAGCAGCCGCAGTCGGGGCAGAATTGATGATCTTGTCCCGGACTGTGGTCGTGAGATCCGTGCCCAGCGTGGTTGTGGGCGCCAGCGGTGTGTGCGTGCACCATCACCGGCGCATCGGAGCGTTGCGCGTTGAACGCAATGCCCACCGGGTCTGAGGCTCCAAGGCTCAGCAAATGGGCGCTCGGCTCATAGGCAACCGCACGCGAACTCGTCCACGCAGCCATAACGGCCACGAGGAAAACAGCGAGCAGCGATGCAAAAGCCCTGAAGCGCATGCTCCACAAGTCGATTGATTTCTGCGCCATGTCAAGGGTGGCGCTCATCAAGGATCAATCGCCGAGCGCGAACGCGGTGATGGTGTGGCCTGCCGGCCAGATGACTTGGGCAATCTATGGGGCAGTCCGAATCGACCAAAAAGGCGTCAGGACCTCTTAGGTGTTAACTTGGTGTCATCCAGCAGCTGACCCGCCGGCACTTTCAGCCCCTTGGCGATCTTGTCGAGGATGACCACGGTCGGGTTCCTCACGCCGCGCTCGATGCCGCTGATGTAGGTCCGGTGAAGGCCGCAGTGGTCGGCAAAGCTCTCCTGCGAGAAGCCTTGCTCCTCCCGCAGTTTCCTTAGGTTCAGCCCTAGCCGACGGCGCACGTCCATCAGCTAAGGGTTTCGACACCTTAGTCGATTGATCTACAGACGATGAGTCTCATTTCTCTGGACTTCACAGCCGAAGGAAGCGATCTGGCGTTCCCCGAAGTGATACTTATGAGTCTCATCCATGAACCAGACCACTCCAGTCTCCCCGACAACCGTCCGCTACATCAAGCTCGGTGCCAGCGGCAGCTTCGCCCGCTCAAGCCTCGACCAGGGCGAGCTTCAGCTCGGCTATCATGAGGTGCCGCACGATCTCTGCGCCGCAGGCGACTGGGACGGCGTGCTCACCTATGTCGCGGGCATCCGGCGGACCGCCGGCAAAGCCAAGGACTCCCTGCGCGAGGTCCAGGACTTCTACACGCTCGGGTCCGACTGCCTCTGGATCACGTTCGCGGATGGGCTGCTCTGGTGGGGCTTCGCCGAGCCCTGCGTGACCTGGCTCGGAACCGATCACAACCGCTCGGCGTCCCGAACGCGGCGCATGATCGGCGGTTGGCGCAGCACCAACATCCTGGGCGAGCCACTGCGCATGAACGATCTGACGACGCGGCTGACCCAGGTCGCCAACTACCGCGGCACGATCTGCGCTGTCCGGGCCAAGGACTACCTGCTCCGGAAGATCAATGCGGAGGAAGAGCCGGTCGTCGCCGTCGCGACCTCGGCGCGTGCGGCCATGCTCACGTCGGCAAGACAGATGATCGCCGAATTGTACTGGGCTGATTTCGAGATCATGGTCGACCTGATCTTCGCCCGCGGCGGCTGGCAGCGCACCTCCGTGCTCGGCGGCACGATGGCCGATATCGACCTACTGATCGAGCAGCCGACCATCGGCGAGGTGGCCTCGGTCCAGGTCAAGTCGCGCGCCAACCAACCGGTTCTCGACGAGCACATCAGCTACTTCACGTCGAGCGGCCTCACCCGGACGTTCTTCGTCTGTCACTCACCCGACGGTTCCCTCTCGACGGGCGGCGCCACGGGCGTGCACCTCTGGACCGGCGAGCAACTAGCCGACGTCGCGGTCAAGTCCGGTCTCTTTGAGTGGCTCATGGATCGCGTCGGGTGAGCGATCAGGCGGAGTTCGAATCGCGGTAGGCTTTTGCATGGACTTCATGCGGCTTACGACCCTGGAACTTTTGCGCACTCACGGTGCCGTGCTCGACGAACTGCGGCGTCGAGAGATCCTGCGCAGTGCCAACAGCCCCATCAGCGACTATGCCGAGGCGCTGTTCTGTCGGGCTTTCGGCTGGACCCGGGAGGGGAACTCGGCGTCGAGCTTCGATGCCAGGGACCGCACGGGCCTGCGTTATCAGATCAAGGCCCGGCGCCTCGGCAGCGGCCCGGGGTCTCGTCAGCTGAGCGCCATCCGCAATCTTGCCGGCGATCCGTTCGAGCAGTTCGCCGCCGTGCTGTTCGCGCCCGATTTCTCGGTCCACCGGGCGGCCCTGATCCCGATCGACGTCGTCAAGTTGCGGGTGCGGCGCTCGTCGCATACGAACAGCGACGTGCTCCACCTCCGCGATGAGGTCTGGTTGGCCCCCGGCGTCGTCGATGTGACCGAGGCTTTGCGCGAGACCGTTCCTGCCCTGTGACTTGCGATCAAGATTGTCGGACTATTCCGCTGACTCTGGATCATCAGGCGGGTCGTCCTTCGGCGAGTACTTGGCCACCCACTCCTCCTCGGTCAATCTCTCGGGCACGACCAGATAGCCGACAGGGTGCTCCGGAGGAGCTGGCCGTGAGTATCGCTCCATGTAGCTCGTGTAG
Organism: uncultured Hyphomicrobium sp.; assembly: GCA_964471635.1. Taxonomy (GTDB): domain Bacteria; phylum Pseudomonadota; class Alphaproteobacteria; order Rhizobiales; family Hyphomicrobiaceae; genus JAKAML01. The sequence continues at coordinate 47,893 of CAYYGO010000008.1, forward strand.
AGCGTCGCAGCTGCTCTTTGGCCGGCGACAGCGAGCTGCTTCATCGTCATCACGACGATCTCCAGCGTCTTGAAGCGCACGCGCGCGCCCTTCGGCTGGCCGGCGAGCCGCTGCGTCTCGCCGAGCACGCGCGCGGCAATTGCGCTCTGTCCACGGTCCTTCCGCGGCCGGCCGGCCGGATTGCCCGACTGCCCTCTCTTGAACCGAGCCGCCCGCGGCGGCCGGCCGTAGCCCACCGCGCCGTCGTCATCGTCATTATCGTCCGCCATTGAAGCACCTCTTGAGCCGGTCAAAGCTGATCACCTTGAGCAGCGCGAACATGATCGGAACGATCGATGACCGGCGCTGCTCGGCATAGTCGGCGTCGTCGAAGATCTGCGCTTCGATCTCCTCGGGCAGGTCTTTTGGGATGACGAATACGCCGCCGTTCTGAGGCGCCGGAGGCCTCTCGATCACTTTGTGCTTCTCGGCCTCGTCGAGCACGAGCTTGATCGACTGCACGTTCCGCCCGACGATGGCCTTGTGGACGTGCTGCCGCAGCATCGCCTCGTAGGGGTCGATCTGCTTGCTCTCGCCGTTCTGCTTGATGCGAACCGGCGCTTCGAGCGCGGCACGGATGTCGATCCGGCCGCCGGATACGGACGCGCTGCGCCGCCGCGGTTTCCGATCGCCGCCGTGCTCGGCGTCTTCTCCATCATCGTGGTCGGTCATGCCGGCACCTCCTCGACGGCTTCAGGTGCCGTCTCGGCGGCGCGCTCGGCCGCGACCTCGGCGAAGGTCTGCCCCGTCGCCGTGAGCACCGGCTCGAGCTTCGCGACCTTCGCCAGACGCTTCAGGATGACGTCGCAGTAGAGAGGATCCAGCTCGATGCCGAAGCCGCGGCGGCCGGTCTTGTGCGCGGCGACCAGCGTGGTGCCCGATCCGGCGAAGGCATCGAGGATGATGCCCTTCCGATGCGAGCAGTCGAGGATGGCGTCGGCGACCAGCGCCACCGGCTTGACGGTCGGGTGCATGGTGAGGTCATCATCGCGTGTGGCGCTGAATGCGTTGGCGCCCGCATAGGACCAGAGGTTGGTGCGATAGCGACCATGCCGGCCCAGCTCGACATTGTTGATGTGAGACGCGGTGCCGGCCTTGAACACGAACACAAGCTCATGCTGTGAGCGATAGAGGCTACCCATGCCGCCATTTGTTTTCGCCCAGACGCACAGGTTCTTTAGCTCCGAGTACCGGCCTCGCGCTGCCGCATGCACCTCGCCGAGATGGCGCCAGTCCATGCAGACGAAGTGGATCGCGCCGTCGGCCGAGGCGTCGACGAGGTTGGCGAAGACCTTGCCGAGGAAGCCGGTGAACTCGGTCTCCGACATCTCGCCCGCGGCCATCGCAAACTCGCGATGCCGAACCGCGCCGAGACCGGAGACATGGCCGTCGATCTTCACATTGTAAGGCGGGTCGGTGAAGACGAGTTGTGCCCTCTCGCCGTCGAGCAGCCGCGTATAGGTCTCAGGCGCGGTCGCGTCACCGCAGATCAAGCGGTGCGGGCCGACCTGCCAAATGTCACCGAGGCGGGTGACGGCAGGGCCATCAACCGCGGGCACCTCGTCGGCCGGATCGGCCTTGGCCGGCTTGGCCTCGAGCTCATCGATCAACACGTCGATCTCGGGCAGCTCGAAGCCGGTCGCCGTGATGTCGAAGTCAATCTCGATCGCCATCAGGTGCTGCAGCTCGATGGCCAGGATGTCGCGGTCCCAGCCGGCCTTCTCGGCCAGCTTGTTGTCGGCGAGAATGTAGGCCCGCTTCTTGGCCTCGGTCAGGTGCTCAAGCCGGATCGTCGGCACGGTGGCATGGCCGAGCTGCCTCGCCGCCTCGACGCGGCCGTGGCCGGCGACGATGCCACCGTCCTTGTCGATCAGCACCGGGTTGTTGAAGCCGAATGCCGCGATGCTGGCCGCGATCTCGGCGATCTGCTTGGGGGAGTGCGTCCGCGCGTTGCGGGCATAGGGTTTGAGCTCACCGGGCGGGCGATGCTCGATCTTCAGGTGGGACATGGGTTGAACCTCCGTTGTTGAGTCCAACCCTCCTTATGAAGAGACTGCAGGCCCCGGGCATCCGGAGGAAATCGAGCGATTTCCCGCGGACGCGAGAGAGCCGGGTTAACGGCGTTGCGCGTAGGCGATGTCCTGGATCCGGCGCCAAGTCATGTTGAGGCCGATCTTCCGCAACGCCATCCGCGCCGCCCGTTCACTTGGCGGACCCTGCCACCAGTCGGTGCCTCGAATGGCAGCCCAGCCGTTCAATCCGAGCCGTGCCCGTCGCGCCGTCAGCCACGCCTCGTAGCGCTCGAAGCGAGACGAGATCAGAAGGTTCCGAAGCTCAACCGTGGAGCTGTTCGCGGAACGCCCCCGTCCCCGCTGTTTGCGCGCCTCACCTTCGAGGCGCTGCCTCAGACAATCTATGACTGCCTCGGGGATCGGCTCCCGGGCGTTGTCGCGCAGAGCCGCGATCAGGATGTCCGTCTCGATCCAGGCGGCCGGATTCCGGCCGAGGGTAGCCGCGAGGCCGCGCACGCTCTCGCGGTCCAGCAACGAACCGTAGATCCTGCGCACGCCATCGCGATCCATGTGCTCCTCCATGTCGGGAGGTTGAAGGAGCAAGTCTCATGCCGACAGACCGTCAAATGCGAGCCTGAAGATATCAGGGATTAAGATGTCCCTGTTCACTCCGCCGGTGACCCTGAACCGGCCGCAAAGCTCCCTGTTGGGTCCGCAAAATTCCCTGTTATTTTCGCGACCATGAATTCCCATAACGCACTGATATAACGCACGATATTGGGCATTTTTCGGCCGTTTTCAAGCCCAAAGGCGCTGATTTTTCCCTGATACCGAGACGCGTTCGCGCTGGACTGCGTCCACAGCCACGCAACTCGTTGAAATAGCACGCTTTTAATTGTCTGCGCATTCTGCGGAATAGCGCCGGCATGTCCGCGGGCTAGCGCCCCCGACATCGCAGCAGAGCCGCGCAGAGACGCGGAACGCCGCCGTTTCGGGCGTCACGTGGGGAAATGTCTCAAGTGGCGTCAATCGGGGCGGGCGGACCCAGAACTCTTCGCGAACCGAGGGGCGGTTTTGGTCAAGCGAGACCCAGGAAAGCGCGCTGGCCCGGCCAGTCGAGCGGCAGATCCTGAGACGTGCGCAGCAGCCGCTTGACGCTGAGTTCCGGCGGCTGCCGACCGGCCAGGATGTCCGCGATGATGTCGGGCGCCAGATAAGATAGGCGCATGAGCGCCGTCAGCCGACCCTTGCTCTTCGTCGTGCGCTCGGTGATTTCGTTCAGCGTCTCATCGGTATCGGCAAGAAGCTTCTGCTGGGCGGCAGCGGCTTCCTTCAGTACATCGACTAGGCTTGCGTCGCTCACGGCTTGATGCGGTTCCCCGATGACCATGCGCTTGCCCTGTCCGGACCGCCGCAGCTCCGCGGCGACCGACAGATCGACCGTCGAGCCGGCGTCATAACCGGATGCGGTTGATGCACCGAGCGTGTGCGCCAGTCGGCCTGCTCCGATCTTGATGTCAATCCGATCGGCCAGCAACGTCACCCGGGTCACGAAACTGCGCAACAGCTCCTTCATCTCCTCGGGTGGGATCCCGATCCAGTTGCGGCTGAGTTCCGCGGCGCGTTCCAGCGCAGCATGGAGTTCGCGCGCATCGAGTGCCAGCGGAGCCACGGCATTGCCCACCGCATGCTGCGACTCCAACAGAATCCGGATTTGATCGAGCACGAGGCCTTCCACCTCGCTGGCCGGCACGCGCATCGTGCCCGCCCCCGGCTTTCCGCGGTCGAGCAGCGACGCCGAAATGTAGTACCGGTACCGTCGTCCGCTCTTATTGGCGTGCGTCGGTGTCATGCGGTTGCCGTCGCCATCGAAGATGAGGCCGGACAGCAGGCTCGGTGCCTTGGATCCGACAGCCAATTCGCGCGCCTTGCGGTTGCCGGCCAGCTTGTCCTGGACGACGCTCCATAGATCAGTATCAATGATGGCCTCGTGCTGACCGGGATAGGCTTTGCCCTTGTGCTTGACCTCGCCGCGATAGAGGTGGTTCTTCAGGATCAGGTACAGGATGCCGCGCGAGAACGGCCGACCTCCGGCAAGCCGCCCACCGGCACACTCGCGCTGCTTGCTGCGGACGCCTTGCCGGTCGAGTTCCTCCTGAAGGAGGGTAACGGAGCCAAGCTCGGCATAGCGTCGAAAGATCATCCGTACCGTCTTGGCCTCGGCCTCGTTGATGACCAGCTTCCGGTCCTTGGTGACGTAGCCGAGCGGGACGTTCCCACCCATCCACATGCCCTTGGCCTTCGACGCCGCGATCTTGTCGCGAATGCGCTCACCGGCAATCTCGCGCTCGAACTGGGCGAAGGAGAGCAGCATGTTGAGCGTCAGCCGGCCCATCGAGGTCGTGGTGTTGAACTGCTGCGTCACCGAAACGAACGAGGCGCCGTGCGCGTCCAGCACGTCGACGATCTTGGCGAAATCGGCCAGCGACCGCGTCAGCCGGTCCACCTTGTAGACAACGACGATCTGCACTTTGCCGGACTTGATGTCGGCGAGCAGCCGCTTGAGCGCGGGACGCTCCATCGTGCCGCCGGACAGCCCGCCATCGTCGTAGAGGTCGCGCACCGCGACCCACCCGGCGTGCTTCTGGCTCGTGATGTAGGCCTCGCACGCTTCGCGCTGCGCATCGAGCGAGTTGAACTCCTTCTCGAGCCCTTCCTCGGAGGATTTTCGTGTGTAGATGGCGCAGGCAACGCGAGTCATCCGAGCCGCCTCCGCAACCGCTGCAGTCGCGCGAGGGGCGATTCCAGCAGCGCGATCAGGTGATCGCACGATTGGCTGGCCGCCGACAGGTTCGGAGACGCCTGCCCCTCGGCCGCGACGAGCGTCGCGTCCTCCAACGCCCCCGTGACCTTGGCGAAAGCCCTCCTCGCTGCCTCGACTTGCGTTGCGTCAGTCATCGGCGCGAGCCCCATTGAGGCCGAAGAACCGCGGCCCGGACCAATGTGCGCCGGTGATCTCGCGGGCGACGACCGACAGCGATCGGTAGCGCTGGCCGCGCCATTCGACGCCGTCGGCCAGGATGACGACCGTGTGCGTGACCCCGTGCCATTCGCGCACGAGACGCGTCCCCGGCTTGAACGACGGCCGTGGTCGGCGGTTCTTGGCCGATAGCGCCTCTGTGGGAGCGGAGGTTTGCAACTTGCGGAGAATGGCTTTCGACAGGCCGCCGAATGCGTTCACCTGCATCTTATACGTGATACCGCGCAGCAGGATATCCCGGCTCAGTCGCTTCGGCGGCGGCGTCTGATGAAGACGCCGCCATTCCTCGCGCAGACGATCGAGTGAGAGATTCTCGAGCCGGATGATTTCCGTCGCGAGATCGAGAGCTGGTTTGGCCATGTCAGCGGCCTCGACGCGTCGCGATCCGGTATCGGCGCACATCGCCTTCGGCTTTGGACGACGTCAGCGCCAGCCCCATCTTCTTCTTCACTGTGCCGGCCAGAAACCCGCGAACGCTGTGCTGCTGCCACTCCGTCGCCTGCATCATGTCATCGATGCTCGCGCCTTCTGGCCGGTTCAGGAGCTGCAAGAGCTGCGCGTGCTTGGTGACGGGGCCCTGGACGGGCCGCTGCTCTGGAGCCGCCTCGCGCTTGCGGGGCCCGGTCGTGGCGGCGACCGAAGCGCGCGTTGATGCGGTCTTGCTGCCCGCGGCCTGCCGTGCGACGGCCGATCGGTCGGACTTGATGGGCTTGTCGATTGCCTTGGTGTTCATGATGGGGCTCCGTGGGTTTGGGACGCGCCGCCATTGGCGCTCCGCGCTGGCCCGCTTTCAGCGGTGCCACCACCCAAAGCCCCGCGTTCCGCGAGGCGAGCCCTGTGTTTCCGGTCGAGCCCTATCGGTGCCCGCCGTCACCGACACCAATGCGTGCTTCCGCGGCGAAGTCCAGTCGGTTCTGGGACGGAAAGCGCTGCAACCGAAAAACCTCACCAACACTGAAATCCGCTTACCGACAATTGGCATTGTCACTCGGAAAACTAGTCGGTCGGCTAGGAGAAACGAACGTGCGAAAAAAGGAAAAATGAGGCCGCTGGCAATGATCAAAAGCGCAAACCAACGTCCTCTCAATTGAGATACCTCATGTCCGCGCCCTGCCACGGTCGACACAATCAACCTCACTTTCATATTTCATCGGGTGTTCGCGGCAAGTTGACTATCAGCCAACTTCTAGAATCATCGCATGGCCGTGCCCGGCCCGACGAGCGGCCTCTTGCGCCCTCTTACTGGCGCTTATGCGGAAGCCATGGCGCGTAAGTACGTGATGCACGGGCGGTGAGGCAACGAGGCCCGAAATGCGCTCAGCGCCGCGTGCCTGCGCAATTGAGCGCAGGCGATCGAGGAACTCACCGAACACGTGCAGGCCCTTGTACTCCCGATGTCTGCGTTCGGGATGGTTAGCCGGGAGAGCATGGCGTTGGTCCGAGAACTCGACGTCGCAGATGTGGATGTCGTTTGGGAAGCAGTGAACCAATGACACTTCCGCGAACGAGCGTGCCGGCCGCAGCTCGTTGAAGTACTCGACGGCATAGGCGGCCGAGAGCGGCGACCGGCCGAGCTCGTGCTCGACGAACTCGTAGAGGCCTTTGAAGCCGTTGTTCACGATCGGGGCGACCTTGAAAGGCGTCGGCGCAATGGCGCGATGAACCATCTCGTCCCAGATAAACATCATAGTTGGCGGGATGTCCTTGGCGCGTCGCGCCCGCCACTGCTCAATGGTCGTTGCCAACACCACGCGACGGACCTGACCGTAGGTCTCGGCGAAGCGTTCTGCCGGTACGGCGTCTTCGAGTTGGGTAATCATGGTCCTCATCGGCCAAGACCTGGTTTGGAGGCACGCCGGACGCTGATCTGTCGGCGTGAATTGGACGGCTCAGTCGGCCATCAGGAGCCGCGCCGGCGAGGGATCGATCGCAGCGATGACCGGGCGGCGCATGTGGGTAAAACTGACCAACGACTGGCCCGGGCCGAGGCCGCGCACGAGGGCCCACAAGCTGTCATCGGAGTTCGGGATGTAGCTCTTGAGCCGGCGGATGGTCGCCTCGTCAATCTTGTAGATAATCCAGTTGTTCACGAGCCCCAGCACGTCATCGGGAAGGTCGTTGGGCGACTGGGTGACGAAGGTGAGGCCAAGGTAGCGCTTGCGGCCCCGCTTGGCGATCTTCATCAGCTGATCTCGTAGAGTAGGCATCCTCTGCACTCGCCGCGCGGACAGGAACTCGTGGGCCTCCTCGATGATGACGTTCGTCATAAGCGGCTTAATCTCGGCGTCCTCGGCCTTGCCCTTCGCCGCCGCCTGATAGAGATCCTGCTGCCGCTCGAGGATGCCGCGCAGCATCTCGGCGATAGCAAGATTGCGCACGTCCATGTTCTCGACGTCAGACAAGTCGATGATGTTGACCCGCCCGGGCTGTAGCATCTCGGCGTAGTTGATAGAATATTGAGCGGCCTGATCGAAGATGCACAGGCGCTGCAAGCGACTGATCTTGGCCATCAGCGCCTTCCAGCTATTTCCGTAGGCCACGCTTGCCTTCTTCTTGTCGCCGTCGGCATCGCCGCCGCTGAAGTGTGCGTGGATCCGCTTCTTCACGATCGCCCACTGGCCATGGAACTGAGACTGACGGAAGGGCGGTTCGGCGTCCGTGTTGTTCTTGTCGGCGATGGCGATGATGGCGCTGACGAGGTAGCGTAGGTCCTCGAGCCGCATGCGTGGCCAGCCGCGATCGAACTCGTCGATGTCGATAAGCTCGCGCTCCTCGCCACGAGCCGGAAAGATCTCGAGTTCGCGCAGGAGGGCCTTGGCGATCTCGTAAGCCTGGTAAAGGCGCTCGTTCTGGGCGTCGCTCAAGTCCATGATCTCGCCGAAGGCAAACGGCGACAGCTGGTCGAATTGGAGCGTGAACTCTTTCGACGAGGGATGCTTCGGATTGGTGGAGGCACAACCGCAAAGGCGGTAGACATGGGTGTTGTCGACCTTGCTGGCCGCAAGGCCGCGCTGGTTCAGGACCTCGATGATGCCGGCATTGTCGTTCGGCTTGTCGAGACCAGTGTACTCGCCCTCGACGTCGAACACTATCGTGCACATACCGGCTTGCTGGAACTCCGAGATGGTGCGACCGACGCCGGTGCTCTTGCCCCCTCCCGTCGTGCCGATGTGGGCAGTATGACGCGGCAGCACGCTCTTGCGACGCGTGTCGATCTTGATCTCGACGTCGTCGTGGCCGTTGAGCAGCCCGAGGCGGCGGTCGCCGGTGAGGTTCAGGATCGCCGACACTTCGCCGCTCGGCACCATCTTGACGGCGGAGTTGGGGCGGGGTCGCAGGCGGGCCGGCACGAGGCCTTTGGCCGTCTTCTCGCCGAGAATAGTCGCCTGCAATCGCCCGTGATGACGGGGCAGAGCCTCATGGCCGCGAACGGCCGGGACGACGAGTTGGGGAGCGTTCGCGGAAAGACCGTCGGGCTCGCAAAAGGGACCCGAGGTGACGGTCGCCACGTACTCGTGGCGGTCCGGCTTGCTGACGATGTGCAGCAAGCTCTGGGAGGGAATATCGCCGATCCGGTCCGGAGGAAACACGATGGTAAGCGTGCCGTCCTCGCTGGCGCGGTCGTCGAACAGGGTCCGGCCGAAGGCGTCGGCGTAGTCGGAATCTGGGGTGAACGTGCCGCCGTTGCTGGCTGCGTCCTCCGCCAGCGTCTGGGCAGCCGCGACCGGGGCCGGGCGTACTGCACTTTCAGTGTCGGCGGACTCGGAGCCGACGGTCTTCAGCGCGGGGGCCTTGCGGGGGGCGTTGTTGTCGTTGCGGTTCATGCTTAACTGTCCTATTAGCGGCGCGTGGCGCGCTCGTTGAGGTGGCGAAAGGGGGATTCGGTGTTAGCAAAGGCGGCAAACGCCGGTCGCTCGATTGTCTGCGCGCCGAAGTAGGTGCGGCACATGTTGTCCGCCATCTCGATCAACATCGGGAAGCCGCGGTGATCGAGGAGCACGCTGTCGGCGATGGCGATGCGGGCCGCCTCGTGGACGAAATCTCGGTGCGCATAGAACACCTGCGCGGGGGCGAAGCGCGATGCGCGGTAGGCCCCGATCAGAACCTGCGGGCCAACATCGGCCATGAAGCCCTTGAGCTTCTTTTCCAGCACCGCCGCCCAGTCCCCGCGGAAGTGGCCGCCGGCGATGCGCCTCAGATACGTCTGCGCGTCCTGGATGACGGCGTACTCACCGGGGTTGAGCGCGTCGCCGATCGTCTTGATGTGCTGCTCGGTGGTGTCGCTTGGCACAAAAATGAACTTGCGGTGGTCGATCAGACGCTCGAGAACCGGGAGGCTGAGCTCGATGAACTGCGGGTTTCCGGCGCCGGTGAGAAGCTCGTAGGCGAGCGGATTGCCGTGCCCCATGCGCCAAGGCGCCCTCAACGCATCGGCAATCACCTGGCGCTCCATGAAGGTCATAACGCCGCGGCGCATCATGTCGGTGACTGCCTTGGGCTTTTGTGCCGTGGTGTCGTCAGGGGAACGGCGCTTTAGGAGGTTCAGCGTCTCCTCGACCATGTTCGCGCCGGGGTCGATGCGGATGTCGCGCTTGAAGATGCGGTGCGCCCAAGATTCCTCGTGCGCGTTGTAGCTGGCGGCGACGACAGCGATCTGGATGACCTGGACCGCCATGGTGTTGAAGACGTGCACGTTGGCATCGCAGCCTTCCACGAGCCCGTTCATGAGCACGTCGCGGCTGGTCTGGTCGATGTCGGGTTCGCTGAGCTCATAGACGCCGGCCTCCTTCGGAGCGCCGTCCATCTCGCGGATGGCAGGGAATATGCGTTTGCGGATCTCGGCACGAACCTCGGCGGAGGCGGATTCGCCGGCGAGGACTTCCGCCTCCAGGCGATCGTAGTCGCGCAGGGCCTCCATGCCGCGCTTCCAGCGCTGCAAGTCGACGGTCTCGCTGAGCGTTTCGCCCGTGAGCCGCTTATAGTCGTCCTCGCTGACCTCGCTCAGCGGATGCTCGCCAACACCGGCCATCAGATCGTCGTCGGGGGAGCGTTGTGTGTTGGGCGTCATGGGCGGCCTGTCTCGCGTCGTTTGAAGTAAAGTTCCCATAGAACGACGCGACTTCGACAGCCTTCAACGCATTTTCTCCACGGCCCGTTCAAGATTGCAAATGAAGGCGTCCTGCCGGGGGCTCTGGCGGGCCATGAAGTCTGCCCAGAGACGGCTGACGCGGAGGGGCAACCCGAACCGGTCGGTCATGACGCTGGCGTCGGGGGCAGGCCCGAATCGGGCTGCTATCTCGCCACGCGGCGCGAGCAGCTCGAGGGCCAGCAGATCGGCCTCGTTCTCGATGGCTAGCGTGCGATCGTTAGGAAGGCCGCTGTCGTCGCGGCTCAGGTAATCCTCGTAACCGCCGAGCGGGGTCTGGCGCAGGATTTCCGACGGGCGCTCGTCGACGGTCGGGGGCCGCTCACCGTCTAGGACTGGCTGGATGCCGCTACCAAAGCGGGCGAGCGCCTTGCGACGGGGCTCGAAGTAGTGTGCGTAGAAGTGCGCGAATTCGTGCGCGAGGGCGAAGCGGCGCTCGTTGGCGTCGCTTCCGCCATCTAGGAAGGCGAGGCCATGACCCCGCTGGGCGAGCAGGCATCCCGAGAGGCGGCGGTCGCCCGGAAAGCGGAGGGGCGCGCGGCCATGCTCGATGAGCCACTGCGCAATCGACGCGATCGAAAGCCGGGGGATCAGCACGATGGCGAGGTCGAAGGTCTCCATGATGGGTTGCACGAGATCGCGGGGGAAATCCGGTCGATATCCCACTTCGCGCCAGATGCGCGCGGCCGTGGGGCCGGGGTCGAAGGAGGGCCGCACTAGTGATCCTCGTCGCTGTCGTGGTGATCGTGAGCGGCCATCAGCAGGTTGGCCGGCGCCTGGGCGTCGAACGCGGACAAGGCCTGCGCTTGGCGGACCATGGCCGTGAGCGTTGCCACGTCGATGCCGACGTCGCCAGCGATCCGAGCGAGGTCATCACGGAACTTCTCTCGTTCGACCGCCGGGGTGCGCATCATGGCGAGACGCAGGGCGGCGTCCTCTGTGCAGCCAAACTCGCGGGCGATGCGAGCTGCGGACACGTCACCTCGAAAGGCAATGGCAAGGAGCCGGGCCATAAAGCCGTCGCTTGTCGAAAGCTTGTCGACGATCCGCTGGTAGTCGCCGCGATCGACGGAATGATTTGCGTAGCTCACAGCTTGTCCTTCAGCCTTTCCAGCCGCTTCTCGATGCGGTCCCGGCGGCGTTTAACCTCGGCGTTGCGTTGGTCGAGAGGCCAGCCGGCGATGCCGAGCGCCTCGGCATAGATGGCGTAGTCCCCTTCATCGGCCAGGAATAGCTCGAGGACGGCGCGGTCGCCGTCCTCGGTGACGAGCTTGTCGGCGTGCAGTTCCAGGATGCGCCTTGCATCGATTCGGTACTCGGGCCTCATCTCGTAGGTATTCCCGCCAACTTGCTCGACTTCGACAGCGTAGCTTGAAAAAATTTTATCCCGCTTCGAGGCATCGCGACCGCGGTTCTTGGCGTCACCATCGAGGGCCATGCAGAGGTAGCCGAAAAGATTGCCGCGGGTGGGGTCGAACCTCTGGGGTGCCTCGATAAGCTCGACCAGGACGGTGAGAGCGAGGTCGCGCGCGGCATCGCCGTCGACGCCGAAGGCTGCGTGCCTTTTAAGGGCGTGGCCGGTGAGAGGACCGTATAGAGCTTCGATGAGATCGGCGCTGGCGGTCGGATCGCCATCGCACAGACGGCGATGAATCGCGACGAGATGATGGGGATCAATGCTCATGGGTCGGCTTTCGAAAGCGCGATAAAATATTCACACGTCATACGCTTATTGATCGATTGGGCGCGCCCGCTTCGGCGCGGCGGGGGCAATGAGCGGCGGGATTCGGCGATATCGCGCCGGCCGTGCCCCAGCGGGGTAAAGCCAACCGAGCGGGCGAGCTCGGTGAGCACCTCGGCGGCGTCGTAGTCGCGCCGACTAAGGATAGAGGGTCCCATGACGTAAAGGGCACGACCGCCAGGCTTAAGCACGCGGTAGGCTTCCGACAAGGCAGTCGTCAGGTCCTCGACATAGCGACGGACCATGGGCCGACGTGCAGGGTCCGCGACGCCTTCGTCGACCAGGGCGTCGAACCGGGGGGGGAGGTGGCCGGGGGACAGACCGACCTCGGTGCCGACGGACCTGGCGCGGATCGACCTCAGCTCGCTCAACCGGCTGCCAAGGAAGATGAGGGAGAACTTGGAGGTGCGCAGATAGTCGATGGCGTTGAGATAGGGAGGCGAGGTCACGACCGCGTCGACCGAGCCGTCATGCAAGGTGAGACGGCGCGCGTCTCCGATGTGCAGGCTCGCCTGTCCCATTGGGGCCGAGGTTTCGTAGTAGGTGCGAAAGGCGCGGACCTGGCGGTCCCACGCAGCAAAGGGAGCCCGAGCCCTTTTTGTTGCAACACGGTGCGGCCGGGAGCGGGAAAGATCCATGGCCATCGATGCACCGCTGCCACGGGAGATAATGAGCGAGGAGAGTATCGTGGCGAATACAGGCCAGACTTCAGGACTAGCAACTTCGTCGAGCGCTACGCTCAGAGAGAACAACTGGTCGGCGTGGTCTTCCGGGAACCAATACTCGAGGAATTTGCGTCCTTCGTCGTCAAGTGCTTTCCATTGGGCGCGAAGGAAAGCTTGATCGCTATAGAGCTTTTGGGCGCACTGGATCAGGCGTTGCTCGATTTGATCGAACCCTCGCGGCGACGGACTTGCGCAAAGGGCGCGGGCTTGGATGATGGCAAGTGGATCAATATCGATTGCCGCCGCGCGCCGACCGCACGTGATGGCGGCCTTGGCCACGGCGCCGGAGCCGGCCATGGGATCGAGCACTAGGTCGCCGGGCTTCGTCAGAGCTTCGACGGCAGCTCGAGCGACTTCAACTGGCATGCGGGCCGGGAAGGGGTGGGGAAATGGCTTCTGGCCGCGTCGGGCGTCCCCCTGAACCGAGATGATGTCGGCGATACGGAAGATTTCGTTAGGCGGACTCTTGGCCAAATAGGACGTGATCTCGCTGAAGTAGCGAGTGTTGCGATCGCTCGCGTCCAGAGACTTGCTCTCGATCGCCTCCGTTCCCCGCAGTTGCACAACTACCCCCGTAGCAGGCCGTCATCGACCCACAGAATTTTTCCACACATAGCCCGGGCTCGGACGACGACACCACCCGAACAAGCCTGTCACACCCTCGCCCACCCGCAGGCCTCCGTACCAAGAAGAAAGATTACGCACCGTGAGCGCCCTAGCTGCCTTGGTTGAATTTCATCCTGCCCTCCAAAGTCACTCCGACCCTACCAGTCAGTCGACCGGGCGTTAGGACCTTCAGGCAGCCGAGTGAGGCGCTATTCTTGATCCTGTCATGGAGGTGTTTCGTACAATTTCTGCAACCAATACAGCAACATTGGGATGCGATGCGGAAAATTTTTTTCGTCGCTTTCCGACGCGCCTAGTTTGAACAGCGTCAACGTTCAATCAGCTGCGTTGCTGTTGGCCCTTTCTCGTCGCGTCGATAAGGCGCGTGTCTCGATGGGGCTCCTCCTGTAAGACTGTCACGGGAGCGGCACCAACGGGCATCGCGCGCTCGATGACCATATTGGCGTCGAGCGCGCGAAGGCGATCGTGCATGATCGCGAAGTCGCTGCACCAGATCGTCTCAACATCGCGATCCTTACTCGTGTCTCCGGACGCTCCTGCCGGGGCAAAGCGCACTGGGCGCAGCTGAAGGCGGGATCCCGCTACTCCTCCTGTGATCTCGATGCCCATCTCGGGATTGGCCGCGCGGCGAAGGACTACGTTGCCGGCGGCCGGTGTGTCGGTCTCCATGCCTTCGCGTACCTCGTAACCTGTCTCCGCCAACGCTGACAACAGCGTACGCCGCCGTGCGGCGGCCGCATCGGATTTGCGCTGGTCGTCGAGGGCGCTTGATAGCGCGGCCTGCGCCGCCACGACGGCCGTGACGTCAGCGCGTAGCAATGCTCCTTCGGCTTCTGCCATCACTCCTGCATGGGCCGGTCCGAGCAGCGACCGTGCCGCGGAGAGTGTTCGCTCGAGTTCGGCCAGCCCGCGGTCGCGCTCACGGCGCCGCTCCAGCGCGCGGGCTGCCTCCAGCAGCAGCGAATCCGCGCGCATTTTTCGCGCGGTCGACTCCGGCTCGCCGAGCAGCGCCTTGTATCGCACCGACAATACCGCGGCCTCATCAGCCGCACCAGCGACCGCAAGACCAGCGATCGCCGTATCGATTTTATCGGCTATGGCATCGGGCTCGCTCTTGCCAAAGCTGCCTTGGGCGTTCAGCCACTCGTCGAGCGTCGCACCCTTCAGCCCCTTCGCAAGTCGTTGTGCCAGAGCCTCCAGCTCTGAGTTCTGCTGCTCGGTGTTCGTTGCGGGCACCGTTGTCCGCATGACTTCGGAGATAACTGCCTCGGCATGTGCGGCATCGCCATCCTCACCCTGAGCGATGGCCTGAAGATTCTGGCGCGCAGTCTCGGATAGTGACGCCCGGTGCAGCAACTGAGCCGCAATCGTCGCGCGACGCCGCACGCGGACCCGGGCGTCTGCGATGCGGCGTTGAGCCTCGCCAAGCCGGCGTTCCACATCGGCCTCGAGCCACTGGATCTCCTCCGGCACGCGCTTCTGCAGGTCGACGTAGCGCTCCTGCTTCATCACCGAGGCGATCTCGGCAGAGCGCTCACGCACCGACTTCACCTCGGCGTCGGTCGCGGCATCGTTGCGTCGGCAGATCTTCTCCCAGCGGGCAACGGCAGCTTCAAGCCGCGCAAGATGTGCGTGGCAAGTCTGGCGTACTTCCTCGACGGTGACTATCCTCACGACCTTGGGGCCACTCAAGCGCGTTCTCTCCTATTTCAGTGCCGCCTCGACTGCTGCACGCAGGCGGCCAACCTCCTGCTCGCGGTCATGATACCAGCCGCGGCAAGAGATGCGATGGATGGCAGGCAGCGATCGGCGCATAACGGCCGGGCGCCAGACCTCTCGTGCATGGGGGCGGGTGAGCAGTGGATGGTCCGCTGCGTCACATTCGATGCCGATGCCAAAGCCGCCCTTCCTGGGATGCGGAATTGCGAGATCGATACCGAAGGCACTTCCGTCGCCGGCCTGCACAAGAGTGAACCCCATCGCCTCTATGGTCGTAGCCACCGATCGCACAAAGGCATCGCCATCCTTGGTCGTAGCCCGGGATCGCCGAGCGCGCACGGAGCCGAGCTGTCCAAGCAGCCTGCGCGCACCTTCGTGGTCATGACGGGAGACCGCGTCGGCATAGGCCAGATAGAGCTGGAGGTAGTCGCGCGGCTCGGCCGGTTGCGCGCCGGAGCCCAGCACGTCTGCGATCTCACCGATCGGCATCGACGTGAAAATCGTGACGCGCTGGCGTGCGCGTGTTATCGCGACGTTGAGGCGACGTTCGCCGCCAGCCTGCCCAAGCACGCCGAAGTTGCGCCGGAAGGCACCCTGGGCGTTGCGCCCGAACGTCGTCGAGAACAGGATGTGGTCGCGCTCGTCACCCTGCACGTTCTCGACGTTCTTGACGAAAAAGCCCATGTCCTCGCCATTCTCGAAGCGCTCGACTTCGCGCACGTAGGCGCTACGGAATTCCTCGCTCTCTTCCGCACGATCCTCCAGCCGCTCCTCGATGAGATCGGCCTGATCGCGGTTGAAGGTGACGACACCGGTCGTGGGACACTTGCCGCCACCGTCTAGCCAGAGCTTCTCGAGCATGGCGACCACGCGGTCGGCTTCGGCCACGTTGGTGCGGTTTTCGTAGAGCCCGTTGACGTGGATCAACTCCAGTGGGCGGAAACGGTCAACCTCGGCTTCGGGATGGCGCACGGGCACATTGAGCGTGCCAGCGTAGAAGGCGGCGTTGGAGAAGGTGATCAACTCCCGGAATTGCGAGCGGTAATGCACCTCCAGCTGCTCGGTCGGCAACACGGACTTCGACAACTCGAGCAAGTTGGGGCAATCTTGAATCTCGCGCCGGTTCCACGCCTCGATCGCGGCGTCCCGCTCCTCCTCGTCGATGTCCTCTGGCGTGCCGTCAAGATCGGCGCCTTCCTGATCACGCGTTGAGCGGGCTGCAAAAAATGAGGTCGGTGGCAGCTGCTTTTCATCGCCGCTGACGACCACTTTGCGTCCCCTGTAGAGGGTCGGCAGGGCATATTCGACCGGCATCTGCGACGCCTCGTCGTAGACCACTCTGTCGAACAGACCGTTGACCAGCGGCAGAAGACGGCTTGCGACGTCCGGACTCATCAGCCACACCGGGCGCAATTCCATAAGGCCGATCTCCGAGCCGAGTTCGAGGAACTCGCGCAGCCGGCGTGACCGAGGTCCCGTGTAGCGTGTGATGTCGTCCCAGCTCGCCCGGTCGCCAACGCGGCCCGTCTCGATATTGGCGGCCAGCGACTCTCTGTTTATCAGCTTCAGTTGCTCTTCGGCGGTAGCGAGTGATCTTACGAGCGCGGCGATTTCAGCCTCCTCGGCCGCAAGCATCGGAGCAGCGGCTTCGAGGCGCAGCTTCCAGCTGAGGCGGGCCTCGCGTTTGATGATCCGCTCGACCAAGTTACCGGAGCTGTCTTTAGCGGCTTCGCCCCCTAGCTTGTCCACTTTCGGCCGCAGCGCAGCGTAGACCTCAAGCCCAAGGGGAGAAAGCTGTGCGGCACGGAGGCGGAATCGCTGGAACGCGTCAAGCGATGGCAGGGCATCGACTAGCCGGGCCAGCATCTCCGCGTTCGACGCGTCCGCCTCTATCGTCGAACGAGCGCGGCCGATCCAGTCGTCGGTGAGCCACTGTGTCAGCGGCTCGAGCGCCGTGATGCTGGCGCGGCGCGCGGAAGCAAGTGTGAGCGCGCGCGTGATCGCATCGAAAAGCGTCGCAAACGCTGTTGGCGTACCTTGCAGCGCCGCGGTAATCGCATCTTTCCGTATCGGCGAATGAGACAGAACGTTATGGATGGCCTGCACGCGACCGAGGCTCGAGGCCAAATCACCAATCGCGGTCAGGAGTTGCGATTTGGACAGCGCCGCCACTGAGGTCGCCACGGCATCCGCACCAACGGATCTACAAGACTTGTCCAGCCGTGATTTCAGTTCGCGCAATTGCAGTTCGTGAGAGGCAGATGCTTGGAAGGCCCGCATAACGGGCTCACCGACGACCGGCGAGACCGGCGCAAGCAGCTGTTCGAGCTTGCGTCGCGCGGCCTTGCCGCCGCCCAGCATCCGCGCCAGCCAGCCGCGAGGCTTGAGAGCATCCGCCGCAACGGCAAGCCAGCCAGCAAGTTCGAGATCGCCGATTCCTCCGATCACCCTGCCGAGCTGCGCATCGGTGCGGTGATCCGGGACCGTAGATATGTCGTCACGAAGGCGTGCGACCTCGGCGATTGCCTCGCGGCCGGGTGATGTGCCTAGGATTGCCTCGAACGATCCGACGAGTCGGCCGAGCTCTGCACACGCAGCGGCGTCGAGCCGCAGGAGCTGGGTCGCGTTGAGCGTCGCCCAGGCACCGAGTGCCGCAGCGTCGTTGGCGTCGATTTTCATGCAGCGGGGATCAACAGCGTCCCTGCGTCGGCGTTCCGACTGCGCGAATGTTTCAATGGCCTGCAGGCATTGCGACTTCGCGGCCGCATCCGAGGCAAACTGCTTCATCGCGTGCAATGCACTGCCTTCGTACCGCGCGGGCAGCCACAGCGGGGCGAGTGCGCCGCACTGCTCGGCGACCGCGTCGGCTGTCTCCGCGTCGGCCAAAGCAAGCAGGGGTCGCAACGTGCTGACATCCGGCACCGCCCCTACGGCCTCGATCTCAATGAGGTCGCCGATCGTCTCGCGGTACGAGCGCCCGGATGTCTCGTCTCGTGCGCGCAGTGCGATGTGCCGCTCGTTGATCTGCGCCTCAAGACGCGTGATGCGTCCCACCGCCTCGGCCCGCTGCCGCCGCCAGTGCGAGTTGCTGCTTCCGTTGGCGCGCAAGTGATCGATCTGGCTTCTGATCTGCTCCAGGATCGCGCGTCTGTCCTTGGTCGGGTCCTTGACCATGATGATCCGGCCGCCCAATCCCTCGCGCTCGAGGCGCTTATGCACAACGTCGAGCGCCGCCTGCTTCTGGCACACGAGCAGAAGGCTATTCTTGCGGCCTATCGCATCGGCAACGAGGTTGACGATGGTCTGGCTCTTGCCTGTGCCAGGCGGCCCTTCGATCACGAGGCCGGCGCCACCGCGAGCGCGTGCGACGGCCCGGTCCTGCGCCGGATCTGTGTCGGCAGTGATGAAACGGTCGATCTCATGGGCCGCAGAGGCCGCGCTGTCGTCATTCGTCCCTTCCTCGCCGCTGCGCAGCAACGTCTCGAGCCCGGTTCCGGCCGGCGGGATCGACTGCAGCTGGTGGATATCATTGACGATCGCCTGGCCGACAAACGTCACATGGAACAGCACCGCCGAGCAGGACAGCTCAATTTTTTCGGCCGCGACCCGTGTGTCGGGACCAGGCAGCTTGGCAAGCACTCGCTCGCGTACCTTGTCCGCCAAGACGCCCAGTTCGTCCATGACCGCCGTGGCGTTGCCGACGCCCGACAAAGCAGTTTCGCCGGCTGCCTCCCACTTCGCGAGTGCATCTGGTGCGAGCATGCCCTGGAGTGCCGGGTTGACCCGCACCTCCTCGCGGTCGCGGTCGAACGCCAGACGGAAGCGCGCCCGCTGGCCGACCTCGGCATGGATCGCGATTGGCCATAGCAGAACCGGCGCGATGCGCGGCTTCGCCGTGTCGCCGCGGGGACGCATCAGCACGAACGGAAATCCGAGGTAAAGGCCGTTGATTCCGGTCTCGCGCCGCTGAAGATCCGCATTGCGGACGAGGCGGCGTAGGCGATGCTCGATCTGATTTTCATTGTCGAACGCCGCGGGGTCGACGTCGATTGCTGACTCGCCCCGCTCCAACAAATGATCGAGGAGTGCTCCGGCGCCCATTCGGCGCGTTCCGATCTCGGTGAGGTCGATGCGAGGGCTGCTCTTGCCGATAGTCATTCGCGCCAGCGCGCCGCGCGAGACCGAGGTGCCGATGCGCTTCTCGAAATGTCCGAGCAGCTGCGCGACGTAATCCTGGCGCGGCGGCTTCCTCCAGGCTTCGATCGGCAGCGAGAGCGCGACCAGAATGCGCGGCAGCGAGATCCGCTTCTCAAGCCTGTATTGGTCGACCCAAGCGTCGATACGCTCGTTCCTCGACCGCGCGAAGCCTTCGATTCTGGCGTCGAGCTGGTTCATTATCTGGTGCCGCGGCTCCAACAATAGTTGCTCGGCCCGAACTTCGCTGAATGAGCTGATCCCCTCACGGCGCGCCAGTTGTGAAGCAGCGGCAACCGCCTCGGCCAGCGGCACGAACTGGCTGGTCGCGGCAGACAGCAGGATGATCAGATCCTCGTCCCGAAGCGAGCCGCGCTCCAGCAGGGCGGCAATGCCCCGATGCTCACTGTCGGGCAGCATGCGGCGCCGCTCATCCCATAGCTCCAAAAATTGTTTGCGCGAGGTCGACAGCAGATGGAGCCGCAGGCTCGGCTCGTCGACCTCGATCTCCAGCGACTTGAGGCGCCGACGCACCTCGGAGGCGCGTTGCTTGAGGTTCCGGAGCCAGCTTTCTGCGCCACCCTGGGGTAGCAGATCCGGCATGGGTCCGGCGATGAAGTCATGACCAGCCTCCGAGTGCTGGAGCAGCCAGGCGGGCGTGATGATTTCGCCGGCCCGCACAAGCGGCATGTCGGCGTTGAGGTGCTTGAGCGCGACGGACAGCTTCGCATCGTCGTCCAGATCCTCACGCCGAACGACATTGCGGATGGCTGCACGCATGCGCTCGCTGGAAGCAAAGCCCTCAAGCCAGGCCGAGAGGCGTCCGTGGACGAGCTGGTCTCGAGCCTCTTCCCAATTCTCCTTGCGCGCGGCAGCGAGAGCATAGGCCGTGACGCGGCGATAGGATCGCCCGGACAGGTAGAGAGCCGTGGTCTCGTCCGCCTCGCTGCTCCCGGGCACCCTCGGTGCGGAAGGGAGTGCGACAGGGGTTCCGTTGAGCCAAGCCTGCACCTGCTCGCCCTGCCAGCGCTCGGCGCGATCTTTCGCGAGCAGCCCCTGCAGCACCGTTTTGATCCCGGGGTCGACCGTATCGGGTATCTCCAGGCCCCCGGCGATGACGTGCATCAGAAATGCCTGATCCTCGATGCCTTCGAAGCACGCGCCACGTGTCGCGGCCTCGAGCACCACAATGCCGAGACTCCACCAGTCGGATGCCGCCGTGACGGCGCCGGCCAGCAGCTCCGGCGCTGCGTATCGCGTCAGCTCAGGTGGAGGCGCGGTGTCGAGTTCGTTCGGCGAGTGTCGCGCCGCGCCGCTTCGGGAGAGCACAACGCGCTCAAAGTCCTGTCCGTCGACGAGGATGGCATCCGGGCATATATCGCGATGGCGCACGCCGAGGCGGCCAAGATCGGTGAGAATGCCGGCCATGCCGGCGATGAGCTTGCGAATACGATCTGGTGCGAGGCTTGCAGGGATGAGACCCGATAGCGGATGCAAGCTGTCAGCGGCATACACTTCGAAAGGTCGCTGCTCGTGCTGGCCACGATCGATTGCTGTAGCGAAGCGTGACGCAAGCGTAGCGAGCGCGGTCGCCGCGGCGGCGTCGGCTCGATGGCTGGCCGGGTGAAGCACAAGTATCGCGTCCGGCTCATCCGAGCCTTCGGTGCGACGCACCGCCCATGTCTCGGTGCCGCAGCCTTGCCGGCCGATGCGTCGCACGAGGGACCAGACGCCGATTGTCGGCAGCGCATCAGGCGTGGGCCGCAGAGATCCATCGGGAGCCGGCCCACCGACATCGTAGCCGGTCTGGTGCTCGCCTCCGAAGCCGTCGGGCGAGTTGTGTCGTCCCTCTCCCTCGCGCAGCTGTCCCTTCGCTTGGCTTGCCGGAGCGGGTTGAGCGACCTCTTCGACCTCTTCCCCGCAAACTGGGCAGAACAGATCACCAGCTCTCAACGTGTGACCGTTGCGGCAGCGCAGACCAGCCAGCTGTGATGGCTCAGCAGCCGGAGCCGTCGTGCCCGGGATGTCCAGCGGTACGCCGGTCAGGTCCCATGCGCATGCAAAGGCGCCGACAGTGCCTTGACAGAACACCTCGGTAGACGGCCGGCGGCTGCCGCACCCTGGGCAGATCTTCGTGCTCATGCCTCCCCGCTACCCCTCTTTTCCGAGGCATCCATGCTCGTCGCAAATGCCGCCCCTCGCGCCAGCAATTGTCGCTGCAGGCGCTCCCAGTCGCCACGACGCGGAATTCCAGCGAACCAAACGCTGCCATCGTCGTCGAACATCACGTCGAGCACGGGAGTGGCTGACGGCGCCTTGGTCAACGTACCAAAGCGTGACGAGCCCAGCGGCGTCAGACAATGCAGGCGCTGGTTGTCACTGCCTCGCAGGGCCAGTGTCTGGGACCCATCTGCGATATATGGATCACTGATCAACGCGTCTATGAGTCCAGGCATGCCATTGAGCAATGGCGAGATCGTCTCAAAGGAATGACCGCTGTAGACAAGGATGTCGGCCGCCGTACGTGAGCGCAGGGCCGTGAGCAGCGCGTGCAGTGCCTCCGGCTGGTCGAACGGTTCGCCGCCCGAAATTGTCACGCCATCGGCATTTTCAAGCCGCGGCTCCAATCGCGCTATCAAATGCGATAGTCCGACGACACCGCGCCCGGTCGCCCAGGTGTCTGCTGAAATGCAGCCAGGGCAGCGGATCGAGCAACCTTGCAGCCAAATCCCGAGCCGCAGCCCAGGCCCCAGCGTGGTCACCGGGAAATGCACCCGCGAGATGGCAATGGTGGTCATGCTCACCCCCCGGCCACGAGACGCGTGACCTTCCCGGGTTCGATACCCGTGATCGACAGACGGGTGCCTGGCCCCACTCTTCTCTCGAACATCAATCGCGCCAACGGATTGACGAGATGGGCTTCGACGCGATTGCGGATGCCGCGGCCCCCATTCGACAGATCGGCGAGACACATACCCTCCAGCGTATGCCTCACGTCCTGAGCAAGCATGACCGCAATGTCCTGTCGCGCTAGATCGCCGAGTGTGGCAGTGATCATGCCATCAAGGATCTCGCGCGCGATGTCCTCACGGATGAAGTCAAATACGATGATGTTCTCGCCCATCCGGTTGAGCAGTTCGGGCCGGTTGATGACCTGTTTGAAGTGACGATCGATCTCGGCGCGGACCTTGCCGCGTACCGTCTCGAAGTCGTCATTTGGTGTCACGTTGGCTACGCGCTCGCCCTCGGCGCCAACCTTATAGATTCCGAGGTTCGACGTGAACAGGATCAGCGCTTCCGAAAAATAGACGCGCTCGCCGCGACCCGAGGTGAGCACGCCATCGTCGAGCACCTGCAGGAACTTGTCGAGAATGCGCGGATGCGCCTTCTCGATCTCGTCGAACAGCACGACACTGAACGGGCGTTCTCTGATCGCGTTCGTCAACTCGCCGCCCGCGTCGTAGCCGATGTAGCCCGGGGGCGCGCCGATCAGGCGCTGATCCGCGTGCTCTGCACTGAACTCCGACATATCGAACCGGATGTAGGCGCTCTCGTCGTTAAAAAGTAGCTCTGTGATCGACTTTGCCAACTCCGTCTTGCCCACGCCGGTCGGGCCGGCGAGGAAGGCAACGCCGCGGGGCCGGCCGCCGCGCCGCTGTCCGCCGACGCCCGTCACGGCACGCTTGATGATGTCGAGCAGATGCACGACTGCGTGATCCTGCCCTTTGACCCGCTTTGCGACCGTTGCGTACCCGCGTTGGATTGCATCGCGCGGGATCTTCGCCCACGGATCCGCGGTCACGCCGATCTTATAATGGCGCACCGCGTCGGTGACCTTGGTCACGGCGATGCCTTCGCGCCGCGCGAGCTGTGATATCGCCGTCAGATCCAGGAGCAGAAGCCCCTCGGTCTGATCGACGAACTCCCGTTCGAGCATGGCCAACTGCTCGGCGGGCAGGTCTATCCCCTGCGGCATATGTCGTAACAGAGATGGCGCCAGCACACGGCGTGCATCGCGGTCCGGTTTGGCAATCGGGATGGAGCGCACGCGCGGGTTATCGATCGTCAGCCAGTCCGGCAGGCTGCCCTCACGCTCGACGATCCACAACACGGTATTGAAGGCCGGCGTCCGGTTCGGCCCGACGGGACGCGCGCTTGCCCGGTGCGCATGAACGAGCGCATGTGCAAATAGTCGCTGCTCGACCTCGCTCGGCAGATCGGTGCGCACCAGGAGGCGCGAGGCGAAGTCGATCACCAGCGCGATCGGCGCTCCGTCGAGTGCGACGAAGCGGGCCAGCACGTCCTGCAGCACGGCGGGACCAGCCGGCGCGTTGCCAGCCGCGTCGAGCGTGAGGTTCAATCGTTGAAGCACCTGCCGACCCGCCGCAACCTCGGCTTCGGTCGTACCGAACGCGCGAAAGCCGGTCACGAGATCGTACACAACGGTCGCACCGTAGCCCTGCGTTTGAAGCTCGAGATGGATCGCGTGTACGAGTTGAACCGGCTGATGCGCATCGGCTGATCCTCGTGCGATCTGTAGATCGCGCACGTTGCCGGAGAGCACGAACTGGCTTTTCAACGGCAGGAAGCGGACGAGGTCGCGCAACCAGCGTGGCTTGTCTAAGGATTGCTGCATAATTTCGCTCTCTTGCAATGCTGCAGGCACTGGCAGCGTTCTTACGCAGCATACGGACACGAGGGGATTTCGCCAGAGGAAGCTGCTCTCTGATCACAGCCCAGATCGCACGAGTGTAGCGCTCGTGTCGCGGCCGCGCGAAATTCGAGAGATTTCTTTGCGACAATCTATCAATGACCGGCTCAACGGTCGCTGTGCAGCACGTGCCGGGCGGTGATTCGCATAATCGGGCTAGCAGGCTGCGGAAATACCGGCCAACGTAGCCTCGCCCGCTTCTCATGCATCGGATCGGAGTTCGGTGGGCGGTGATCGAGCCGCCCGCCGGTGCGGTGCGTGGTGTCACGCCGCCGCCCATCCGAGCAGCTTCGGCATCCGGATCAGATTGTAGGCGGCCATCGCCAGCGTGAAGCAGTGGCGCACGCGCGCGAGCCCGCGCACCTTGACCTTGGCGACGCCCGCGATGGTTTTCGCCCAGCCGAATGCCTCCTCGATGAGCTTGCGATTGCGCTGGCTCGTCGCATAGGCCGGGTGCCGCGTCGTGCGGGCATCGAGCGCTGAATGCCGGACCTTGGCGGCGACGTGCGGCGTCAAGCACATCTCGCGGCACGCGGCGACGAAGCCCCGCGTGTCGTAGCCCTTGTCGGCGCCGAGCGTCAGCCGCCTCTCGGAGCCCGGATCATGCCGTTCGATCATCGCGAGCGCCGCCTCGCGCTCGGCGCGACTGGTGGCTGTCGTGGCATCCGCCTCGACGATGAGGCCGTGCCGGTTCTCGGCCAAGGCGTGACCGATGTAGCTGAGCTTCGCCGCCGCGCTGTTGCTCTTGCGGTAGAGCTTGGCCTCCGGGTCGGTCGTGCTCGCGTGCGTGTCGTTGCGGCGCTTTTCGCCCTTGAACTGGCGCTCGCCGTGGCGGCCCGGAGACGGCGGCTCGTCGCTGCCGTCCTTGGCGCGGAAGCTTTTCAAGGACGCCCACGCCTCGACCAGCGTGCCGTCGACGGAGAAGTGGTCGCTCGACAGCAGCGGCTTCACCTCGCGGTGCGCAAGTACGGCCGCCATGAACTTCGCCGCGACATCGGCATCGAGCAGCCGGTCGCGGTTCTTCGTGAACACGGTGGCGTCCCAGACGGGATCGTCGACACCGAGCCCGACGAACCAGCGGAACAGAAGATTGAAATCGAGCTGCTCCATCAACTGGCGCTCGGAGCGCACCGAGAAGAACGCCTGCAGCAGCGAGGCGCGCAGCAGCTTCTCCGGCGCGATCGAGGGGCGGCCTTCCGAGGCGTAGAGCCTGGAGAACTCGCCATCGAGCGCCGCCAGCGCATCGTTCACGATCTGCCGGATCTTGCGCAGCGGATGGCGCTTGGGCACCCGCGCCTCCAGGTCCACGAAGCTGAACAGCGACCCCATCCGTTCATCCGATCCGCGCATCCCGTCCTCCCGCTGGCGACCTGGAAGAGACGGAATCAGACTCGGTGCACCCTGTCAGCGGGGTTTTTCAGCGGCCTGCTAGTGGAACTTTGCGCAAGATCGCCGCGGGGAACCAATTCGTCGATGTAACGGGCGACCACATAGGTCAACGAAGTAGCAGTTCCGTCAAACCTCATGGGCCTCTAAGAAGCCACGCAGGCGTATCGGAAAGCGCGGCAGGTGCCGGGCTCGGTTCGCCGAGGCGTTCGAGGATAGGTGTGGCGTCGGCGTTGCCAAGGGCTGCGGACCATGTGGTGAATACGCGAACGACCTTCCCCGATTCTGCAGCACGGAGACCCGGTTCAATCTCCAGCAGCTTTCGAGCCAGAAGCGTCCAGCAGCAAAGAAGAGTGCGAGCCAACGCTTGCTGATACAGTGACGCCGCCTTGTCTCGTACATGTTGCTCTGAGCTACCCTCCAAATCAGATGCCAAGTGGCTGAACGCCATTGGATAGCCCATTTCTGCAGCTGCTTCGAGGTCTGCCTTGGCCAGAGAAGCGCTCAGCCGAAGGGAAGCCGCATCATTCTTGCTTGCAGCAACATGCTGAGCCCGGCTATGAGCCCGACCTCTTTGGTAGAGCAGCCGTGGCAAAGGACCATGCTCAGTGATTGCGCGCTCGCAGGCCGCGATAGCCCGCATCGTGTCGATCGTCTCGAAGTCGACCGGCTTGCCGATCCGATGTGGATCGTACGGGTGAGCGGTGAGCCGATCGCAGTCGTTAATTTGTGTCGGAGGTGGCTCAGTACGAAGCGCTAGATAGAGCGCCCCAATTGCGTAATTTAGCGATACCGACGACCTAAGCTTTTGCAGCACCTCAGGCGAGCGCTGCGACTGGGGCACTTCGAGGATTTCCGTTGCCGTATAGACAACGGCATCTGCCAGTTCCTCGACTGATCGAGCAAGTTGGAGCCTTCTCTTGCTGATCTCGTTCACCAAGCGCCATCTCCAGGCCGACGGGCATGCGGTGGCCACCAGCGCTACAATGCAGTCATCATCTCTAACCTCTGGCTTGGCTTCAATAAACTTGACGAGCGCAATATAGTCCTCGATTGCCGCGAAGTCGTCATCAACGGCTTCCGTGAAGTGCAACGCCCTTAGAATTGACTTAATTGCCTTTTTTGTCGCGGGCTGCAGGTGGGTTTGCTCGCCCCCAATTGGTATCGATTGCAGATATGCCATAGCGGCTTCAGAGCGTTGCGTCAGAGATCGCAGAAGGCTTAGCGCGGCTTCAGGCGCGTTCTCCACATTCTGGCTCATATTGAGTGCTCTAAAAAGGAGAAATGAGCTATCCGGCGTAGATGGATAGGTTGTTCTGCGTAACACTGAAATGGCTCTGTCGATGGGAGCTGCAACGCCGAGCTTCTGCGCCAGCGTCGGATCCAAATATAGGGATGCAAGCGCATGGACCGCTGGAGTTCGGCCCCGCAGCGCCTCCTTCTCAAGCGCAGAAAGCGCTTCGACGGTAGCTCCGCGGTGAAAAAGGGCGATCGAGTAGGCAACCCCGACACGTGGGTCGGCGAGCGGACCCGCCAACAGCTCTTGGCAGTGCTGTTCATCGGGGGTCAGGAACGAATTCGTAAGATCAACTGTAAAGCTGTACCAGAATTTGAGACGGTGTGCGAACGCTTGACAATCGATGGTCCAGGACGGGAATCCCGGCACTAACACGCCGCGGGAAATAACCGCGCTGGCCATAGTTGCAAATGTGCCAAACGCGACAATCAAGCCGGCGGTGCGAGCAAGCCAACTTGCTACCGGCAGGCGACGCGCAGTTATTGCCATGACTTGAGGAGTTTCAACAGCGTCGGGGTCGTAGGAAGCGCTGATCGGCATGGAAGCTCGCTTAGCTGGGACGGTAGACCTTGGCGACAATCGCGAGGTCTGTTGCAAGCTGGAAGTCGCTCTCGTGCCGAGGGAGTCCTGTGCAGAGGAACAGCCTGTCGTCATCGAAAGTAGCTATTGCAAGGATTCGTTCAGCATTTTCCTCAATCGCGACGCGCTCGACAGACGAGAGATGAAGCGCATCACCGAATAGTGCTAGGCGGGCTAGGCGGTCGCTGAGATCACCTGGAGGTAGAACGTAGATGAGCTTCGACCGGTTTGGTGAGCCGCCAATCTGCTCGAGCTCCCACCTGACCCACTTGCTGGTTCCACCTATAACAACCAGCAAGGAGCACGCGTCCATATGTGCGAGCACGGTCCGCTGCCAAGTCTCGTCGTCCAAGTAGATGCGGTAAGCCCCAAGCTTTGGCAGCCTTTCTCCAGGTTGTCCAATTGCAATCAGATTTCCGTGTCGGAACAAATTTTTTCCGAGTGCTTCCTCAAGTCTTAGCCTGCCCATAGCAAGCCGCTTCAGAACGCTTGTGGGCCACACACTGACAAAATCATCCGAGAACGAGCGCAACAGGAGGATGCCTGGCATTCGATCGCTGGACCAGAACCGCCCACTATAAACTAGCGCAACACGCCGCGCGATCCGGTAGCCTGACAACAGTAGGGCCGCGTCTATGATGTTAGGAATCAAGGCCATGGCATAGGGCCAGATTCCGTAGTTCGTGTAGGTGGCCAGCACGAGAAGCTGGATCAATCCGCGATCGGCGGTTAATCCAATGTCTTCGGCAACCATCGTCGCGGGGAACAGAAATCTCTGAGCTTCCGGATAGCCTTGCCAATGCAGAAATACGATGACGCCGAGAGTTGGCAGCATAAAGAACCCCGTCAGCAAGTTAAGCCAATTCCGCTGCATCAATCGCTTGTCGCCCTTTCTTTCGATCGTCGTCCGAAACAGCGCAACTCTCTGGTGGCTGCCAGCCGCGTGGAGAGTGCTGCAAGAGAGGACCAGCCAGGTCGCGGCAAACCAAGCCGATGCCACAGCCCATATCGCGTACTCAATAGCCATTCCTCCGATTGCATAGCTGCAGCCGGTGCTCGTCGGATTGCGAACGCACTCGTTACCGATGAGTGGACCCATGACGATGATGATCAGATACGCTAGCCATAGTCCGGCATAGACTGGTGCAAAATGAAAAGATGTTCGTCCGATGTGGCGGAAAACGACAGCGGCTACCACTGCTGCCATCAGGCCATGGAGTGATGTGGGGCGCAGCAGAAAGTCGGCGCGATCCCGGATAACCTGGAACGGATAGCCGAGCAACAAACCAATTGACGTGATCATTGGCACTAGGAGCATGTAGAGCAACAGCCGATTGCCCCACCATGCGCGGCGGAAAAGGAGTGCCCACCGACCACTTTCCAGAATGGCGGGCCGCGATGGGGTAGTGTCTTGGACCGACGCGCTCACGGCACTTCACCTGAATTGCAGCGCAGAATGGACTAAGCACAAAGAGATGTGTCGGCTATCCTATCATTGAGCCGTCCCACTAGAAACCGTGTAGGTCGTTGATTTGGAGCCTGCACCTGTTGAGGGAAGCCGCACCCACATCTCGAAATCCTGGTGCTGCGCAGTTCCACACACCCCGCTCACTCCCGCAACCACGGCGGCAGGTCGGTGAAGGTGGCGGGGGCGGGGAAGGCGATGGGGTCGAGGGTGCCGTTGGAGGTGAGCTCTGCAAGAAGCTCGCGGGACGCGGTGGAGCCCAAGGCGGCGGACCATGCGGAGAGGTGGCGCACGACGCGGCGGACGGTGGCGCGATCGTGCTTCGCTTCCTCAGCCAACAGTTGGCGGGCGACGGGCGCCCAGCAGCAGGCCATGACGCGGTTGAAGAACTCGAGGTTGAGCGCGGCGGCCTTGGTCTTGTCCTTCTCGACGCCCTGGCCGTTGTCGTACCTGTTGGCCTCATTGTTGAAGGCCATGGGGTAGCCCAGCTCCATGGCACGTTGCATGTCGGCGGCCTCGGCGGCGCGGTGCTGCGCGACGAGCGTGTCGTCGTTGGAATCAGTCGCGATGTCTGCGGCGCGGCTGTGGGCGCGGGCGCGCTGGTAGAGGAAGCGGGGTTGCGCGCCGTCTGCGGCGATCGCCGTGGTGCAGGCGGCGATGGCGGCTGCGGGATCGGTGATCTTGGCGAAGGCTATGCCTGTGGCGGTGCGGTGCGGATCCCAAGGATGCGCGGTGAGGCGGTCGCAGTCGGTCACATCGGTTGTGGAGCCGAGGCGCGGCGTCGGGTGCAGGGCTCCGACGGGATAGGAGAGCCGACTAAGGGATCGCATGACGCCGTCCGCATCGAACGGACTTCGTACGCTGGGATCGAGGTTGAGATGATTGCTGCCGCCGATCAACAGTGCCGAATTGAACTCACCGTCATTCAGTTTTCTTGATGACAGCGCGTTGGTGGCCCAGAAGATGCGGGCCTTGCCCGAAACGTGGCCCAGCTCCGTGGCGCGCTCGAAATCGGCGATGGCGGCCTCATACCGGCTACTCCACTCATGCGCACGGCCGCGTTCGAAGTAGGCATTGGCCTTGAGCTCGCGCGAGACACCGTCCCGGCCGGCCAACTCGACGGCGAAATCGAGGACACGAGTGGCGTCGGCGAGGGCCTTGGGTTTGTCCCCGCTGTCGGAGTCGATGAGGTTCTCTCCGCGCGCGATGTAGCCTCGCAGCCGCGCGACCTCGATGGCCTTGAGGTCGCCGCCCCGTTCCTGCGCCAGCTTGAACTGCGCCTCTGCCTCGGCGTCCTTGCCCTCGCCGAGCAGCTTCGTGCCGCGCGTGAGGTAGGCCCGGCTCCAGGCGGAGTCGATGGAGGGAGCGACCGACTTGTCCTTGGCGAGCGCGAGGTCGAACTGCGTCTTGGCCTCCTCGTCGCGCGTGCCGGCGTCAAGCAAATTCTTGCCGCGTGAGACTAACTCCCTAGCGTGCACCTCATCGAACTTGGATGCGAGCTTCGGGTTCAACGACAGTGCCGCGGTGAACAGCGCCTCGGCCTCGTCGTCGCGCTTCGAAGCGAGCAGGCGGGCGCCCTCTGCCGGCGCGCCCACGTCATCGTAGGGCCATTTGGCCATGCGAGTGCACCAGCGCGGTGGCGTCGGCGTGAGGAAGTAGCGTTGGCGCTCGGCGGGAGTCAGGCAGCGGGGTGCCCTGGCGTGGGCGGCAGCGACCAGACGCTGCTCGCGCGGGTACAGTGCCCACACCCGCACGGTTTTGTCCCCCGACCCGCTGACGACGCGGGCGCCGTCCGCCGTCACCGCGACGCTCCATACCAAGTCCTCGTGGCCCTGGAGCACGCGCAGGGTCTCGCCCGTCGCCGCGTCCCACACCCGCGCCGTGTTGTCGGCCTTGCCAGAGGCGATCGCACTACCAGACCCGCTGACGATGCGCCCACCGTCCGTCGTCACCGCGATGCTGGTCACCCCCCTTTCCTCGTGGCCCTCGAGCACGCGCAGCGCCGCTCCGGTCGTCGCGTCCCACACCCGCACCGTGATGTCGCTCTTGTCGCCGATGGCGAACCGACTGCCGGCCCCGCTGACGATGCGAGCGCCGTCCGCCATCACCGCGACACTGTTGACACTGTCCTCGTGGCCCTTGAGCACGCGCAGCGTCTCGCCCGTCGCCGCGTCCCAAACCCGCACAGTCTTGTCATTCGACCCGCTCACGATGCGGGCGCCGTCCGTAGTCACCGCGATGCTACTGACCCTGTCCTCGTGGCCCTCGAGCACGCGCAGGGTCTCGCCCGTCGCCGCGTCCCAAACCCGCACCGTGTTGTCGGCCTTGCCAGAGGCGCGCGTACTACCAGACCCGCTGACGATTCGCCCGCCGTCCGTCGTCACTGCGATGCTGGTGACCGGGCTCTCGTGGCCCTCGAGCACGCGCAGGGTCTCGCCGGTCGTCGCGTCCCAAACCCGCACGGTCTTGTCTTCCGACCCGCTGACGATGCGGGCGTCGTCCGCCGTCACCGCGACGCTGGTGACAGCGCGCTCGTGGCCCTTGAGCACGCGCAGGGTCTCGCCCGTCGCCGCGTCCCACACCCGCACCGTGCCGTCCCACGACCCGCTGACGATGCGGGCACCGTCCGCCGTCACCGCGACGCTGCTGACCCTGTCCTCGTGGCCCTTGAGCACGCGCAGGGTCTCTCCGGTCGCCGCGTCCCACACCCGCACCGTGTTGTCCCACGACCCGCTGACGATGCGGGCACCGTCCGCCGTCACCGCGACGCTGCTG
>CAYYGO010000008.1:79448-97027 GCA_964471635.1 uncultured Hyphomicrobium sp.
ACCCTGTCCTCGTGGCCCTTGAGCACGCGCAGCGTCTCGCCCGTCGCCGCGTCCCACACCCGCACCGTCTTGTCATCCGACCCGCTCACGATGCGGGCGCCGTCCGCCGTCACCGCGACGCTGGTGACCGGGCTCTCGTGGCCCCTGAGCACTCGCAGCGTCGCTCCGGTCGTCGCGTCCCACACCCGCACCGTGATGTCGCTCTTGTCGCCGATGGTGAACCGACTGCCGGCCCCGCTGACGATGCGAGCGCCGTCCGCCATCACCGCGACGCTGGTGACCGCCTCCTCGTGGCCCTTGAGCACGCGCAAGGCCTCGCCGGTCGCCGCGTCCCACACTCGCACGGTCTTGTCTTCCGACCCGCTGACGATGCGGGCGCCGTCCGCCGTCACCGCGACGCTGGTGACCCAGCTCTCGTGGCCCTTGAGCACGCGCAGGGTCTCGCCCGTCGCCGCGTCCCACACTCGCACGGTCTTGTCTTCCGACCCGCTGACGATGCGGGCGCCGTCCGCCGTCACCGCGACGCTGGTGACCCAGCTCTCGTGGCCCTTGAGCACGCGCAGGGTCTCGCCCGTCGCCGCGTCCCACACTCGCACGGTCTTGTCTTCCGACCCGCTGACGATGCGGGCGCCGTCCGCCGTCACCGCGACGCTGGTGACCCAGCTCTCGTGGCCCTTGAGCACGCGCAGGGTCTCGCCCGTCGCCGCGTCCCACACCCGCACGGTGTTGTCTTCCGACCCGCTGACGATGCGGGCGCCGTCCGCCGTCACCGCGACGCTGGTGACCCTGTCCTCGTGGCCGGCCAGGATCCGCCGCTCCTGGATCCTGTCCAGCGCCGTCTCCAGGCTGGCGACGGCGGGTGCCCAGGGCGGGCGGGCGCGGACCGCGGGATCGTCACTCTCGGCATCGGGCAGCGCCTCCAGCGCCACCAGCAGGCCGGCTGTGGGGTTTTGCTGGTCGATGGTCAGGCGGCGCGACAGATCGGCCACGAACTTGGTGCGGTCGAGGACGGCGGCGTCGGCGGTCTTCTGTTCGCGCTTCTGTGCGTCGACCGCCTGCTCTCTAAGCTGCCAGGAGAACAGGGAGAGGAGGCCGAACACCACCACCGCCGCCAGCGACCCGATCATCGCCCAGCGTTGCAGCCGCGCGCGCTTTCTGGCCTCGGCCTCGCGCGCCGCCTGCTCCTCGGCGGCTTTCGTGACCGCAGCCTCGGCCTCGGCCAGCGCCCGCTCGCGCGCGGCCTGAGCGGCGGCCATGTCGGCGAGCTGTTTGCGAAGGACGGCGGCGCTTTCGTCCTCAGCGTGGCGTGATGCTTCGAGGTAGGCGCGCTGCACAGGTGCGATATCGGGCGCGGTGGCCGGGCGGGAGGCGAGCCAGCGTTCGGCATCGGCTAGCAGGCTGCCGCGCATCAGCTGGTCGGGGTCGCGGCCCTTGGTATCCCACGCCTCGGCGCGGACCAGCAGGCTCTTGTGCTCGCGCAGCCAGTCGAGATCGGCCTTCAGCGCCGCGACGAGCCGCGCGAGGCCGTGGCCGAAGCCGGAGCCGGGAACGGACGGCTCAGGGTAGAAGTAGATGTAATTGAGGTTGCGCAACTCCTCAGGGACTGGCGTGCCGGCGAGCGGCATGGCGATGACGGGCAGGATGCGCTTCGACAGCCGTATGGCCTCGCGGATCTCCCACAGGCAGACAACCGAGATGGCCGACTGCGGCGACATCGCGAATACGACCGTCTCGGCCTCGAGGATGAGGCCGCCGAGGCGCTGCTGCCAGTCCTCGCCGCCCGAGATGCCGTGGCGGTCGAGGATCGGCTTGTGGCCATAGGCTTCGAGCGCGGCTGAGAGCTGGTCGGCGAATTCGATGCTGTCGCGGCGCGAGTAGGAGATGAACACCTCGATCGCGTCGTCAGGGCGGTCGGTCGGCGAGGTGGTGGCGGGGCGGGTCATGGCGCGGCACCTCGCGCGGGGAGGGTGCCGCGATGATGGGCGGCGCCAGCCGGCCGCCGCCGGGTGGCGCGCGCGACGGCGACGGGCATCGACATGGAAATTAACGAACGCACCAAAGCACCCCCCCGACCGGAACGCTGGTCAGCCGGAAGACATCTTAGTCGGATCGCGGAGGAAGCGGGAGGGGGTTTAGTCGGCTGGCCGGCGTCGCTTCCGAGACTACCTGGGCTTTGTAGTGATCACGAGCGCATCACGGCTCCACCTCATCCGGCGGGTCGTCGTTCGGGGTGTAACGCGCCTCCCACTCCTCCTCGGTCAGGACCTCCGGCACGACGAGATAGCCGACGGGGTGCTCCGGCGGAGCTGGCCGTGAGTAGCGCTCGATAAAGGTTGTGTAGAGCATCGCGGCTGCTTTCGGGCCCGCGACAGCGAGCTGCTTCATCGTCATCACGACGATCTCCAGCGTCTTGAAGCGCACGCGCGCGCCCTTCGGCTGGCCGGCAAGCCGCTGCGTCTCGCCGAGCACGCGCGCCGCGATAGCGCGCTGCCCCTTGGCCTTCCGCGGGCGGCCGGCCGGATTGCCCGACTGCCCCTTTTTGAACCGGGTCGCCCGCGGTGGCCGGCCGTAGCCGACGGCGCCGTCGTCATCATCTCTATCGTCCGCCATTGAAGCACCTCTTGAGCCGTTCGATGCCGATCACCTTGAGCAGCGCGATCATGACGGGCACGATCGATGACCGACGCTGCTCAGCGTAGTCCGCGTCGTCGAAGATCTGCGCCTCGACCTCCTCGGGCAGGTTTTTTGGGATGACGAACACGCCGCCGCTCTGAGGTGCCGGCGGCCTCTCGATTACCTTGTGCTTCTCGGCCTCGTCGAGCACGAGCTTGATCGACGGCACGTTCCGCCCGACGATGGCCTTGTGGACATGCTGCCGCAGCATCGCCTCGTAGGGGTCGATCGGCTTGCTCTCGCCGTTCTGTTTGACGCGAACCGGCGCTTCGAGCGCGGCACGGATGTTGATCCGGCTGTCGGCTCCTGAGGCGCTGCGCCGCCGTGGCTTCCGGTCGCCGCGGTCCTCGGCGTCGGATTCATCATTTCGGTCGGTCATGCCGGCACCTCCTCGACAGCCTCAGGTGCCGCCTCGGCTGTGCGCGCGGCCGCGACGTCGGCGAAGGTCTGCCCCGTCGCCGCGAGCACCGGCTCGAGCTTCGCGACCTTCGCCAGACGTTTCAGAATGACGTCGCAGTAGAGAGGATCCAGCTCGATACCGTAGCCGCGGCGGCCGGTCTTGTGCGCGGCTACCAGCGTAGTGCCCGATCCGGCGAAGGCATCGAGGACGATGCCCTTCCGGTGCGAGCAGTCGAGGATGGCGTCGGCGACCAGCGCCACCGGCTTCACGGTCGGGTGCATGGCAAGGTCGTCATCGCGTGTGGCGCTGAAGGCGTTGGCGCCCGCATAGGACCAGAGGTTGGTCCGATAGCGCCCATGCCGGCCCAGCTCGACATTGTTGATGTGAGGCGCGGTGCCGGCCTTGAACACGAAGACAAGTTCGTGCTGTGAGCGATAGAGCGAACCCATGCCGCCGTTGCTCTTCGCCCAGACGCAGACATTCTTCAACTCGGTGTAGCGACCGCACGCCGCCGCATGCACCTCGCCGAGATGGCGCCAGTCCATGCAGACGAAGTGGATCGCGCCGTCGGCCGAGGCGTCGACGACGTTGGCGAAGACCGTGGCCAGAAAGCCGGTGAACTCGGTCTCCGACATCTCGCCCGCGGCCATCGCGAACTCACGATGCCGGATTGCGCCGAGGCCCGAGACGTGGCCGTCAATCTTCACGTTGTAGGGCGGGTCGGTGAAGACCATCTGCGCGGTCTCGCCGTCGAGCAGCCGCGCGTAGGTCTCAGGGGCCAGAGCGTCACCGCAGATCAAGCGGTGCGGACCCACATGCCAGACGTCGCCGAGGCGGGTTAAGGCAGGGCCATCGACCGCGGGTACCTTGTCGGCCGGATCGGCCTTCGTCGGCTTGGCCTCGAGGCTTTCGATCAGCACGTCGATCTCGGGCAGCTCGAAGCCGGTCGCCGTGATGTCGAAGTCGACCTCGATTCCCATCAGGTGCTGCAGCTCGATGGCCAGAATCTCGCGGTCCCAGCCTGCCTTCTCGGCGAGCTTGTTGTCGGCGAGAATGTAGGCCCGCTTCTGGGCCTCGGTCAGGTGCTCGAGCCGGATGGTCGGCATGGTCGCAAGGCCGAGAAGTTTGGCCGCCTCGACGCGACCGTGGCCGGCGACAATGCCGCCGTCCTTGTCGATCAACACCGGGTTGTTGAAGCCGAAGGCCTTGATGCTCGCCGCGATCTCGGCGACCTGCTTGGGGGAGTGGGTCCGCGCATTGCGGGCGTAGGGTTTGAGCTCACCGGGCGGGCGATGCTCGATGGTAAGTTGCGACATGTATACCTCTCATAGGTTGAGAAGTGTCGCGAATGCTGGTTCGGAAGAGGAGTCCGGACATGACATGGCGACACCTCGCTTTCACAAGGTTCGCCATCGACCCGCTTCTTCCTCTTCGGTCCCAGCTGCAGTGTCGTGCTCCCAGTTGAGCACGGGGGTTCTACAGCCATAGGGGCTTCACGGGTCTCAACGCCCAGATCGGCATCGCTGCCGCAAAGTCGAGCTCACACAGAGAGGCGTTGGCATCGCCGATATGCGGTCGGCGGCCTGGTAGATCAAGGCGAGCACCCCGGTACTGGCATCGGACTGCGCACTTTGGTTAACGCCCCGGCGTCCGAGTCCGACAAGGCCGGCGCGCCGACAATGGTTAGGCTAGGCGGAGTGTTCGTATTTCCGTCGATCGAGCACTCGGCGCCCAGCGGGACCGAGGGTTCAGCAGTGGACCTAGTTGAGGTTCGCCAATGTTGAAGACGCGACCTCGCGTCGTGAACCGCAGCGTGAGTTCGAGGTGCGTCGGGCTTGATGGGTGCCTGCAATCAACGACTGTGACCACGGTGGCGCTTTGCAGTTTGACGGATGCAGCCCGGTCTCTGGCCGGAGTCTCGACAAGCCCGCCTTCGCTATCCCGCAGTCGCGGGCACCCGGAACACTCGCGTCTTCGTGTCGTAGGGCCACTTCGATTGGCACCACGGCGGAACGTCGGCCGTAGACCAGGGCATGCTATATCGCTGCCGCTGCAGTTTCGTCAGGCAGCGCGGCAAGCCGTTGCGCGCGATACTCACGAGTTCATCCAGCCGAAGGTAGAGCTGCAGTATCCTGGCGGAGCCATCTTCGAGGGTGGTTGCGAGTTGTCGTCCGTCGCTGCTGATGGCGAAGCCCGTCGTGAGCTTCGGCAGTTTGAGTTCGTAGGCATCGCGACCGAGCGCGACGTCGCGAACCAGTATGGTGCCATCGTTGAGGCGAACCACCAGATGTCTGTCGTCCGGGGTGAATGCCACTTGCGCACCAAACCTGTCGTCAAGAAGCTTGAACTTCGAAGCCCCGGTGAGGTCCGGCCCCCGCCAGATATGGATCGTTGCGTCGCCGTCGACCGCTGCCAACACGTCACCGGCATGGTTCCAAGCCGCGTCGTACACGATATCGGCCGCCCGTTGGCAATTGCGCGCGGGATCGCCGGCGCCTTCGGCATCAATGGTCCACAGGCACACCTGCTTGTCGGACGAGGTCGTAACGACTCGTCGCCCGCCGGGATGCCAGGATGCGCTCGTTACGGGGCTGCCATCATGTGAAAGCGTGGCGGTGCGCATCAGCCCAATCGCGGGATCGAACCGCAAGATCTGGGCAATGCCGTCCCCGACTGCAGCCAACACATGGCGCCCGTCGGGGCTGAACCTGACCGTGCGCGCGCGCCCATCGAGCGGGGTCCTGCCGGCGATGCGGCCGGTTCGCCACTCGATGACGCTCAACTCAGATTTCCTTCGCGCATTGGCCGTCGAGCCTTCACCAAGAGCGACATGGCTGCCGGAGGGGTCGAAGTCGACGGCCAGCACATTGTCCGAACGCTCGATGGCTCCCACAAGTGAGCCCGTCCGGGCGTCCCACACTCGAGCCTTTCTATCGGTCGACGCTGTCGCCACCAGCGTACCATCGCGACTGAAGCGCGTGCTGTTGAGGTAGCTTGCCGACTTCGACGGATCACGCGGACGACCGTCGCACGGAACCTCGGACAGGCGCCGATGCCATGCTGCTGCTGCGAGGCTCCAAATCCGCAGGGTCTTATCCAGGCTGACGCTCGTCAGGTTGCAGCCGTCCGCACTGAACGCAAGTTGCGTGACACGGTCCTCGTGCCCGATGAGATTGTGACGCGCCGCCCCGGTCGCGGCATCCCAGACGCGCACCGACCTGTCGTAGGCGGCCGTCGCGAGTGTGGCAGCGTCCGGACTGAAGACCAGATCTCGAATGTAGCCCCTGTTTCCGACTATGTGGGCGCGGGGAAAACCAGCCTCGGCGTCGACCAAAATCGCTCGATCCCGCGTCCTGACCGCGAGGGTCTTGCCATCGGGACTGAACACGGCGCCTCCGATCCAGCGCGAGCGATCGAATTCGAGGCGGCGGACCAGGGCGCGGCCCTTCAAATCGAAAA
This sequence comes from uncultured Hyphomicrobium sp., assembly GCA_964471635.1. Lineage (GTDB taxonomy): Bacteria > Pseudomonadota > Alphaproteobacteria > Rhizobiales > Hyphomicrobiaceae > JAKAML01. Next base: position 85,981 of record CAYYGO010000008.1, read on the forward strand.
GACTACCATGCGTCTTCTCGGGGCCTGGATTGTTGTCATCCCTTTCGACCCACGTCACCGCGCGCCCGGCCTGGTGTTCTACAACAATTTTCCACGGAAAGGCGGGTGTCGGCATCGGCAGTGCAACGCTCGCGATTTGCGTCCCTGTCGCCGTGTCCCACGAGGCTACCGAGCCGTCGTAAAATACGCCTGCGATGGATGAGCCATTCGACGGCCAGGCGATGTCGGATATCGGCCGGTCGGTCAGCAGCCGTACCGCACATTGCAGCATGTGACGGTCGAGAGCGTCGATGCAGGCGATGCCCGAGCTGTCGAGTGTGACGAGGCGATCGCCGGAGTCGTTGAACCGTGCCGCCACGACGTTCGCGCCGGTACGCATCACTTCGAGCGGCCTCGCTGCTCCGCCTTCCTCCAGTTGCCACCGCCGCGCGGTCCGGTCCTTGCCCCAGGCGAGCAGCATCGACGAGTTCTGCGAGAAGCCTAGCCACTCGACTTCGGCGCCGGCATCGAGGGTCGCCTTCACCGATTGGTCGCGGGCGTCCAACAGCGCAATGTGCCTGCCTCCTGCCGTGGCGATCCAGCGGCCGTCGGGTGAGGCCGACACCAGCTTGAGTTCGACATCGTCCTGTAGGATGACGCTTTCGTGTGAAGCATGCAGCGCCTCCGTGACAGCCCAGCGGAATTCGTCGCGACGTGTCCCGTCGGCGTCACCCACGGGATCGTTGGAGAGCCCTTCGATGAGCGTTGCGGTCGCCGCCTCGGGTGAGCCGACCGACAGCCACCTTCGTGCGAGGCCGAGGGTGGCGGCATGTCGATCGCGCCTTCCTGCCTCCTTTGCTTGCTCGATCTCCTTTCTCTGGTCCTCGAAGCCGTCGAAGATGACCCAGCCGAGCGAGAGCGCGATGATCGCGGCCACTCCACTCGCCAAGGCCTGATTTGCGTGCTTGCGCTGGACGTCGGCCCCGATCACCTCTTCCAAAGGCCGTCCGGTGATCGCCGAATAGAGCGAGGCGACCGCCTTCTCGAGGATCGGGTTGCGACCGGAGATGTCGCTGCCGGTCTTGACGGCCCCGACGTTTTCCCATTTGGGCTCATTCGGCAATGCGCCGGCCAGGGATGGGGGCAGGGCATCAGTCGCGGCCCAGTCGAAGTCCCCAGCCTGTTGGTCCCAGCGGATCGTTCCGGATGTCAACACGATGAACAGGCGGTCCGGCCCTCGCGTCGCCAGCCAGTGCCGGACCTCCATGTCGACCCATTCTGACTTGGCCGCTTCAGGCGAGGCGAGGAGGATGAACGAGCCGGACTGGTTGATCTTCTGCTGGATCGTCGGCCAAAGATGCGCGGTCAGCGCGAGCGTGGTCTCGTCGCGAAACACCGGCATGGAGGACTGCAGCCACCATCTTGCGAAGCGCTTCAGGCCCTGCTCGAGCTTGGGCGCGAGTTGCCCGTCGGCGGCGTGACTGTAGGAAATGAAGGCCTCGTACCGGCTGGGCATGGCAATACTCCCGCAACAGTATGCAAACTCGGCTGCAGTCAAAGCGGTCGGTCTTCTCAGTCAAAAAGGTCTAAGGCAAATGCCCTGGCGACGGTCCCGATCTATCGAAAATCTAGTTTTGTCCAGCTTTCGAACGAGAGCGGGCCTCGCCGGCGGCACGGATTGCGCGTATCGTCATCGCGCGGGCTTCCACGCATGACTGGGTCATCGAGTTCGGCGTCGGTAAAGTGCTCCGCACCGATGAGATATGCCGCACAAACATGCTGGCGGAGCGCGTCTCCGGTCTTGATCAGCATCGAGGTATCCCAAACCCGGGGGGTGTGATCGATGCCAAAAGTCACGAGTCGACTGCCGTCCGCGCTCCAGCTCGCTGAATTCGCATTCAAACTGCGGAAGTGTATGCGTCCCAACTCGCTGCCGCTCGGCGCATCCCAGAACTTGATGCTCTGGTCATGCGAGACCGTGATGATCCTCCTGCCGTCGGGACTGAATGAAGCGTATGGTATCGTTCGTTCATGGCCAGCGATGGTGGCAACGTGGCGCCCGGTGTCGACGCTCCAGATGCGTGCGGTCCGGTCGGCACGGCCGTCATCAGGGTCCGTGGTGCCTGTTACCGTCACGAGCCAACGGCCATCTGGACTGAATCGTGCGGACCGAACCAGCGCCCTGTGGCCGGCGAGATCAAACAGCGACGAACCGGTCGCTGCGTCCCATAAGCGAGCCCCCTTCTCAGAAGACGTAACAACGAAGCTTCGATTGGGGCTGATGTCACCGGCGTTGCCTCGATCAGAGCTTGTGCCTCGCACATCTGGCGCGTAGTGGCCACTTAGTACTGTAATGCGCTCGCGCGAATTGACATCGACGAGAACACCGCTTTCGTGACCGATGATGAGCAATGTACTCCCATCGCTGCTGAACTTCGCCTCCCGGACGTCCGGTTCGAAAAGCGCCACGTCTCGCTCACGGCCGGAACTCACATCCACGATGCGGGCTCGACCACCCTGCGTGGCAGTGAACACATATTTGGCGTCATCGCTGATGGCGACAACACCGCGAATATGACGCTCTTCCGACTGGGGCGGTGCCAATATGCGACGCACGCCGTCCTGCCCCCAGTGCTGCACGGCGGCCGATCCGGTCACCGTCACGATGCTGCTGTCACGCAGGTTTGCCGCCGCCAAGGCAGGCCCGTCATGCGCGAGCGGACCAGCGATCGACACACCGTTCGTCACGTCCCATGCCCTGACCGTATTGTCGTCCGATGCCGTGACGAGCCTTGTGCCAGCGGCATCGAACCGAGCGGAATTGACAGCGCCGGAATGCCCCGCGAGTTCGACGCTCCGGCTCCGCTCGGTACTCCAGAGCCGGACTGTGCCGTCATCCGATGCTGTGAGCATTCGGTTTCCGCTGCGATCGAACGCCACGCGCCTCACGCGGCCCGTATGCGCAGCCAGGCGCGCCACCATGGCTCCTGTTTCAACATCCCAGAGCCGGGCATCACCGTCGTCGGATGCCGTAGCGACATGTTTGCCATCTGGGCTGAATGCGACATCACGCGCGCCTGCCTTGTGTCCTGCGCGTTCACCGAAAAGAATTCCACTGTCGACCTTCCAGACCCGCGCAGTTCCATCCTCTGAGCTAGTGGCGAGGAACCGGCCATCATCGCTGAAGGCAAGTCCGGTGATCTTTCCTCTGTGTCCATTCAACACATGCATAGCGAGACCCGATTGGGGGTCCCAGATGCGGGCTGTCTCGTCCACGCCGCCCGTCACCACAATTCGACCGTCGCGGCTCCAGGCAACTGCAGTCAATCCATAAACATGGCCCTTAAGCTCGCCGCGCAACTCGCCATCGCTGGCACCCCAGATCCTGGCGGTCTCGTCACTGGAAGCCGAAACAATCGCGGATCCATCGGGGGCGAATGCCACCGCGACGATGTTGCCCGAGTGACCCGCAAGTGTTCGCAGGAGCCTGCCATCAGCAGTGCCCCAGAGATAAGCACTCGAGGACGAAGCCGTAAGCACCATCGTTCCGTCAGGGCTGAATTTGGCGGTCTCGACGGCCGAGTCGTGTTTGAGCACATGATCCTCGCGCCCACTCGCGGCATCCCAGAGACGGACGGTCCCGTCGTCCGACGCTGTCAGGAGTCTGCCCCCGTCCGAAGAGAACTCGGCGACACGGATCAAGGCTTCGTGGCCTCGCAAGGCCAGCACTTCTTTCCGGCCGGCGACATCCCAAAGTCGCGCGGTGTACGAGCCGTCGTGAGGAAACGCGCCGCCAGCTGCGACAACCCGCTGCCCATCCGGGCTGAAGGACGCGGTCCACACGATCTCACCAGGATGGCGAAGCGTGGCGTACAGCCGAGAGGCGATTGCCGCGACTGCGAGTCTGCCCTCCAGCTCGGAGGACACCGGCGTCCATGGCCAGGCCCCCTTCGCTGGATATGCATGGAGCGCGTAGCGCATGGCGCGGTCGAAGCGCTCCTCATCCATCGCTTGAGCTGCCAGCTTGGTGAACACCGCCTGCTCGCGCTTGGTCGTCTCGATGTCCTGCCAGATCACGCCAGCGAGGCCAGCCACCAGCAGAACCGCTACGCCCGCCAGCGCCCACGAGGCGCGCTTCTGGAATCGGCGCGTCCTTATGATTTGGGCGCGCTCGGCTTCGGCGCGAGCCTGCTCACCCTCGCGGCTCGCGGTGATGTAGGCGCGGTGCAGATCGGTCGGGGATTGGCCGCCGGAATGCCCGCGCGAAACCCACAACTCGGCTCCAGCCAATTCAGACCCGCGCAACAACAACTCATTGCCATGGTTCTTGCGCTCCCACTCCGCGGCAAGCTCGCCGAGGCGCGTGTGCTCGCGCACCCAGGCGATGTCGGTCAGGAGCGCGGCGGAAAGCGCGGTTAGCCCGGTGGTTTCGTCAACCGCATTGCGAAGGAAGATGTAGTTGAGCCGCTTGAGCCGACCCGGCACGGCGTCGGCCGGCGCATCGCGGATCACGACGGGGAGGATGCGCTTGCCCAGCCGCTCGGCCTCGTTCACCTCCCAGTCGCATACGGGGGACGCGACGGAATCGGGCGAGAGCAGGAACACGACCGTGTCCGCCAACCCGATCAGCTGCGCGAGCCGCTCCTGCCACGGCTCGCCGGGCAGGATGTCGTGCTTGTCGAGATAGGCGCTGAAGCCGCGCGCGATGAGCTGATCGCGGAGCCGCTCGGCCGTGGAGAGGTCCTTGCGCGAGTACGAGAGGAAGACGTGGAGGTCATGGGCGTTCGCGTCTTGGGATGCACCTGGAGCCGTACCGAGGCCCATCGCAGCGCGGTCAGTTGCGAACTCGTGGCCTTGAGACACCGCGTTGCTCCCGGGGATCGAGCTCTAGTGTGCGTTCGGCAGCGGCGGTTCCTGCCCCTCGGGGCGGCCGGCGGCGAGCCAGGCCTTGCGCTTCGGCAGCCATTCCGCCCAAACGTCCGTGTGATAGGGCCACAACCCGCGCTCGACGCACCACGTGGGCGGCGAGGCAGGGAGGAAGTATTGTTTGCGCTGCTCTTGCGTGAGGCAGCGCGGCGCGCGAGTCTTGGCGGCATTGACGAGGGCCTGGATGGTCATGAATACGCGCCAGATGCGGGCGGTGCGGTCGTCCGACGCGGTGACAATCAGAGTTGAGCCGTCGGCGCCGGGCAACAGCGGGCTGAACGCCACCGAGTTGACCGCGCCAGTGTGGCCCGAGAGCGTGACGAGCAGCGTACCGTCGACCGCCCACAGCCGTGCCGTCTTGTCATGGGACGCGGTGACGATACGGATCCCGTCGGAGCTGAACGCCACCGAGTTGACCGAGTCTGCGTGGCCCGTAAGCGTGGCCAGCGGCGCGCCATCGGCCGCCCACAGCCGCACAGTGTTGTCCGAGGACGCGGTGACGATCCGGCTACCGTCAGGGCTGAACGCCGCCAAGTTAATCCCCAGCGTGTGGTCGCTGAGCGTGACAAGCGACGTGCCGTCGGCCGCCCACAATCCCGCTGTCCCGTCATCGGACCCAGTGACGATGCGGGCGCCGTCGGGGCTGAATGCCCCCGAGTGGACGTCTCTCGTGTGGCCCGTGAGGGTGGCGAGCGGCGAGCCGTCGGCCGCCCACAACCGGGCCGTGGTGTCATTGGACGCGGTAACGATTCGGCTGCCGTCAGCGCTGAACACCGCCGACTGAACCCCTTTCCTGTGGCCCTTGAGTGTGGTGAGGGGCGTGCCGTCAGACGCCCACAGCCGCGCCGTGTTGTCCAGGGACGCGGTGACGATGCGGGTTCCGTCGGGGTTGAACACCGCCGACTGGACCCCCTTCCTGTGACCCTTCAGTGTGGTGAGGGGCGTGCCGTCAGACGCCCACAGCCGTGCCGTGTTGTCATCGGACGCGGTGACGATCCTGGTGCCGTCGGGGCTGAACGCCGCCGAGGTGACCTGGTCCGTGTGACCCGCGAGCGTGGCCAGCAGCGTGCCGTCAGCCGCCCAGAGACGCGCCGTGTTGTCATCGGACGCAGTGACGATGCGGGTGCCGTCGGGGCTGAACGCTACCGAGTTGACGCTGTCCGTGTGGCCCGCGAGGATGCCGTCGGCCGCCCACAGCCGCGCCGTTCTGTCATCGGACGTGGTGACGATCCTGGTGCCGTCGGGGCTGAACGCCGCCGAGGTGACCCTGTCCGTGTGGCCCTGGAGCGTGGCCAGCGGCGTGCCGTCAGCTGCCCACAGCCGTGCCGTCTTGTCATCGGACGCGGTGACGATCCTTGTGCCGTCGGGGCTGAACGCCGCCGAGGTGACCGGGTTCGTGTGTCCCTTGAGCGTAGCCAGCGGCGTGCCGTCCGCCGCCCACAGCCGTGCCGTGCTATCTGTCTCAGAGAGGAGCAAATGGCCCGACGCAGTGACAATGCGGGTAGCGTCGGGGCTGAACGCCGCCGAGGTGACCGCTTCCGTGTGGCCCGCGAGAGTCGCCAGCGGCGTGCCGTCCGCCGCCCACAGCCGGGCCGTGGTGTCATTAGACGCGGTAACGATCCGGCTGCCGTCCGGGCTCCACGCCGCCCAATTGACCGCATCCGTGTGGCCCGCCAGCGTGACCAGCGCCGAGCCATCCGGAGCCCACAGCCGCGCCGTCTTGTCCCAGGACGCGGTGACGATCCTGGTGCCGTCGGGGCTGGACGCCGCCGAGGTGACCTGGCCCGTGTGACCCGCGAGCGTGGCCACGAGGGTGCCGTCGGCCGCCCACAGCCGTGCCGTCTTGTCATCGGACGCGGTGACGATCCTGGTGCCGTCGGGGCTGAACGCCGCCGAGGTGACCTGGTCCGTGTGGCCCGCGAGCGTGACGAGCGGCGTGCCGTCAGCCGCCCACAGCCGTGCCGTCTTGTCATCGGACGCGGTGACGATCCTGGTGCCGTCGGGGCTGAACGCCGCCGAGGTGACCTGGTCCGTGTGGCCCGCGAGCGTGGCAAGCGGGGTGCCGTCAGCCGCCCACAGCCGCGCATTGTTGTTAGAGGACGCAGTGACAATCCTGGTCCCATCGGGGCTGAAAGCCGCCGACCAGCCGTCCGCGAGTGCGGCCCGCTCCAGTACGGCGCGCAAGGAACTCCCGAGCTGGACCTCGGCCTCGGGCGCGTGTTTGCGCGTCTGTGCGACCGGATCGTCGCTCGCCGTGTCCGGAAGTCCTTCGAGCACCAGCAGCATCGCAGTACCGGCGTCGCGCACGCTCTGATGGTCGTAGAGCTGGCTTGCCGATCTGGAGAGCAGCCCTGACTCCGTCGATTGAGCCTGTTTGCGGACGTCGTCGGTCACGCGGCGTTGTGTCTCGGCAACATTCCGCTGGGTGACTGCTTCGGTTCGTTGTTCCTCGGCGACCTTGGTTTGCTGAACGGCCACTCCGCGCTGCCAATACGCGAACCCCGCCAGCGCGCATGCGCCGAGCGTCAGGGCAATGCTGCCGCCCAACACGCGACGTTGCCAGCGATTGGCCGCCTGCCGGCTGGCGTGCAGGAGATCGAGCACCTCCTGCGCTGGCGCGGGGGCCTTGTCCGGGCGATCGTCTTTCCAGCGCTCAGCGACCTTAAGTGCGCTCGGCGTCAGCAGTCGCCCGGACTTCTTCCCATGCGTGATCCACTCCGCGGCCCGGTCCTGCAGGCGGCTCGCCTCCTTGAGCCACGCGTGGTCCGTCTCAAGAACCTCGACCAGCGTATCGATGTCGCGCGCGGGATCGTAGAGCCGGCCGACGGGGAGAATGTGGATCTCGCCCAGCTGACGCGGCAGCGTCTCCGGCGGCGTGTCGCCGATCATCACCGGAACCAGCCGCTTGCTGCGCCGCTTGACCTCGTCGAGTTCCCAGTTGACCCACTTGGAGGTGGCCGAATGCGGGGAGACGAGCCAGACGACCGTGTCCGAGAGGCGGATGAACTCGGCCAGTTCGATCTTCCATTCCTCGCCGAACGGCAGATCGCGCGTGTCGATCTTGACCTCGAACCCGCGCGCCGTCAGCGCTTCGACCAGCGCGTCCGCCGCCGCCGAGTCCCGACGCGAGTAGGAGATGAAGAGCTTGAGCGCGTTAGTGTGCTTATTCGAGGGAGCGGCAGAAGGCATCCGGTCCTCCTGGATGAATTCGAGAAACTTGAAACGACAGTGTCACCGAAATTACTCACCGCACGGCCGTTCCGCAGCGCAGCGAGCAGCTGTCATAATCGTCAGCCGGGGGAAGACTAGCAGAGGCCGGCGGGCAAGAGAAGCTGCGGCGCCGTCGCCACCGTTGCATCGCCGATGATCTGCAAACGGCCGGCATGCATGCGCAATTTGTGTTTCCTAAAAAACCGCACGTGCCGCCTTCAGTGCACCCTTGAAAAAATTCTCTGCCACCGAACGTCAAAGGACCATGTCCAAGGACTCGTCCACCGCCAAGCGCTTGGCTCATTGACTGCGGCGGAGAAGTGCAGAATCTCTACACGCCCGACAATTCGCTCCAGTGGGACATAGCCGATCGCCCAAGCAAGCCTGCTGTCCGAGGAGTTGTCACGATTATCGCCCAACATAAAATAGTGGCCCGCCGGAACTGTATACGGACCAACATCGTCGAGAAACCCGCCGCTCTCGGTATCGAGCACGGAGTATGACTTCCCATTCGGAAGTGTTTCAGTGTAGACCGCCCCCTCTATTGGAACTCCGCCGTAATCAACTATATTGAATGAGCCACTGCGAACCCTCGGGATGTCCGTTCCATTTACAACAAGAGTGCCACCTCGTAATTCAATTTCGTCACCTGGCAGGCCAATAACCCGATGCACATGATGCGTCAGGTTATCTTTCGGCGGATAGAAGACAACTACGTCACCGCGCTCTGGCAATGCTTCCAGAATGCGCCCCTCGAATCCGAGGTCCACCCCTGAATAAGTAAAGCGACTGCAGCCATATGCTCCCTTCGACGCAAAGAAATAATCTCCAATTATGAGTGTCGGAGACATGTGGCTACTCGGAACATGGAACGGTTCATATGCAATAGCTCGAATCGTCGCAAATGCAATGAATGCCCATAACACTGAAAAGACAGATTCCATTGCATGGTTTCGTGGGGTAAACCCAAACGACAATTCTTGCAGCTGCTTCTCGCGTGCTTCTGGCGTTTGTTCGATCTGCCCTGCTTCGGCGACAGCGGAAAGTAGACGCCCAATATATGCGTGTGAATAGTCGCCCGACGGCCATAAAATGCTAGGGTTGCCATCTGATCCAACTACGAAGATTGCCCCGGAAGCATTGTACTCGGGAAGCGCAACTAAGCCGCTTCGTTTGAAGTGATCTCTCGTTTGCTCCCACGACCGGCGCTCCCGGAGCCACTGCCATGGAGCGAGGATGCGCTTGAGTCGCCAAGTTGAAGGAGGCATTAGGAACACTGTCTTGGTGCGTAGGTCTGGCGTTCGCAAGATCTGCTCGATCTCCCAAGCCGTCCCTGGTTGCTGACTTGGCAGGAGCACGATCACCCTGGCGCGGCGCATCAAGTCTACGGCCAATTGTTTCCACGCGGAATCTGTCGTCAAGACCTTTGATGCGCCGAAGCTTCTGTGTTTGTCTCCGACTGCCACGAGCGGCATTGCGCCGTCCATCGCAAGGGTAATGGCGAACTCGATGTCCCACCAAGCCCCGATCAACAATCTGTCCGACCGCTCAGGCATTGAATTTGGAACGAGATGCTTGCGCGCGCTGGTGAACGGCCGTAGATACAGGGCAAACGCCTCGTCACCAGCCATCGAAACGCTCGCCTCTTGGTTCAGGCGCAGCTGAGTGCTGCGAATGTAGAACCGATAGCAAAAGAATGCGACTATGGAAGTGGCCAGGGCAATCCAGGTTACCGCTGCGTAGTGAACCGGTAGCCTTCTGGGCATGAAGAACATGATCAAGAGGATGCCGCTCGAAATGGCCATTAGTAGCTTTAATTCGTGCGACGGCCTAAGCGTCGAGCGCACCTTATTCGCAGAAATCGGTGCTGACTGCGGATCGTTCATTGACGCCACCTGTCATGTTTGGCGGGGGAAGACTAGCAGAGGCCGGAGGGCTCCGGAAGCTGCGCCCGCCGACGCGATGCACTGGCGACACGCGCCGCCCGGCCCTGCAAGCTCGTACTTCCGCGCCCCCTTGCCCACGAGCCCGCGCCGTGCATCACTGTGCGCACATTCTTGCTCGATCGTATTGCGTACCGGGGGCCGCCGATGGCGGATGAGAAGCGCGAGGCCCACAAGCTCGCCACGCCAGAGACGGGTAGATCTGTCACGCCAGAGGCGGGCAAGCTCGTCCTGCCGGAGGCGGGCAAGCTTGGCGTCTTCATCTCCTACAGCCGCGACGACCTCGCGTTTGCCGATCAGCTCGACGTGGCGCTCGAATACGCGGGCTTCGAGCCGAAGCTCGACCGCCACGGCATCCACGGCGCCGAGAACTGGCGCGAGAAGCTCGGCGCTATGATCCGCGAGGCGGACACGGTGGTGTTCGTGCTGTCGCCGTCGTCGGCCCGGTCGGAGATCTGCGCCTGGGAGGTGCAGCAGGCGGTCGACCTCGGCAAACGCATCATCCCCGTGGTCTGCCGCCCGCTCGAGGATGTCCCAGTCCCGCCCGCGCTGTCGGCGCTCAACTACATCCAGTTCTTCAACGACCCGAAGAAGCCCGGCGTCAGCTATCGCATCAGCATGGGCGAGCTGGTCAAGGTGCTCAAGACCGACCACGGCTGGCTGCGCGAGCACACGCGCTATCTGCAGCGCGCCGGGGAGTGGGACGTTGGCGGCCGCACGACCAGCCGTCTGCTCTCGGGCACCGACGTCGGCGATGATCCTCCCCCACTGAAGTGGTCCATCCCGATGTATATTTCCGGAAGGAGGACCACGAGATGCCGAGGAAGCGCCACAAGCCTGAAGAGATCGTGACGAAGCTGCGCCAGGTGGACGTTCTGGTTTCGCAGGGGAAGTCTGTAGCCGACGCCGTTCGCGCGATCGGGGTTACGCCGGTTGATCCTCCCCCACTGAAGTGGTCCATCCCGATGTATATTTCCGGAAGGAGGACC
>CAYYGO010000009.1:0-96257 GCA_964471635.1 uncultured Hyphomicrobium sp.
AGACCATCATGGTCAACTGCAACCCCGAGACCGTCTCGACCGACTACGACACCTCCGACCGCCTGTACTTCGAGCCGCTCACGGCCGAGGACGTGATCGAGATCATCCGCACCGAGCAGAGGAGCGGAAGCGTCAAGGGTGTCATCGTCCAGTTCGGCGGCCAGACGCCGCTCAAGCTCGCCGCAGCGCTCGAGGAGGCCGGCGTGCCGATCCTCGGCACCTCGCCCGACGCCATCGACCTCGCCGAGGACCGCGACCGCTTCAAGGCGCTGATCGACACGCTCGGTCTCAACCAGCCCCGCAGCGGCATTGCCGGCTCGCCTGGGGAGGCGCGTGCCGTCGCCGACGCCATCGGCTACCCGGTGGTCATCCGCCCCTCGTTCGTGCTCGGCGGCCGCGCCATGGAGATCGTCCACGACGGCTACGAGATCGACCGCTACATCGCGCGCCTATCCGCCACTCTCGACCGGCCCTCCGAGCTCGTCGTCTCGCCGAAGCGGCCGCTGCTCGTCGACAGCTATCTGACCGACGCGGTCGAGGTCGACGTCGACTGCCTCTCGGACGGCCGCGACATCTTCGTCGCCGGCATCATGGAGCACATCGAGGAGGCCGGCATCCACTCGGGCGACAGCGCCTGCTCGCTGCCGCCGCACTCGCTGACGCCGGCCGTCATCGCCGAGCTCGAGCGCCAGTCGCGTGCGCTCGCCCTGGCGCTGAAGGTCGTCGGGCTCATGAACGTGCAGTTCGCGATCAAGGACGGCACCGTCTACATCCTCGAGGTCAATCCGCGTGCCTCGCGCACCGTGCCGTTCGTCGCGAAGGTGATCGGCTTGCCGGTCGCGGCCATCGCCTCGGAGGTGATGGCCGGCCGACCGCTTGCGGACTTCAAGCTCGCCCAGCGCAAGCTCGACCACATCGCCGTCAAGGAGGCCGTGTTTCCTTTCGCCCGCTTCCCGGGGGTCGACCCCGTGCTCGGCCCTGAGATGCGCTCGACCGGCGAGGTGATGGGCATCGACCGTGATTTCGCGGTCGCCTTCGGCAAGAGCCAGATCGGCGCCGGCCAGAAGCTGCCCTCCGGCGGCACCGTCTTCGTGTCGGTGAAGGAGAGCGACAAGGACCGCATCGTCGCGCCGCTGAAGGAGCTGGTGGCGATGGGTTTCAAGGTCATCGCCACGCGCGGGACCAAGCGTCACCTCGAGTCCCATGACGTGCAGTGCGAGGTGGTCAACAAGGTGCTCGAGGGTCGTCCCCATATCGTCGATGTCATAAAAAACGGCGACGTGGCGCTGGTCTTCAATACAACCGAGGGCGCCAAGGCCCTGGCCGACAGCAAGGACATCCGGCGCTCCGCCTTGCTCAATCACGTACCTTATTATACAACTTTGGCTGGCGCCGTTGCAGTCACGAGGGCGATCAAGGCCCTCAAGGCCGATACGTTGAAGGTCGCGCCGCTTCAGAGCTACATGGCGCGCACCCCCTGACTAGTGAGGGGGGCTCGTCCACAGCTCCCTCTGGCGGTGGCTTCCGGCAGTTCCCCTCAGCGTCATATACTGCGGCACTTGCCGCCCCGGTGGAGCACACCCGGGCGGTTACGGATATTGGAGATGGCGATGGAACGGGTTCCGATGACGGTTGAGGGCTACAAGACGCTCGAGGCCGAGCTTCTGCGCCTCAAGTCGGAGGAGCGGCCGCGTATCATCCAGGCCATCGCCGAGGCACGCGCGCACGGCGACCTGTCGGAGAACGCCGAGTATCACGCCGCCAAGGAGGCACAGGGTCTCAACGAGGCCAAGGTTGCCGAGCTCGAGGACAAGCTGTCGCGCGCCGACATCGTCGACCCGGCCAAGATGTCGGGCAGCACGATCAAGTTCGGGGCTACGGTGACGCTGGTCGACGAGGACACCGAGGAGAAGGTCAAGTACAAGATCGTCGGCGATCTCGAGGCGTCGGTGAAGGAAGGCAAGATCTCGATCTCGTCGCCAATCGCGCGCGCGCTCATCGGCAAGTCGAAAGGCGAAAGCGCCGAGGTGACGACGCCCAAGGGCTCGAAGAGCTACGAGGTTCTGAAGATCGAGTGGAAATAGGCGTCCGAGGGGGCGAAGGCCTCCGTCGCTTGCCAGTACTCGCGTGCGCCCGTCTTTCATGCCGTCCACGGTCAACACACCGGGTCAAGACTGCGTGAGCGGGAGCGCTAGGCGTTGCCGGCGGGGACGGGCCGCTGCTAAACGTTGGCTCCGAACCAGAGTCGACGGCGCGTCGGATGGGGCATCCCCTCGAACTCGGCGTCCGAGTCCGGCAGTTCCGAGTCCGGCAGTTCCGAGTCCGGCAGTCCAGGCAGCCGTTCTCTTGGCCTCGCACTCTTCGCGTCAGCCCGCCCAACCCTCTTAGCCCGAGATCAGGATCGCCCCATGACCCATGCATCCGCCGCCCAGCCCGCCGACCGTTCCGGAGAGGGGGCGTCGCGCCGCGCTGTGATGATCGGTGCCGCTGTGGGGTTGACCCTGGGCGCCGCCACAGCCACGACGAGTGCAACGCCCGCCTCCGCGGCTCCGGCAACGGCCGCCAAGCACACTGGCCTCATCCGCGCTGCCGCCGATTGCATCGCGGTGGCCGAGGTCTGCCAAGCGCATTGCATTCGCCAGCTCGGCGCTGGCGACACGTCGATGAAACTCTGCATGTCGCTTGTCGCCCAGATGCTGCCGGTGTGCGGCGCATTGGTTCGCGTCGCGTCGATCGACGGCGCGCGGCTCTCCGAGCTGGCCAAGGTCTGCACGCTCGTGCTCGCCGATTGCGAGGCCGAGTGCCGCAAGCACGAGGGTCATCACACGGAATGCCGTGACTGCGCCGAGGCCTGTGCTGCCTGCATCAAGGCCTGCAAAACGGTCACCGGCGCCTGACCAGGGCGAGCCTCGCGCTCACCCCCCGTCACGCCCACCCGTCACGCCCACCGGGCACGATCGGTACTCCAGGGTCGCTTTTCGCCTGTCGGATGGTGAGAAACGTCTTCACGCTGGCCACGTTGGGCGCCGCCGTCAGCGTCGCCAGCACGAACTCCTGGAATGCGGCGAGGTCGCGCGCCACGCATTTGAGCATGTAGTCGCTCTCGCCCGACAGCATGTGCACCTCGCGCACCAGCGGCCAGGCGAGGATCCGGTTCTCGAAGGCGCGCAGGTCGTTCTCGGCCTGGTTGTGCAGTCGCACCATGGCGAACGCAACGAGCGAGTAGCCGAGCGCCTTGCCGTCGACGAGAGCCGTGTAGCCGGTGATGAGCCCCGCTTCCTCGAGGGCGCGCACCCGCCTGAGACAGGGCGGCGGCGACAGCCCGACGCGCTGCGCCAGCATGACGTTGGTCATGCGTCCATCCGCCTGCAGCTCTTTCAGAATGCGCCAGTCGGTCGCGTCGAGCATAAGCGGCATGGTGGGGCGTGGCACTCCGTCCAGGGGCCGAAGCCGGGCGTCATCAAAGGCCCATCAGTCACACGCTACGAATGGATCGAAGCGTCATGAATGGTATGCGGCAGCCAGTGCGTTTTTTCAATTGTTGCGGGAACCCGGCCTGACGTGAGCGGCTGCGGCGGCGCGGCACTCGACAGCGGCCGGGCGGGTGGGCCAACTCGCGGCATGAGCGACTCGACGCCTCGCCCAACACCCGTCTCGGCCCGAGGTCCTGGTCCTGGTCCCGGTCCTGGTCCCGGCCTTCCCCCGCAAACTGTGCCCCAACGGCCGCTTGCTGGCGCGCCCTGCTGGGTCATCACCGACGGGAAGGCCGGCCACGATACTCAGGCGTTGGGCGTCGCCTTGGCCCTCGGCGTGCACGTCGAGATGAAGCAGGTCGCGCCGAAGGGGCCATGGCGTTGGGCCGCGCCATGGGGGCCCGTTTCGCCGGCCGAGCGCTTCGGTATGCCGGGCAGCGCCTTCGCGGCGCCATGGCCGGCGATCGCGTTCGCGGTGGGGCGGGCCAGCATCCCCTACATCCGCGCCCTGAAGCGGGCCGCAGGTGCGGCCACCTACACCGTCGTGCTCGAAGACCCGAAGGCCGGGCGCAACATCGCGGATTTCCTGTGGGTTCCGGCCCACGACCCATTGCGCGGGGTCAACGTCCTGGCCACGGCGACCGCGCCCCATGCATTCTCTGCCGAACGGCTTGCGGCACTGCGCGCCTGCGCGCCCGACGCCATCGCCGCGTTACCCAGCCCCCGCGTCGCGGTCATCCTCGGCGGCAAGAACGCCGTCTATCGCTTCAAGGACGCCGACGACGACCGGCTCGGCTCGGCACTGCGGTCGCTCGGCGCACTCGGCGCGAGCTTCATGGTCACGACGTCGCGGCGGACCCATGCGCGGCTGCGCGATGTGGTGCTTCGGGCCACCGAGGGACGCCCGCGCATCGTCTACACTGGCGAGGGCCCGAACCCTTACGCCGATTTCCTCGCCCATGCCGACGCGCTCGTCGTCACCGCCGACAGCGTCAACATGACGGGCGAGGCGTGTGCCACCGGACGGCCGGTCTACGTCTTCACGCCGTCGGGCGGATCGAGCAAATTCCGCCGCTTCCACGCCGCGTTGCGCGGGCAGGGGGCGACACGCGAGCTGCCGGATCGCGTCGATGTGATGCCGGATTGGAGCTACACACCGCTTGATTCGAGCCGCCGGATCGCGGATGAGATCGAGGCGCGCTATGCTCGGCGCGTGGCGATGCTTTCCGGGCTGTTGTCGCGGCCGGACACCGCTCAGGGCTAGCCTCGCCGGGCAATCTCGGCGGCCGCCAGAACGAGCGCATTGGATCGGAGGAGGATACGGATGGCGACGGCTCATCTCAATCTCGACAAGCTCAAGGCCGCCAGGGTCGAGACCGAGCCCTTCCTCTACACCATCGTGCCGGCGTTCCTGTCGCCCGATAGCGTCGCCCGCATCAACGCAACCTATCCGAATATCGAGCGGGGCGGCTCGTACCCGATCGAGAGCCTCGAGCAGACGATGACCATCAAGGAGGTCATCGACGAGCTTGACAGCCCGGCCTTCGAGGCGCTGATCGCGGAGAAGTTCGGGGTCGAGCTCGAGGGGCGGCCGAAGATGTACTCGCTGCGCGGCTACACGCGCGCCAAGGACGGCCAGATCCATACCGACAGCAAGGACAAGATCATCACCGTCCTGCTCTACCTCAATCAGGACTGGAAGCAGGATGGCGGCCGGCTCCGCATTCTGCGCAACGGTCACGACGTGGACGACTACGCAGCCGAGGTCCAGCCCGACAACGGCACGCTGTTGGTCTTCAAGCGCGCCGACAACTCTTGGCACGGCCACCATCCCTTCGAGGGCCAGCGCCGCTCGCTGCAGATGAACTGGATGACGAGCGAAGGCTCCAAGGGTTGGCACAAGATCCGCCATACCATCTCGGCCGCGATCAAAAAGATGAAGGTCGCGTGATCGCCTGCCGTCGGAGCGAGGCGGCAGCGGTCTCTCGATGCTGAGCGCGGCCGCGCCGGCAGGCGATCGTCCGCTGGCGGCCGCGGGCACGCGGCAGCGGCCCGATCACATCGAGCATCCGGACGGCCTGCGACGCATCTGGCTCGCGGTCGAGATGCTGGTCATTTTCGTCGGCGCGCCGCTGGCCATGACCCACGCCATATACGGGCTGCGCGTGCCCGTCTGGGCCGCGCTGTTCCCGGTGCTCATCGCCCTCGTGCTCTATTTCCTCGCCGACCGCACGTTTGCCCTAAGGTCCGAGCTTGGGCGCGGCGTGCCGCGGGCCGCGCTGGGCTCGATCCTCGCGGTGTTTCTCGTCGCCGGCGGCGCCGTCGCCGCTTACGTTGCGCAGGAGTTGCCCGATGCCTTTCTCTCGCTGCCCCGCGAGCGGCCGGGCGTGTGGCGCAAGGTCCTGACCAACTACCCAATTTTTTCTGTTCTTGTTCAAGAGCTTGTCTACCGGACCCTGTTCTTCCACCGCTACGGCCCGCTGTTCGGGCGGAGGCGCTGGGGGCTCGTGCTCACGAGCGGCCTTCTTTTTGGGTTCGGCCACGTCATTTTCTGGAACTGGTTTGCCGTCGTGAGCACCGCCCTACTGGGCGTGCTGTTCGCTTGGCGCTATGCCGTGACGCGCTCGTTCTGGGCCGTCTGGATCGAGCACACCTTGTGGGGCTGGCTGGTTTTCACGGTGGGTCTCGGCGGCTTCTTCTTCACCGGTATCGCAACGGGTTGGCGGTTCAGTCTCTGATCAACATTCCTCAAGGCGCGGGCCATTCGGGGCGTGGCCCGTTGACCCTCGGTGGTCGACGTGGGATCAGCATCCCAAGCGGCGCAGGGCGAGCAGAGCGCCGCACCGTCTTTTGATGCTGGGCACCGCACCGATGCGCGATCATTCAGACGAACCCGCCATAGCGGTCGTGCGCCGAGCCTACGAGGTCTGGGCAGCCCACGATATCGAGGGCACTCTCGCGCTGTGCTCTCCAGATATCGTCTATGTGCTTCACCTCGATCCGAAGGTCATTCCGTTCGGAGGCGAGCGCCATGGCATCGCTGCGCTACGCGAGCTGCTCGATGCGCTGCGAAGCGAGTTCATCTATCTGAGGTTTGTCGCGTCCGGGTTTACGGCGGCAGACGGAGTGGTCCGCTTTCGCGTCGACTATTCCTACCGCCACAAGGTCAGCGGTGTGATCCTGTCCGACCGGTATTCCGTCGCCGCACGGGTCGGCAATGGGCAGATCGTCCGCATCGAGGAATACCCGGACGCGGGCTTCGTCGAGGCGTTCTACCGCATGGTCGCCTCTCCCCCGACCGATGCCGAAGGTTGATAAGGATCGCACTACCGGTGATGCGCGGTGCCTTTTTCCGTCATCGCGTCGCGCGCCGTGAAACCCGCAGGCCACAGGGGTGTGCTCGCAGCGCATCATGTTCGCAGATCGTGCGCGTGCGGCGGTGTTCATGTCGGTGTGCGAACATCAGTGCGAACATGCGCGCGGGGCTACCGGCGAGCGGGCCGGAAGCACCGACGGGCTGGGATTGCGCGCCACGCTCTCAGCTCCAGCGGCGGTTCGACCACATCCACTGCTCGGGGTTCTCCCGCACCCATGCCTCGAAATGCTCCTGCATGGCGGTCATGATCGAGCGCACGTCCTCGCTCTGGTTCGCCGTGCGCGGCACGCGGAGTTCCTCGAGCTCGATCTCGAACTCGCTCCCGGTGCCGATGCGAACGCATCGTGCGAGCCAGATCCGGGCCCCGACGCGGCGCGCGATCATCGCCGCAATTGCTTGTGTCTTCGCGGGCTTGCCGAAGAACGGCACCGGGATCCCGGTGTGGTCGAACAGGTCGCAGACGATGCCGAGCCGGCCGCCGCGCCGGACATAGTCCGTAATTAGACGGGCCGTGCGCTGTGTATCGCCGTGATCGCCCTCGACTTTGCCGCGCCCGAACAGGCCGCCCGGATAGAGATCCTTCCTCTGCTCGCGCAGATATCGGTCGACATACGGGTTGTTGACCGAGCGGTAGACCGCGGCGGGGTTGGCGCCAGCAAGCGTCAGCGGCCAGATCGCAAGCTCCCAATTGCCCATGTGCAGCGACACGCCGACGGCCGGACCGAGCTTGTCGCGATAGCGTGCGAACATCGCCGCGTTTCGGATGCGGATGCGCTCGGGTCGTGCCAGCACGCGGTCGAGCAACATCGTCTCGGCCATGACACGGCCGAGGTTCTCCCAGTGGGCGCGGGCGATGCGAAGCCGCTCGGCCTCGCTCTTCTCCGGGAACGCGATCGCAAGATTTGCCAGCGCACGCGTGTGCCGCTTCCGAGAAACGATGGGGGCCAGGATGCGCCACCATCGGGCAGAGAACGCGGTCGCGGTGTCTAGCGGCATGATCCTGACGAGCCCGACGATGCCGCGCAGGAGCAGGTACTCCAGTCGGAACTGGAGGTCACGCAGAGGGCTCACGGGCGTCGACATCTTTGTATTGACGGTCTCGTCTCGGCGGGTGTGGCCCGCTCAAGGGGCGGGTATCGCCACGCGCGGCGACGCCGACACGTGGAGCGCCGCTCATGACGCATTCGAGGGGCGTGCGTCAAGCGAGCGTTCCAGTGCGATTGACATGCCGCGGACGCTGTCGGCGCCGAAGGGGCTCATGGCGCGGGGCTCAAGCGGCCCGTGACCGCATCAGACGCGGGACGTTCGACGTGGGCCCGAGGCCCTCGCGGATCACGCGGCGGCGCAACGGGCCGAGCGTCTTCAGCGCGACGAGGCCCGCGCCGCGAGCAAGCTGCACGGGCGGCAACCAGCTCGTTAGCGACCGGTTCAGGATATCGATGGTCCAGACGCGGACTGCGACGTCGATCCGCCGCCGCTCGGTATAGGCGTCGAGCACCGGACTGCCGCCCGGATCGGCGCCGACCACGATGGCGTCCCCGGCCAGCTCCGCGATGGTGGCCGCATCCCTGAGCCCGAGATTGAGGCCCTGCGCACCGATCGGCGGGATGACGTGCCCTGCCTCGCCTACCAGTGCCACGCGCCGTTGCCCGAAACGCTCGGCAGTGAGGCCCGACAGTGGGAATGTCGCACGCGGGCCGATGTCGCCGATGGAGCCGAGGAGCCCGTTGAGGTGACCGGCCAGCTCGCTCCGGAAGAGGTCGTCCGGCAGCCCCTTGAGCCGCGCGGCCTCCGCAGGCCGGTCGACCCAAACGAGGCTCGAGGCGAGCCCCGGCATTGGCACCGTGGTGAGCGGTCCGGCTGGGCGGTGCAATTCGGTCGAGATCGCGTCGTGCGGGCGGGTGTGGGTGAACACGCACGCGATTGCGGCCTGATCGTAGGTCCAGCTCCGGGTCGGAATGGCTGCCGCCTCACGTGCTGGCGAGTTGCGTCCGTCTGCCGCGACCAGCAAAGGTGCCGAGAGGCACCGCCCGTCGGCCAGCTCGACGGTCGCGACGGGGCCGCCGCATGTGATGCGCCCCACCGGGCCGACCTCGACGCGCACGTTCGGCTCGGCCTCGATGCAGGCCCACAGCGCTTGCACCAATGCGGCCTGGGGCACGTTGTAGCCGAAGGCGTCCTGTCCGATCTCGGCGGCATCGAAGCGCGTTTCAGGCGCGCTGAGGAAGCCTTCCGTCCGGTCCACGATGCGGATCGCTGCGAGCGGTGCGGAAGCAGGCGCGATGCCCTCCCATGCCCCCAGATTGCGCAAAAGCTCGATCGAGCCGGAGAAGAGGGCCGCCGTGCGCGTGTCGCTCGCCACCGTCCGGCGGGTGTCAGCGGCGGCCAGTGTGACCTCGAGCCCCGATCGCGCAAGTGCCAGTGCCGCCGCAAGACCGGCAGGCCCGCCACCGACCACCAAGACTTTTTGCAAGTCCGGTTCCCGCGACGTCTGCGTGGCATCCGTTGGGTTCGTCATGGGTGTTGGCTCGCTTCCTCCGGCCGCAGGTGTCGCGGCGCATGGTTGACGTTTACGTCAAGTTCTGACAGCCGGGCTAGCGCCGCTCCGAAAGCGTTGCCACGGCACCGGACGGGCCGCATTTGTGGCTTAAAATATAGCTCTGAGCGCATCTCACAAGGACCTCCACGGGGTCGGTAACAGCTGATTATACTCTTGGAGAGAGTATCGCAGAGATGACTTTTGCCCTGAAACACGGCTCGAAACTCACCCTCCCGACTCAAAGTCGTTGCAAATACGCCACTTGGGAACCTGCAATGCTGTTGAAGTGGCCTTTTCGGGTTTACGGGACCCGACCTGCTGGCTAATTCTTCCTCAGCGAAGGCAACGGAGCGCCCTGGGGTGGTTCACCCGGCACTGCGGACGCTGAGCGGCAGAGCTTATCGCGGCGCAGAGGCGGTTGCCTTGGGTGCCTTGAGTAAGTCCAACGGAGAGTTAGTATGATCGGGGGACACATGAAGTCGAGTTTTGTGGCGTTGATCGCCGCTGCGGGTCTGGTTGGCGGCATCGCCTCCGCCCAGGCTGCTGATCTGGGCGGCGATTGCTGCGCGGATCTTGAGGAGCGTGTTGCCGAGCTCGAGGCCACCACGGCTCGCAAAGGCAACCGCAAGGTCAAGCTGACCGTCTCCGGTCAGGTGAACGAGCAGATCCTGTTCTGGGACGACGGCGTCGAGACGAACGCCTACATCACAACGAACGAGATTTCGCGCACGCGCTTCCGCTTCGTGGGCGATGCCAAGATCAACGCCGATTGGTCGGCCGGCTACCTCCTCGAGATCGGTGTCCGCGCTCCGCGTGGCAACACCAACAACCAGAACACTGATGACGGCGCCGCTGCCGCACTCGACATTCGTCACTCGGCGTGGTGGATCGCGAACAAACAGCTCGGCAAGGTTTGGCTCGGACAGACCTCGACCGCTTCCGACGGCATCACCGAGATCGATCTCTCGGGTCGCGGTCACTTCATCACGCCCGGCCTCACGGACTACAACGGTGGCTTCTTCCTGCGCAACACCAACGGCGCAACGGCCAACGTGACCTACGCCGGCATCTACTCGTCGAACGCACCGGGCGCACCGGGCGAAGGCAACCGCAACAACGTCGTGAAGTACGAGACCCCGACGATCCAGGGCTTCGCTCTCTCCGCGGCCTGGGGCGAGGACGACATGTGGGACGTCGCGCTGCGCTACGCGGGCGAGATGTCGGGCTTCAAGCTCGCTGCCGGCATTGCCTACCAGGCTTGGTCGGACGGTCAGGCCGAGTACGGTTGCGCCGATCTCAACGGTGCGACGAGCGGCGGGGCGGATTGTAACGCTCTTGGCCTCTCTGCCTCTATCATGCACGTCCAGACCGGCCTCTTCGTGACCGGCGCCTATGGCTACCGCAACGACGACAACGCTGACGCCCTGTTCGGCGCCAACGTCGATGACACGAACGAGTTCTGGTACCTCTCTGCCGGTATCCAGCAGAACTGGTTCGGCATCGGCAAGTCGACGGTTTACGGCGAGTACGGCCAGTACGACAACGGTGCTGCCGTGACCGCGGCCGGCCTCGTCCCGGGCGCCACCGGTCTGACGGGCGCTGCTGCAGGCGATCGCATCTCGAGCTCTGAGATCGAGATGTGGGGCCTCGGCTTCAACCAGTCTATCGACGCTGCCGCGATGGACCTCTACATCGGCTACCGCAACATCAAGGCTGACGTGTTCACCAGCGCCACGGGCGCCACGGCTGGCCAGACGAAGCGGAACGTCGAGGACTTCCAGGCTGTGACGGTCGGCGGCATCATCCGCTTCTGATCGCCGTTTGATCGACTTAAGAATACGGAGAGCCGCCCGGCAATGGGCGGCTCTTCGCTTGCCGGCGAGCGGGGGCATGCGCGAGGCTGTGTCCGCAGGGAGAGGGCCGCCGGTCTCAGAGCGCAGCGCTGGCCGTCGCCTGCGTCCTGATCCGCATGTCGGTGGGGATGCAACTTGATTCCCCTGTGGAAACTGCAAACTATTTGTTCCTGCTTTGATCCAGAGGCGTGCGTCGTTGCGTTGGTGCATTGAACCGCGTTCGAGGCCTTCTACTCGTCGGCCCGGCCTGCTTTTACCCTCGTCGAGCACGCCTGCTGCCTGATTTCGTTGCAGGAACGCAACAACAGACCACGCAACGCTGGTCCGCGACGCAGTCTGGGTTTGCCCGAGTCAAGCCCCTCGACTAACCCTAGAGCATGTTCGAGTCGTCGCGCGCTGTGGGCCCGGTCGGCCTTTAGCCGGTGCTTGCGGGTCCGCCGGAACGGCCGCGCCCCATTCTCCAGACGCTCGCGTCAATCTTTCCTGTCCAGTGTTCCAGTTGCGTTCGAGTGCGCGCGCACGCGCAGATCGACAGCGCTCGCGATCGTTGTCGGGCCATCGCTGCCCGCGCCGTAGAAGCCACGCCGCGCGTGATTTCTGGATGCATGAGAAGCCACGTTCCGGCGTATCGAACATATCTATTGGGGGACCAATGAAAACGATCAGCCTGATCGCCCTCGCAGCTGCTGCCGCCGCCTTCGCGTCGGCCGCGCATGCTGCCGACTTGGGTGGAAACTGCTGCGCCGACCTCGAGGAGCGCATCGCCGAGCTCGAGGCCACGTCTGCTCGCAAGGGCAACCGCAAGGTGAAGCTCACCGTCTCGGGCCACGTCAACGAGGCCATTCTGTTCTGGGATGACGGATTCGAGCGCAACGCCTACCAGGTCACCAACGAAATGGCGCGCTCGCGCTTCCGTTTCGTCGGTGAGGCCAAGATCGACGACCGCTGGTCGGCGGGCTACCTGCTCGAGCTCGGTGTTCGCGGCGCCAACCAGAACGGCGTCAACCAGAACACCGACGACGTTGGTCAGGGCGTGGACGTCCGTCACTCCGCGTGGTGGATCAACAACAAGGATCTCGGCAAGGTGTGGGTCGGACAGACCTCCCAGGCCTCCGACGGCATCACCGAGATCAACCTCGCGAACACGGGTCACTTCCTGACGCCCGGCATCTCCGACTTCGCCGGCGCGTTCTTGCTCCGCGGCAGCAACGGGGCAACAGGTCCGCGCCTCAGCGCCACCTGGTCGTCGAATGCTCCGGGTGCACCGGGCGAGGGCAACCGTCTCAATCTCGTCAAGTACGAGACGCCGACGATCCAGGGCTTCCAGCTCTCGGCCTCGTGGGGCGAGGACGACGTGTGGGACATCGCCGCGCGCTACGCCAACGAGTTCAACGGCGTCAAGGTCGCCTTCGGCATCGCCTATCAGCAGTGGACCGACCAGGACTACGGGTGCGCCGACCTGAGTGGCGCTGCCATCAGCGGCGGATCGGACTGCGACGCGCTGGGTCTGTCGGGCTCCGTCATGCACGTTCCGACCGGCCTCTACGTCACGGGCGCCTACGGCTTCCGTAACGACGACAACCGGAGCACCCGCTTCGGCGCCGCTGCCGACGACCGCGACGAGTTCTGGTGGCTGACGGCCGGCATCCAGCGCAAGTGGCTGCCTCTCGGCAACACGACGATCTATGGCGAGTACGGTCAGTACGAGACCGGTGGCGCTCTGACGGCCGGCGGCCCTGTCGCCTTCGCCGGTGGCTTCATCTCGGGCTCGGATACGACGATCTGGGGCGTTGGCATCAACCAGCAGATCGAGGCTGCTGCCATGGATCTCTACGTCATGTACCGCCACTTCGACATCGACGTGAGCGTCAGCGCCACCGGTGGTGTCGCCGGCAGCGCCGACGTTGCGGTCGAGAATTTCGACGCGGTCCTGACGGGTGGTATCATCCGCTTCTGAGGCGGCATCCGCGCCTCGGTTCGTCTCTCTCTGTTCTCTGAAAGGCCGCCCGCTCAAGGCGGCCTTTCTCTTTGCCGACCAGCCACGGAAGATGGCCTTTCTGTGGATAAGCGCTTGTTTGTGCTTATGTTGCGCTGCAGTCACATGGCATCGGGATCACACCCGGCGCCAGAAACGTAGAGATGGCTTTAACCACAGCCGAAACATGCTTGTCTTCGTCGGCGCGAAGCATCACGTTTCCAGCGTG
The DNA here is from genome assembly GCA_964471635.1 of uncultured Hyphomicrobium sp. Classification (GTDB taxonomy): domain Bacteria; phylum Pseudomonadota; class Alphaproteobacteria; order Rhizobiales; family Hyphomicrobiaceae; genus JAKAML01. The sequence continues at coordinate 13,446 of CAYYGO010000009.1, forward strand.
CGCGTCTCTCGATGTGCCGAGACTGCGGGGTTGAGGATGAAGACGAGAAAGATCCTGGGGCTGGGCCTGCTGCTGATCGGAATCAGCACGGCGGCTGCCGCGTTTCAGGAACAGAAGAGTGGCGGTGCGCCGGCCTCGAGCACTCCTGCGGTGGCTCAGCCGTCCATCGGCAAGGATGTCGGGCTTGCGCCGGACGTCGCCCCGAAGTCGACCGGCGGCACCGAGGTGCGCATCCCGGGCCTCGGCAAGCTCGGCGTGTTGCCAAAAATGGATTTCGGGCTGGAGCTTCTCTACGGCGCGGCCGATCAGGCCAAGCAGCCGGACGCTCAGCAGTCAACGCCGTCCGACGACGATTTGACCATTCGCGGAACGGTCAAGCACCGCTGGTGATGAGACCCTCGCCCTGGATGGCGCGAGTTTAGGGGAGCCCGGGGCTCCCCTTTTTGCTTGGCTCGCGCCGAAAGTGGCAGCGCGCTCCGGCGCGCCGGTGTGGGACAGTCACGGGGTCAGATTTTCTGATTGTAGGCCCCGACCTCCGGGTGGCGGCCGAGCTCGCCGTCGAGCTCGGCGAAAATCGCCTTCATGTTGGCCTCCGACGTCGGGCTCTCGACGACCACCACCAGCTCGGGCTTGTTCGACGAGGCGCGCACAAGGCCCCAGGTTCCGTCGGCCAGCACCACGCGCACGCCGTTGACCGTGATGAGGTCTCGGATCGGCTGGCCGGCAATCTGTGCGCCGTCGGCGGCTAGCTTCTTGTAATGGGCGATAACCTTGTCGACGACGCCGTACTTCACCTCGTCGCCGCAGTGGGGCGACATGGTGGGAGACTGCCAGGTCTTGGGCAGGGCGTTCTTGAGGTCGGCCATCGACTTCCCGGGGTTGCGGTCGAGCATGTCGCAAACGGCGAGGGCGGCGACCAGGCCGTCGTCGTAGCCGCGGCCGAGCGGCGGGTTGAAGAAGAAGTGACCGGATTTCTCGAAGCCGACGAGGGCCTTGGTCTCGTGGCTGAAGCGCTTGATATAGCTGTGTCCCGTCTTCCAGTAGGTCGTGGTCGCCCCGTTGGCGTTGAGCACTGGGTCGGTGGTGAAGAGGCCCGTGGACTTCACGTCGACGACGAATTTGGCGTTCTTGTGCAGCGAAGAAATGTCGCGTGCGAGCATGACACCGACCTTGTCCGCGAAGATCTCGTCGCCCTCGTTGTCGACAACACCGCAGCGGTCGCCGTCGCCGTCGAAGCCGAGGCCGACGTCGGCTTTATGCGCGCGCACCGCGTCCGCGATGGCGTGCAGCATCTTCATGTCCTCGGGGTTGGGATTGTAGCGAGGGAAGGTGTAGTCGAGGCCGACGTCGAGCGGCACCACCTCGCAACCGGCCGCTGCCAGCACTTGGGGCGCGTACGCGCCGGCTGTGCCGTTGCCGCACGCACAGATGACTTTCAGCCGCCGCTTGAGCTTCGGCCGGTCGAGGAGCGCCGACTGATAGCGGGCGGCCATGTCGGGCACGAAGACGTAGCGCCCCGCGCTGCCGGTCTTGCCCCCGCCAGAGAGCACGATCTCCTTGAGCCGGGTCATTTCGTCGGGCCCGAACGTGAGGGGGCGCGAGAGGCCCATCTTGATGCCGGTCCAGCCGTTGTCGTTGTGGGAGGCCGTTACCATCGCGACGCCTTCGACTTCGAGAGCGAACTGCGCGAAATAGGCCATGGGCGAAAGCGCCAAGCCGATGTCGTAGACCTCGAAGCCGCCGGCGAGGAGGCCGGTCATCAGCGCCTGCTTCACCCCGCCCGAATACGAGCGGAAGTCGTGGCCGACGACGATCCGCTTCGGCACCTTGCGCTCGTCGAACAGTACCGCCATGCCGAGACCGACCGCGTTGAGCCCCATGAGGTTGATCTCTTCGGGGAACAGCCAGCGGGCGTCGTACTCGCGGAATCCGGTCGGCTTCACGAGCGGCAGTCGCTCGAAGTCGGCAGTATTCGGCACCACGTCGGCGCGCGGAATAGGCAGCATGGGGAAAGCCTCGTGGATCGAGTGTTATCGGCGGGAACCTAGCGGACGGCCGTGCGGGCGCCAACGGCGATATGCACCAGAGCAGGCACAATCGGGGCGCGGTTCTGCGTCCGGTTAACGCAGGCCCGGGAGCCATACCGGTCAACGGTTGCTCCGGGGGCGGCCGCAGACATGTGGAGCGGCAACTCGGCGATCAGTCCTCGAGCTCAAGCGTGCCCGAGCGCATCTCGACGCGCGACAGCCGGCTCAGGAACGACATGCCGAGAAGCGACGTGGAGAGGCGGCCCCGCTCTGAGACAACGGCGCGTACGTTGCGCACAGTGATATCGCCGATCGAGACCCGGTCGAGCTGCACGGGGGCGACGCGCGCACGCCCGTTGGCCGTGTTGACCCCGTGCGTGAAGTCCTGGGGCCTGAGGTAGATGCCGGCGCTCTCGGCGTCCTCGTAAGAGAGCGCCACCATTGTCGCTCCGGTATCGACCATCACCGGCACCGAGCGGCCGTTGACCTCCGCCTCGACGTGGAAGTGCCCCGAAGGACCGGCCCGCAGCTCGACGCGGCTGCCGGTCGCGACTGAGTTGTCAGTCGGCAGCGCCCGTTGCGACGCGAGCTGTCCTGCCGGCGGGTGGCCGAGCAAGGCGGTCGTGTGAGCCTTGATCTCATCGAAGTGCCAGAGGCCCACGGCCAGGATGGCGGCACAACCGATCCACCCAACGGCCTCGCCGATCAGCGTGCGTGTGCCTGAAGAGAACGCCATGCCTCGACCCGCTGCTGCCGCCGACGCTGTGCACCGCGAGGCCGGGCCTAGCTGCGCAGCGTCAGGAACTCACCAGAGAACTCATAAGAGCGGAGGCGCCTTAAGAAACTCATACCGAGCAGGCTCTCCTTGAGGTTTCCGGGCTTTGAGACGAGGGCCTCGACGTCGCGCACCACGATACCTCCGATCGAGACGGCGCGGAGACGGGCAGGTGCGGCATATGTGGTGCCGTTGGCGGTCTGGACGGGCACCGTGAACTTGAGCGCCTTGGTGTCGATCCCCGCACGCTCGGCGTCGGCCGGCTTCAGGACCACCGTCGATGCGCCGGTGTCGACCAGCATCGAGACCGGCGCGCCGTCGATCTCCACGCGGGCCATGAAGTGGCCGTCGGGGCGTCGGCGGACACGAACCGCCCGCTCCCCCTGATCTCCGACCTCCACCGCCACGGAATGGCCGGGCGGCGCCAACTCGCCGAGGACACGACCGGACAGCACGGAGATCTCGGATCGGTAGGCGTAGAGCGCCACAAAGGCCAGCATGACCCCGCCCCACACCGCCAGATGGCGCATCGCCTGTCCGACGCGGGCGCGATGACCGCCGAGTAAAAACAGCGCATAGAGGCCGAGGACGAGCGCGCCCAGATACGGCATCACCTCGTCGAGCCCCGAGGCGGCCAGGCTGCCTGCATCACCCTGTAGGAACCAGAACAAACCGAGTAGCACCGCCAATGCGAGTGCCAGCCAGACCGTCATGGCGTCACCTCCGCTCCAGGCGCAGACGGCGGCCCGGCAGCTCCAGCATGATGCGCCGCCGCTCGAGCTCGCTCAGCGAGCCCCATGCGGCGATCTCGGGCAGCGTGCGCAGGCATCCCCGGCAGAGGTCGGTCAAGGCATCGATGGCGCAGACGCCGATGCACGGGGTTTCGATGGCCATTGCCTTCTTTCGCGAGCGGCCGGCCCACCGAAGGTGTAGGCGGGCTGGGTATCAATCCTGAGCGAACATGTAGGCATCGGGCGAGCGGTTGGCAATTGCCGTACCCTGCAGCACGGCCGCCCGTCAGGTACCCAGGCGCGCGCCTTGAAGATCAGGCTGCGAAGCCGGTTTGTGTCGCGGGCTGGCGGAGGCGCGGCCGGCGCGGCGAGCGTGGCGCTTCCGGTCGTCCGTTGGTCTGGTCGGGGCTTGCCGCCGCCGACTGCCGGTGACGCTCCTGGCCGAGCGGCTGCAGCGGCCCGACCGACTGCAGCACCCGCTCCTTGGGGACGAACACCACCGCCTCCGTGCCCTTCCTCAACTCGGAGTGCAGCTCGAAACGGCCGCCGTGTAGCTCGATCAGGTTCTGCACGATCGGCAGGCCGAGACCGGTGCCGCCCTCCGCCGTCTGGTGGGCCAGAGAGCCTTGGCCGAACGCCTGGAGGACTTTCGGGATCTCGTCTTCGGGAATGCCGGGGCCCGTATCGCGCACCGAAAGCCACTGGCCGCCGTCCTGGGTGTGGGACACCGTGATGGTGATGCGGCCGCCTTTGGGCGTGAACTTGAGCGCGTTGGACAGGAGGTTGAGCACGATCTGGCGCACCGCGCGCTGGTCCATCCACACCTGCGCCAGCCCGTGGGCGTACTCCTCGACCATAGCGACGCCCTTGGCATCCGCCTTGAGCTTCAACAAGCGGTAGCAGTCCTCCGCGATGTCGGTCAGCCGGACCGGCTCCTCGTGCAACTCGTAGCGGCCAGCCTCGATCCGCGACAGGTCGAGGATCTCGTTGATCAGGTTCAGCAGGTGGCGGCCGCTGTCGTGAATGTTTCCGGCATACTCGCGATAGGTCGGATTGCTCATCGGCCCGAGGATCTCGCCCTTCATCACCTCCGAGAAGCCCATGATGGCGTTGAGGGGCGTCCGCAGCTCGTGGCTCATGGTGGCGAGAAAACGGGACTTCGCCTTGTTCGCGGTCTCGGCCCGGCGCCGCGCCTCGTCCGAAATGGCCTTCTGCTCCTCGAGCTCGGCGATGAGGGCGTCCTTCTGCGAGCGGAACTCGAGCATGGCGAGCGCGGTCGAGTTGAGGCCCTTGGCGAGGAAGACAAAGTACACGTGGACGCCAACCGCCATCGAGGCGAGCGCGAAATAGAACGGGTCGTTGAGCAGCAGCAGCCGCAGGACGACGGCAAGCGTCATCGGAATGGTGCCGGCGTAGAGGATCGTCATGACGGTCGAGGCGAACGTCATGCGTATCGCCAGCAGCACGATGAGCGTGGCGAAGATGAAGACGTGCGAGGAGAAGACGAGATTGCCCGGCGTGCCGATGTGCGAGCCGATGCCGACCAGAGCGAATCCCGCCCATACGAGACCGTTCAGGAGCTCGACCAGCAGAAACCGCCGGCGCCAGACGCGAAGATCGACCTGCTCGCGCGGCAGGGCCTGGAAGCGACGCCCCAGCTCCAAGAGCAGCACCTTGGCGGCGATCACCATCACCAGCCAGAGACTACCCTGCAGCACGGGCGCCCAGAACATCGAGGCGAGCGAGAAGATGATCGACAACGCCGGCATCGTGACGGCGGCGCCCATCTCGTTGCGCACGAACATCGATAGCAGCTCGTACTCGAACTCCGGCTTGATGTTGGTGCCGTTGGCGAGCCGATAGCGCGCAGCGCGGATTTCCTCGGTGGCGCGCTTGCGCGCGTCACTGCGTCCCCGGAGGCTCGCGACGTCGTCGGTCGTCGTGGTGCTATACATCCCGTTCGCCGTACACTCGCAGCCGCGCAGACGGTCGGGCAGAGGCGCGGTGCTTCCGCGAGCTGCTCTTCCGGCAACGGTTAATGTCCATTGAATTCGCTAACTTAGGGTTTAAGCCGAGAAGCAGCGGGTCGGCGAATCCAGGCTTGGACGAAGAAAATCCGTCCACAAAGGGATTGATCGGGGATCACAGCGACATGAGCCGGGGACAGGGGCATCGTAACTGGCGGCCAGGGCGATTCGGACGCGGAGGCGGCAGTGGCGGAGGCGGATCGTGGCCGCGCTGGCTACAGTGGGCCGCCATTGCCGTGCTGATCGTCAATGGTGCGCTTGCAACCCGGTACGGCGGCGGCGGGTCCGCTACGGGCGGGCGTTCCGGCGGCTCGGGGGCGGAGGTGCCGCGCGAGCCGGTGTCTGGGACGGTGCGCCTCGTCGACGGCGACAGCTTCTTCATCGACGGGCGGGAGGTCCGGCTGGTCGGGATCGATGCGCCGGAAGGCCCCCAAACCTGTACCCGCGACGGCCGCCAGTGGCCGTGCGGAGAGGAGTCGCGGCGCACGCTTCAGCGGTTGATCGGCGGCCAGCGCGTCAGCTGCCGCGCGACCGAGGCGGACCAGCACGGCCGCCTGCTCGGCGTTTGCGCGGCGGGCGAGGTCGAGCTCAACCGGGAGATGGTTCGCTCGGGCTATGCGCTGGCCTATGGGCGCTACGAGGCCGAAGAGCGCGATGCGAAGGCAGGGCGTCGCGGGGTGTGGTCGGGAGAGTTCCAGAGACCCCGCGACTGGCGGCGCGATCACGGTATCGGGCGCTAGCGCAACGGCCGGGCTGCCAGGGCCACCCGCTTCGAGCCGGCTTGTAAGGCGCGCCGCCCAAACGCTTGCAACGTGATGCTGGCAACGTGACGCTGGCAACGTGACGCTCGCCCGACACAAGGCGTAGACTGTATCGCCATCGAGGGTCAAAACGCCGGAAGCGGGCGAGGTCCCGACGAGACGGGTCTTGGTGTTCCCTGGGGAACAGCACGTCCCCCGATTCCGGGGCATAGACTTCAAAGAGCGTCGCGGGTTGAGCGAGGGGGATATGCGGTTCACGGTGTTGGGCTCTGGCGACGCGTTCGGCTCGGGCGGGCGCTGGCAGACCTGCTTTCACGTCGAGACGGGCTCGGGCGCCTTTCTCATCGATTGCGGCGTGACGTCGATCATGGGACTCGAGCGCGCGGGACTCGCCGCGGAGCGGGTGTCCGAGATCTACATCACGCATCTGCACGGCGATCATTTCGGCGGGCTGCCGTGGTGGCTGATCCATGCGCAACATGTGATGCGCCGCACGGTACCGCTCACTGTGGTGGGACCGCCTGGGCTCGAGGCCCGCTTCCGTGCTGCGACCGATGCGCTCTATCCCGGGGCGCTCGCGTATTCGCGGAAGTTCGAGCTGCGCTTCGTGGAGATCGCAGAGCGAACGCCGACCAGCGTCGGCAACGTCGAGGTGACAGCCTACGAGGTGCAGCATCCCTCGGGGGCCCCGTCCTATGGGCTAAGGCTTTCTGCTGGCTCGGGCGCGGGCCGCCGGGTCATCGGTTTCTCCGGCGACACCGAATGGGTGGACGCGCTCGAGGATGTAGCGCGCGGCGCCGATCTCTTCATTGCCGAATGCTACGGCTACGACGAGGCGAACATGCGCGCTCACATGACGTGGCGCGTCATCGAGGCCAAGCTGCCGCGGCTCGAAGCCCGACGCATCCTGCTCACCCACATGGGCCGGCGGATGATCGCGCACGAGAGCGAGGTTCGCGGCGAGCGGGTCATGGTCGCCGCCGACGGCATGATCATCGACCTCTAGGGTCGCCAGCGGCCCGTGAATGCGGAGACCATGGAATGGCGAAGGGACCATCGGGGACGCTTGACCGTCTGCTGGCCGAGATTCGCGCCTGTCGAACCTGCGTCGAGAATCCGATCGGCGCCCCGCTCCCGCACCTGCCGCGGCCGGTGCTGCGCGTGTCGGCAACGGCTCGGATCGCGGTCTTCGGCCAGGCGCCCGGCACGCGGGTGCATGCCTCGGGCGTACCGTTCACGGATCCTTCCGGCGACAGGCTCCGCGCCTGGATGGGGGTCACGGACGAGGAGTTCTACGATAGCTCCCGGATCGCCATCGTGCCGATGGGCTTCTGCTTTCCTGGTCTAGACGCCAAGGGTGGTGATCGGCCCCCGCGGCGGGAATGCGCCCCCCTCTGGAGGGTGCGCGTCCTCGCGGAGATGCCGAAGATCGAGCTGGCGCTGCTGGTCGGCACTCATGCCCAGCGCTGGCATCTGCGCGACGCGGCGGAGGCGACGCTGACCGGGACTGTCGCCGCGTGGAAGCGCGTCGGTCAGCAGATGCGGGGCAGCATTCGCTTCGTTCCGATGCCGCATCCGTCCTGGCGCAATAACCGCTGGCTTGCTGCCAACCCCTGGTTCGAGGTGGAGCTGCTGCCGGACCTGCGCCACAGAGTTCGCGCAATCCTCGGCCCCGGCCACGACTGACCGACCGCTCTTATCAACCCGCTGCGTCTGCTCTCGTCCGGTCCGACGGCCCGTGTCGCACGTCCGTCAGGCGCGCTGCGCCACGGCCTCCGTAGCCTCGCTCTGCCAGACCCGACGGTTCGCCTGGGCCTCGAGATCGTCGCGCAGAAAATCGAGATCGAAGCCGGCCTTGGCGAGCTGCTCGAGGATTTCGGCCACGGGGCGCTCGCGCGCGCTGGCAGCGGCCCACGCGATCGCAGAGCGCAGACCCGACTTGCAGTGTGCGAGCAGCGGTCGCGGAAGGTCTGCCAGGGCCGCCGACATCGGCTCGACGACCGCGTCCGTGAACAGCTCGTGTTTGCTGGCCGGTACGTGGCGATAGACAAGGCCGGCGGTGGCGGCGATCTGCGCCGCTTCGCGGGCGGGAAGCTGGTCGCCGTCCTCGCCATCGGGTCGATTGTTGATGATGGCACGGAACCCCGCTGCCGCGGCGTATCGTATCCCATCGCCGTCGAGCGCACCGGTGACCGCGATGTCGGGGGTCAGGTAGACGATTTTTTCCATCGGCGGTAGCTCCCGGCGCAGGGCCGGACGGTTAACACCGGGCGCGCTGCCGTACAAGACGCATCATGGCGTGTGCCGGCACAGGGTTCCGCAATCCGCGCTTGACCCGCTATCCGGGCGGAATGATGCTTCATCCGACACTCTCAATCCGGAATGGCTTCCTATGACAAGCGATGGCGGCGCACTCGACGAGATGGACGTCAAAATCCTTCGCATTCTGCAGCAGGATTGTACGCGGCCCGTCGCCGAGATCGGCAAGGAGGTCGGGTTGTCGACGACGCCCTGCTGGCGGCGGATCCAGAAGCTCGAGGAACTCGGCGTCGTGCGCGGCCGCGTGGCGCTGCTCGATCCGACGAAGGTCAACGCGGGCGTGACCGTGTTCGTGTCGATCAAAACCGATCAGCACAGTCTCGGCTGGCTCGAGACCTTCCACAGTGCGGTGACCGACTTCCCCGAGGTTGTCGAGTTCTATCGGATGTCGGGCGACGTCGACTACCTGTTGCGCGTCGTCGTGCCCGACATCGCCGCCTACGACGGCTTCTACAAGCGGCTCATTGCGCGGATCGAGATCGCGAAGGTGTCCTCGGCGTTCGCCATGGAGCAGATCAAGTACACGACCGAGCTGCCGCTGTCGTTCGCGCGGCCCGAGGTGCTCCAGAAAAGCGCAAGGGGCCGCGATGCCAAGGAGGGCAAACGCTGAAGGGAGACGAGCGCCTCACGCTTTGGGCGGGGCCGGCGGGGCCAGCCGCGCGATGAGGCTCGAGGTGTCCCAGCGGCTGCCGCCCATGCGCTGCACCTCGCCGTAGAACTGGTCGACGACGGCGGTGACGGGCAGGCTCGCACCGTTCTTTCGCGCTTCGCCGAGGCAGATCGAGAGGTCCTTGCGCATCCAATCGACGGCGAAGCCGAAGTCGAACTTGCCCTCGGCCATGGTCTTCCAGCGGTTCTCCATCTGCCAGGACTGCGCCGCCCCCTTCGAGATCGTGTCCATCACCGCGGGGATGTCGAGACCCGCCTTCTGGCCGAAGTGGATCGCCTCGGCGAGACCCTGCACGAGGCCGGCGATGCAGATCTGGTTCATCATCTTGGTGAGCTGGCCGGCGCCGGGGCCGCCGATGAGGTTCACCATCTTGGCGTAGTGCGAGATGACCGGCTTGGCGCGCTCGAAGGCCGCCGCGTCTCCGCCCACCATCACCGTGAGCGCGCCGTTGATCGCGCCCGCCTGACCACCCGACACCGGTGCGTCAAGAAACGCGAACCCTCTTGCGGACGCCGCGGCGTTAAGCTCGCGCGCGACCTCGGCAGAGGCCGTCGTGTTGTCGACGAACAGTGTGCCCGCGCGCTGGGTCTCGAAGGCGCCGCCAGGTCCGCTCGTCACCGAGCGCAGGTCGTCGTCGTTGCCGACGCAGCAGAACACGATGTCCGCGTCCCTGGCGGCTTCCGCCGGAGTGGCAGCGGTTCGTCCGGTGCCGTGCTCCCCGACCCAGGCCGCTGCCTTGGCCCCATTGCGATTGTAGACGACGAGGTCGTGTCCGCCGCGCTTCAGTATGTGTCCGGCCATGGGGTAGCCCATCACGCCAAGTCCGATCCACGCTACCTTTGCCATCTGTCGTGCTCCCTGCCGCTTGATCCCGAGCCGGTCCCCGGCCCAAGCCTTCTAGCCCGAACCGGCCGTCGGGCGCACTACGTCTTTGCTTGCCCGGGCACTCGACAGCGGCCGGCGCGCTGCACTAGCGTCGTCGCGGGGGTGCGGAGCGCGCCCAGGGCAGGGAGCGGACTGCGTCATGGCCACCAAGCGAACCGGCACCGGCGCCGCGCCCGAGGGGACGCCACAGGGTGTTGCCGCCGGCGAGCCGCAGCCCGAGGACATCCACGCCGCGGCCGCCGTGCTCAAGGGCGCCGTGCTCGAGACCGACTTCGACCCGAGCCGCACCCTGTCGGAGGTGCTCGGCGCCGAGGTCTGGCTCAAGTTCGAGAACCTGCAGTTCACCGCCTCGTTCAAGGAGCGCGGGGCACTCAACCGGCTCGCCGCGCTGTCGCCGGACGAGCGCCGGCGCGGCGTCATCGCGATGTCGGCCGGCAACCACGCCCAGGGGGTTGCCTATCACGCCAGCCGGCTCGCCATCCCGGCCACCATCGTCATGCCGATCGGCACGCCGACCGTGAAGATCGAGAACACCCGCCGCCTCGGCGCCGAGGTGCTTATCGAGGGCGCGACGCTCGAGGACAGCGCACGGTTTGCGGTCGAGCGCGGGCTCGCGTGCGGCCAGGTGTTTCTTCATCCCTATGATGACGCCCGGGTTATCGCGGGCCAGGGCACGGTGGCACTCGAGATGCTGTCCGTCGTCCCCGACCTCGACGTGCTGATCGTGCCGATCGGCGGCGGCGGCCTCATCTCCGGCATGGCGCTCGCGGCCAAGGCACTGCGGCCCGATATCCGAGTGGTCGGTGTCGAGGCGCTGCTCTATCCCTCGATGTACAACCGGGTGAAGGGCGCGAGCCTGCCGGTGCGCGGCGATACGCTGGCCGAGGGCATTGCGGTCAAGGAGCCGGGTCGCCTGACGGAGGCAATGGTCCGCCGACTCGTCGACGACATCGTGCTGGTCGGCGAGCCCGAGCTCGAGCGCGCGGTGAGTATGCTGATCGCCATCGAGAAGACCGTGGTCGAGGGGGCGGGTGCCGCCGGTCTCGCCGCGATGCTGAGCGATCCGGGACGCTATTATGGCTGCAAGGTCGGGCTCGTGCTGTGTGGCGGCAACATCGACACACGCCTGCTCGCCAGCGTGCTGACGCGCGAGCTGGCGCGGGATGGCCGCTTGTCGCGATTGTCGATCGACATCCCCGACCGACCGGGCCAGCTGGCCAAGGTCGCCGCCGCCATCGGCGAGGCGGGCGCCAACATCGTCGAGGTCTATCACCAGCGCGTGTTCACGGACCTGCCCGCCAAGGGAACCGAGCTCAACCTCGTCATCGAGACGCGCGACCGAGCCCACCTGGAGGCAACCGTTGCAGCCCTCAAGGCGGCGGGCTTCGGCGTGGTCGTGAAAGGCCCGCTTGCCGGAGCAAGGTAGCGCCACCAGCGGGAGGGGGCCCGTTCGTGCGCCACAACTGGGCAACGACGACGGCCTGGCGACAGGTTCCGGCCATCGGGTGTTGCCCGCCGGCCATCGCGACGTCTGCGGACGACGGCTACGCTCGTGCCACTGCGAGTCGCGATTCCGATCGGGCCGCAGCGGGGGAACATGAGCATGCCAGTGCGCGAGGGCGGGACCACACGGACAGGGCAACACGCCGAAGGTCGGGAGACCTCAGGAGCAGCGGCAGCAGGGCCAGCGTCCGCCGTGCTGGGGCCACTCGGGCGTTCGGCAGCCAAGGGCGACACGCGGCGAGGCCTGATCGTGGCGGTGATCGGCAGCGCGGGGCGCGGCCAGGAGATGCTGGTGGCGATCGCGCGGCGCAGGTTTGCCGCCGATGCCAGCATCGAGTTCCCGGGCCGTATGACGACGCGATCGGGCGGGCAGTTTGCAGGTGAGACCACGATTTCGCGGCGCGTGTTCGCTGAGATGGAGGGTGCGGGTGCCTTTCTGGCGACGTGGGAGGCCGGGGGACATTCTCACGGGCTCGCACAGTCTGCCGCGGCCGCGCTGTGCCGTGGCCGGACTCTGGTCTTGGCGGTCGAGGACGACGCGGTCGCCCGCCTTTCGGCGGCTTGGCCTGCGATGAGGGCCGTCGTGGTGCGCTCCGGTCCGGACGTGCTCAGGGCGGCGCCGGGTCAGCTCGTCGTGGACCATCGCGGCGATCTGGCCGAGGCGGCGGTCCGCTTTCATGCACTTCTCGCGACGCTGCGGCGCGAGCAACTCGAGCAGTGCACGGCACTGCCGAGAGCCGAGGCAGGCGGGCGGGCGTTGCGTAGGCTGGTGTCGGACCCGCCGCTGGGCCTACCGTTCAGTGCCGCGGCGCAACAACTGAAACGGTTGCCTCGAGTGCCGCGACCAGCGTAAGGGCGCGTGTCCGGGGGGTGTGCCCGTGACGTCTCCCAGGGGGGGTCCGTGGCGCTCTTTCTCGATATCCTGCTGAAGGTGACGCTGCCGATCGTCGCGCTCGTAGCGCTCGGCATGCTGCTGCAGCCGCGTCTGCGCCTCGATGTGGCGAGCCTCAACAGACTCCAGGTGTTCGTCGTTCTGCCGTGCTTCCTGCTGCACCACCTGTCGTCCGCAACGCAGCCGATCGCCACGCTGCTGCCCACCATCGGGTTTTCGCTGCTGCAATTTCTGATGCTGATCGCGCTTGGTCTGGCCGTGGCCGTGGTTGTTCGCGCGCGCCGCTCGCTGCGTCCGGTGCTGGCACTGGCGACCATGTACGCAAACATTGGGTTTTTCGGCATTCCGGTGGTGCAGCTGGCGTTTCCATCCGAGTTCATCCTGCACCAGTCGGTGATGACGAGCCTGATCTCGATCGTCATCGTGACCGTTGGTGTCTGGATGTTGGCGCCCGGTGGGTCTGGAGCGTTCGCGCGCCTCATGCAAGCGTTCGAGACGCCCGTCATCCCGGCGGTGGTGCTGGGGCTTGTGCTGCGCGGTTTCGAGGTGACGCTGCCGCCCGTCATCGGCCTGCCGATGCAGATGTTGGGGTCCATCTTCACGCCGCTGGCACTTTTCACGCTCGGCTGCCAGCTCGCCGACAGCCGTGGCGGCGAGGTCGAGGCGGGACCGTTGGTGTTGATTTCGGTGTTGAAACTGCTAGTGGCGCCGGCGGCGACGTGGGGGCTGGCACTGGCGGTCGGCTTGCCGCATGATTTGACTGCGCTATTTGTTGTCGCAGCGTCGGCGCCGATCGGAGTTCTGCTTGCAGTATACTGTGCAGAGTTCGGGCGGGAAGAGCGTTTCTTGGCAACGGCGGTCCTCGTCACCACTATTATGTCGCCGCTTGTTGTGACGGGCTGGCTTATACTTGTACGAATGGCGAAATAAGGCGAGCGTAAGTTGGAGTGATGCAGTCAAAAGCGGGGGCAACCGAGCATGATAGAGTTTTATACTTGGGGTACGCCGAATGGACGTAAAGTGTCGATCATGCTCCAGGAGTGTGGCCTGCCGTACAGAGTATTTCCGGTTGATATCAACAAGGAAGAGCAATTCCGACCAGATTTCCTGAAGGTTAGCCCAAATAATAAGATTCCGGCCATCGTCGACACGGACACCGGCCAGTCCGTGTTCGAGTCGGGTGCGATCCTAATGTACCTCGCGCAGAAGTCGGGGCAATTGTGGGCCACCGAGGGCGAGACGCACTGGCGGGCCATCGAGTGGCTGATGTGGCAGATGTCCGGCCTCGGCCCGATACTGGGCCAGACCCATCACTTCGTGAAGTACAACCCCGGGAAGGCACCTTTTGCCGAACAGCGCTTCACCGCCGAGGCCCGGCGGCTCTATGGCGTGCTGGACCGGCGGCTGGACGTCGCGGATTTCGTCGCCGGCGACTACTCGATCGCGGACATCGCAATCTTCCCCTGGACGGCCCGATTCGAGTGGCAGGGGATCGACCTCAACGCCTACCCGAACGTCAGGCGCTGGTACAAGTCGATTGCGGCGCGACCCGCCGTCGTGCGCGGCTACGAGGTGCCGCTGCCGTCCGGCGGCATTCCGATGCCGGTTTGATCTCCACCGCCTTCAAAAGAAGAACCCCGCCTCGGCGGGACGAGGCGGGGCAGGGAAGTCTGCGGACGGGATGATCAGGAAGTGCGGTAGTGGGATATCGGGTAGCAGTCGTCGGAAGGTACTTGGCGGATCGGCAGATTAAGCCAAGCTTAAGAGTCGGACATCGGCAGTCGTATGTCGTCGGCGGGCAGGCGCAGCACTCAGAAAGTCAGTCCAAGACTAGGTCCATAGAGCGATACGGCAAGAAGGGCACTTGCGAGGCCGAAGCAAAGAATGACACCAAGCTTTGCCAGGAGCCACATCCGGCCGTCGAGGCTTTTGGCGAACTCTAGGTCCATTCCCGGAGCTCCGGTCGTTCACGCTGCGTCAGATCCAGTGAAGATCGTTGTATTCGATAATGTGCTGTTAGTCGAATTCTCCGTTGGGAACTGGCTAACTGCCGAAATGTTAATTTAAGCTATTGTTAGGGTCTCTCACCGGGTCTTTGCCCGGCCGCTAATACTTGTGCCCGCGGGGTCCGCCGGCATCTTCGCTGAACATGCACGTCCCGACATGAGCGCCATCGTGCGGTGGATGAGTGTGAAGGTCGTGCTGCGGTTGGCCGTGCACGGCCTTAACGTTGCGCCGAGTCGCTGCATCGGGGCATGCGACCGACGGAACAACGGGAGAACGCGCCGGCATGCGCGGTCTGAGACAGAACAAGCGCGAGTGTGACGCCGCGGACCGCGGCCGTATGCGCCGTCTCCCGCAGGTGCTGGCGTGGGGCTGTGGGAATGCTTCGGCCGCGTTTCGCGTGATGCTCCAGCTCGAGAGCGAGGCCCCGATCTTCACCAGATGTCAGACGGCTTTCCGTGCTCTTGTGGCCTTGGCCGCCGTCGCTTTTGCCGGCATCCTCCACGCGGCCACGGCCCACGCCGAGCCGCGGCTCGCGCTCGTGATCGGCAACGCGCACTACGCGTCAGCGCCGCTGTCGAACCCGAAGAGCGACGCCGAGCTGATGGCTAAAACACTCCGCGGCGTGGGCTTCGACGTGACGCTGCTGGTCGACGCGGATCAGGCGGCGATGAAGCGCGCGATCGTCGAACTCGCACGGCGGCTGCGGTCGGCGGAGGCGGTAGGCCTCTTCTACTACGCCGGTCACGGTGTCCAGGTCGACGGCGAGAACTATCTGATCCCGGTCGGGGCCGATATCGCGAGCCAGGAGGAGGTGGCCCTCAATGGCGTCTCGCTGACGGAGCTCCTGCGGACACTCGACCGCGGGCCGTCGGGGCTCAACATCGCCATTCTCGACGCCTGCCGCGACAACCCGTTCCCGGCGCGGACACGATCGGCGGCCCGGGGCCTCGCGCCGGTGCGCGCGCCCGGCGGCACTCTGATCGCCTACGCGACAGGGCCTGGCGAGATCGCTCTCGACGGGGCGGGCGCCAATAGCCCCTACTCTGGGGCGCTGGCGGGCGAGATCCCGACCGCGGGGGCGGCGCTCGAGGAGGTGTTCCGGCGTACACGGCGCAAGGTTCTGGCGGCAACCGGCGGCAAGCAGACGCCGTGGGAGCACTCGTCCCTGACGGGTGAGTTCTTCTTCCGGACCCGCGCCGCCGAGCCCGAGGCCAGCGCACGCCCCGTCACCGGCGCCGGTTTCACCGAGGAGCCACGGCTGGCGGAGCTGCGCGACTGGGACAGGATCAAGGATAGCGGCGACCCGGCGCTGCTCCGGGCGCACATCGCGCGCTATCCGGACGGGCTTTTCCGCGAGATCGCGGCGCTCAAGGCGGAACGCATCGAGGCGCCGCCCGATCCCTGGCGCTGGATCTTCACTGGGGATGAGCGCGGCGCGAGGTCGGGCGAGGCGGCGCGCCTCTATGAGCAGGCGGCCCTGCTCGACGCAAAAAGCACGGGCGCCACGGCGAGGGCGGAGGCGCTCGACCTCTACCGCCGCGCGGCGGATCTCGGCTGGCCCGCGGCTCTCTATCAGGTGGGGCGGGCTTACGATCACGGCCGCGGCGTGTCGAAAGATCTGGCGGAGGCGGCCCGCTGGTATCGCCGGGCAGCGGACGCCGAGCATCCGGGTGCCATGGCGGCGCTCGGCACGATGTACGAGTTTGGCGACGGACTGGACATGAGCCTCGCCGAAGCGTTGCGGTACTACCGCATGGCAGCCGAGCGGGGCGATCCGCACGGCATGACGAGCCTTGGGTTTCTCTATGCCGCAGGCAAGGGCGTCGTGCGCGATCAGGCAGAGGCGCGGCGCTGGTACGCGACAGCGGCCGATCGCGGCAATGCTCGTGCGATGTACAATCTATCGCTCATGCTGCTGCGCGGGGAGGGCGGCGGGCGCGACTATGCCGGAGCGGCCAAGTGGCTCGATGCGGCGGTAGCGAAGGGCCACGTCGGCGCCATGCGGGAGCTGGCCTTCCTCTATGACGAGGGGCGTGGCGTGGCAAAGAGCCCTGCACTTGCGGCGCGTCACCTGCTGGCGTCGTACAAGGCAGGAAACAAGGAGACGCGGCTCGATATACGCACGCGCTCGCTGGCGTGGAGCTTTGCCACGCGGCGCGAGCTGCAGCGGCTGCTCAGCGCGCAGGGTCTCTACACCGGCACGGCGCACGGGATTCTGGATGCGCGCACCCGCACTGCGCTCGACCGCTACGCGTCGGGGAACTGACGGGTGTTGCCCGACCACCATAGGCGGCTCGACGGGGTGCGGATATGGTGGGTCCGTCGAACAGGGTGCGGCGGCTAGGGATGAGCGACACCCGCCGTCGAGGCGTGCGGCAGGGCGATCTCAAGTGAAGATGCGTAGCGGCGACCACCGGACGTGGAACGGGGAGGCTGTGGCCCGGGCGGTGGCGTGCGCGGGGCGGAACCTCGTGTTTCTCGCCGCCTTGCTGTGGACGGGACTCGCGGCTGGAGGGCCACCGGCGGCTCGGGCGCAATCGCCAGCAAAGGTCGCGGCGATCGAGGCCGCCGAGGCGCGGCCCGCGCGCGAGGCCGACCGGCGCCGGACGCCAGCCGCAGCCAAGGCAGCAGTGGTGCTCGAGACCTACTGCGCGAGCTGCCATCAGCAGGGCCAACAATCTGGTCAACAATCGGGACGCGCGGATGGCGGGCGCATGCCGTCGCTGTTCGCCAATGTGCTGGCCCTCGACGAGGTGGCACGCACGCCGGGGCTCGTCACGCCGGGGTTGCCCGAGGCGTCGGGCCTCATGATGCGGATCATGGCGCGGCATCCGGCGGAACTGGGCGAGGCTGGTCCGCGGCCTGGCGCGTCGGAGGTGGCTGCCGTTTACGATTGGATCGAGGAGACGGGGCAGGGTGCGGCGGGTCCGGAGCGCTGCGAGGCCTCGCTCAGGCCGGCCGACCAGGGCGCGGCCATGGAACGGTGGCTTTCACAGGTGGGGCCGGAGGCGGCACGCGACACGCGCTTCGTCTCGCTGGCGCACCTCGCGGCGACCTGCGCCAGCGAGCGCGAGCTGGCGGGCTATCGCCAGGCGACGCTCAAAGTGCTGAACAGCCTCTCCTGGGCAGATCAGCGCGGCGCGGTGGAGGTGGTCGGAGACACACTGTCGCTGCTGGCTTTTCGTCTCTCGGCGCTGGGCTGGCTGCCGGCGCACTGGGAACGGATCGCGGCTGGATACCCGTCCGGTACGGCTACCGTTCCGGCAGGGGTGGTGGCGGCAACGGGAACCGCCGCGCCGGTGCTGCGCGCCGACTGGCTCGCCGCCGTGGCGACGCGGGCGCCGCTCTACTACGACCTGCTCGGACTGCCCAAGGATCTCGACGGGCTGTCGGTGTTGCTCGGCGCGGGCGGGCGAGGCGCGACAAAGGCCGGGAAGGGCAAGCTGCGGAGCGGTGGCGACGCGCAGGGCGCGGCCCGGGTGCAGCTTCTTGCGCGCCGCACGAGCACGGCGGCGCCCGGCCCGCGCCTCATCGAGCGGCGGAGTGCGGCAGGCGAGCGGGCGCTTTGGATCGCGCACGATCTGCTGCCCGCCTCGAGCCCGGCCGCGGCCGACGCGGCGGTCGAGGATCTGGTGGCGGCACTGTTCGGGTCCGACAAAGAGCGGAGCGAGCGGGCGCGGGAGGCGAGCACGCGGAGCGTTTTCGCGCTGCCGAACGGGTTGCCGGGGTTTGCGCTGTTCGACGGCGACGGCAAGCGCATCGACCGGCTGGTGGAGGCGCCCGGCGGCCCGGGCGCGCGGGCTCCGGGCGTGGCGGGGGGTACTACGGGTAGCGCATCCGCCCACTCGGCACAGGCGCGCCTTGCCGTGCCGGGCATCGGCTGCCTCGGCTGCCACGACATGGGTCTCGTGCCGACCGGCGACGAGATGCGGGCGCAAATCGAGAAGGCGCTGGCTCCTGCCGAGCCTGGTCCGGGATCGGCATCGGGGGGTGCAGGCGTGGCGGCCGTCGTGCCGGGAGCGGCCGTCCCGGCGGGCAGCGGACTGAAGCAGCTCTTCGACGACGACGGGCACGGCTTCCGCCGCGCGCTGATCCGGGCGGGCGTCGATCCCGATCTGCGGCTCAACGGCCTACCGATCGCGAATGCGCTGGCGCGGCAGTATACGCTGCCTGTCGGGCTCGACAGGGCGGCGGCGGAGTTCGGGCTCGAGCGCGGGCAGTTTCTCGAGCGGCTTACCAGCTTCGACGGAGCGCCCGAGATGCAGATCGTGGCGGCGCGGCTGCGCCAGGGGCTCGTCGGACGGAACGAGGCCGAGGCGCTCTATTCTGCACTGACGGGGCGTGCAGGGGGGGCGTCGGTGGACGGGCCGCGAGCCGAGGAGGCGGCGGCCGGCGAGGCGCTGGTCCTCGAACTCTGGACGGACAGCGCCGTCTACAAGGCGGGCGAGCTTTTGACCGTGACGGCACGCGCCAGCGGCGACTGCCACCTGACGCTGATCAGCGTCGACTCCAAGGGCCGCGCGACGGTGCTTTTTCCGAACGATTTCGAACCCGAGAACCTCGTGCGAGGGGGCACGGTGCAGCGCATCCCCGCGCGCGGCGCTCACTACCAGCTGCGGCTCAAGGATGCCGGCCGCGAGACGCTGGTCGCGGTGTGCGAAACGCAGTTCAAGACGCCGGTTGGCGTGCAGCACGATTTCGAGCGCCAGCGGTTCACGGTGCTCGGCAACTGGCGGAATTTCATGGCCGCGGCGTACGAGGCCGGCGCCGAGGACCGGCGCGCGAGCGAGCAGCGTGCTCAGCCGCGGAATCGCGGCGCGCGACGGGTGGCGCGGAGCCGGCCCGACGGCAAGTCAGATGGCGATGCGGGCGAGGCCCCGTCCGATGCCGATCAGAGGCCGCCGCTGTCGGCGCACGCCGCGATCGCGGTGCGGGTGGAGTAGACGGTCGCTGGACCGGGAATTGGGGCGTCGAGGCCCGCACTTCGGCGCCAGGATTTCCCGGACCTCGACGCTCAGATCCGGTCGATCAGGCTTCCGCGAGCAGGCGAGCCTCGAGTGCCTTGAGGGCCCAGACCCCACCGGCGACGATGCCGAGGATCGTCAACAGCGAGCCCAGCGCCAGCGTCGAGATGCCGGTGACGGCCTGGCCGATGGTGCAGCCGCCCGCCGCGACGCCGCCGACACCCATCAGTGCCGCGCCGCCGAGGTTGCGCATCGTGTCCGCGGGGTCGGCGAACGTGGTGAGCCGGAAGCGGCCCATGGCGAGCGCGGTCAGCGCTGCCCCAGCGAGCGCACCGAGCAGCGTTGCGGCGCCGAAGCCGGGCAGGCCCAGCGCTGTATAGCGCATCATCCATTCGAGCGTATCGCCGGTGGGCCGCACGTACGTGATCGAGGCGGGCACCGTGGGCCGCGCCGCAAGCTCGTCGTAGGCGAGGCCGGTCAGCGCCCAGCCCGCGGTAACGGCGAGCCCTACGCCGAGCCCGGCCAGGATATGAATCGGCGAGCGCCGGAAATCGGGATCGCGCAGGCAGTAGATCAGAATGCCCGCCGAGGCCGCGAGGCCGATCGCGAGGCCGAGGCCGGGCATTGGCCGGCCCGACAGGCCGGCGAGAATGTCGCCGATGCCCTGGGTCGCGGCCGTTCCGGGCACGAGCGAGACGGCGGTCGCCTGCTCGACCGCGGCGCGGGCGGGGCCGAGCAATCCGCCGATCGCCATGTAGGCGAATATGCCCAGCACCGCTAGCGACAGGAGGGCGCGCAGGTCGCCGCCGCCTGCGCGCACGATGTTGCGGCTGACGCAGCCTCCCGTCAGCACCATGCCATAGCCGAACATGAGACCGCCAAGGATGTTTCCAAGCCAGCTCAGTTGCGGGGCGAGATACATCGACTTGGCGAGCACCACGACACCCGCCCAGTCGAGCGCCTGGGCGCCCGCGATGGCAACGGCAATGGCCAGCATCCAGGAGCGGAACCGCCGCCAGTCGCCGAGGTTCAGGATGTCGGACAGCGCGCCCATGGTGCAGAAGTTCGTTCGGTAGGTAATGGCCCCGAACACGAAACCGAGCAGCGTGCCGCCGACGGCCAGGGACAGGGCCGGGTCGGCGGACATCAGATCGCGGACGCTGCTCATGGGGCTTCACTCCGGCTCGAGACGGCTCAACGCAGCCGACATACACTCGAAACGGCCCAGCGGGGAAGGCTCGACACACGCTATTGCAGACCGGGACTTTACAGGGGGGCGCGATTGCCGCATATGCGCGCCTCGGAGCGGCCTCTCACCGGAGCGCCTGCTGGTCCAGCCCGACTGGTGGAGGTCTTTCCATGGAGCGGTTTTCCTCGGCGCTCGCGCTTGTCGAAGCCAAGCGCCCCGACATTCCCGTCCTAGCCGCGCGTCCGCACGCCGCCGGCCGCGCCGCCCGCTGGTTCGTCAAGAACTTTCCGGGCGAGGTGGCCTATGCCTACAAGGCGAACGCCAGCGTGTTCCTGATCGGCGCACTCTACGGCGCTGGCATCACGCAGTTCGACGTGGCCTCCCTGGCAGAGCTCGAGGATGCCGCGACGATTCCGGGCGTGCGGCTGCACTTCATGCATCCCGTGAAGTCGCGCCACGCGATCCGCCGTGCCTACCATGAGTTCGGCATCCGCTGCTTCGCGCTCGATTCCGAGGACGAGCTCGACAAGATCGTCGAGGAGACGCGCTCTCCGGCCGGTCCGGCCAAGGATCTCGAGCTCTTCGTGCGGATCTCGGTGCCCGCCAAGAACAGTCGCATTCCGCTCGAGCGCAAGTTCGGCATCAGCGGGCCGAAGGCGGCGCGACTGCTCGTGAAGACGCGCCAGGCCGCCGACGAGCTCGGCATCACGTTCCACGTCGGCTCGCAGACGACGACGCCCGACGCCTACGCGACGGCGATCGACGAGGTGCACAAGCTGATCGTCAAGGCTGGCGTCGTGGTCGACGCGATCGACGTCGGTGGCGGCTTCCCGTCGCGCTACACCGACAGCGAGCCAGCGCCGCTTTCGAGCTATGTGGACGTCATCAAGGCAGGCGTCGAGCGACTGCCGGTGACGGACAGCTGCCGCGTCATCTGCGAGCCGGGCAGGGCGCTGGTGGCGGAGGCGGAGAGCCTCATCGTCAAGGTGGACGCGCGGCGCGGCGACGAGCTGTTCATCAACGACGGCGGCTATGGCGCGCTGTTCGATGCTGCGCAGCTCGGCTTCGTGTTCCCGGTGAAGCTTCTGCGACCGGGCACCGAGGGCGAGCCGATGAAGGGCTTCGAGCTGTGGGGGCCGACCTGCGATTCGATCGACCGCATGAAGGGCCCGTTCATGCTGCCGCAGTCGGTGCGCGAGGGCGACTATATCGAGATCGGCAACCTCGGCGCCTATGGCCGCGCACTGGCCGGCCGCTTCAATGGCTATGGGCACTACGAGGAGGCGATCCTGCTCGACGAGCCGATGTACACGATGTACGGCGGCGACGCGGCGGCGAGCCTCAAGAATGCGTGAGGTCGTCAGGGGCGCGAGCGCGTGACGAGGCGGTGCTCCGGAGCGGGCGAGGGCGTAGGAGTTGGTCGGTTGTCTGCCGCGACGCGGTACGGTCGGCGAGCCACTGAGGGCGCGCCAAAGAGCCACAACTCGCCAGGACACGCTCGCCGGAAAACGAGAGTTCCGCCTCGAGCCCCGCCGAACGTCGCGCGTCATTCGCATAATACATATTATGGAATGTTAAGGTGATTTAAACTATATTAATCAGAAGCTTGTGTCGGATCGGCGCGAGTCCGATCCTGGCGCGATACTCCCATGCCTCGGATGTCATCAGCCCTACTTCTCGGCCTTCTCGTGAAAGTCGGCCACGAACTTGTCCAACAGGCGCACCCCCCACCCCGAGCCCCAGCTCTGGTTGATCTCGTTCCGCGTCCCGTCCATGGCGGTGCCGGCCACGTCGATATGGGCCCACGGCGTATCCTTGACGAACCGCTGCAGGAAGGCTGCGGCGGTGCACGCACCCGCCCAGCGCCCGCCGATGTTCTTCATGTCGGCATTCTTCGAGTCGATCAACTTGTCGTAGCTCTTGTCGAGCGGCATGCGCCAGATCCTCTCGCCGGTCGCAGTTGCCGCCTGCTGCAACTCGTTGAAGAGCTTGTCGTCGTTGCAGTAGACGCCGGCGAAATCCTTGCCGAGGGCCACCATGATGGCGCCTGTCAGCGTGGCGAGATCGACGATGAGTTTCGGCTTGAAGCGCTCCTGCGCGTACCAGAGCACGTCGGCGAGCACGAGCCGGCCCTCGGCATCGGTGTTGAGGATTTCGACCGTCTGTCCCGACATCGAGGTCACGATGTCGCCTGGCCGGATCGCAGAGCCGGACGGCATGTTCTCTACGCAGCCGATGAGCCCGACCGCATTGACGCTCGCTTTGCGCGAGGCGAGCGCCAGCATGAGACCTGTGACGCATGCGGCCCCGCCCATGTCGCCCTTCATGTCCTCCATGCCTGCGGCCGGCTTGATCGAGATGCCGCCGGTGTCGAACACGACGCCCTTGCCGACGAAGCACACCGGCTTCGCCCGCTTCGACTTGGCGCCGTGCCATTGCATGATCGCTACGCGAGACGGCCGCACGCTCCCCTGCCCCACTGCCAGCAGCGACCCCATCTTCAGGGCCTCCATGGCGGGAACGTCCAGTATTTCAACCTCGACGCCGGCGCTCTCCAACTCGCGCACACGATCGGCAAACTCGACCGGACCGAGCACATTGGCGGGTTCGTTGACCAGATCCCTGGCAAGAAATACGCCCTTGGCGACCGCATTGAGCCGCTCGAATGCCGAGCGGGCCTTGTCGGGATCGGGCGCGTGGACGACGAGCTTCTTCAGACCGTCGCGGTCGGCCGACGGCGCGCCGTCGTCGCCGTTAGAGCGGGCGGTGCCGCTTTTCTTGGTCAGGTACTTCGTGAAGGTGTAGTGCCGCAGCAGCGCGCCGTAGGCCAGCTCTGCCGCAACAACCTCGGGCTTCTCGCCGGGATTAGACAGCTCGGCGACGAGGCTTGCGGAGGCGCATTTGCGCGACGAGATCTGGCCGAGCGCCGCGCCGCCGATCAGCGCGCGGTCGAGCTGGCACAGCTGGTCCGCCCGCCCGGCGCCAATCACGATCAGTCGGTCCACGCCGGCCCCGTGCGGCGCCAGGATCTCGATGGCCGATTTCGATTTACCCTTGAAGTCAGCCGCCTGGGCCGCCTTCAGTATTGCCCCGCCCGCCTTCAGATCGAGATCCTTGACCCGCGCCGAAAGGGCCAGCTCCTCGCCCGCCAGCACCACCGCCACACCCTCGGGTGCGGCAGAGAGCGACGTGAAGACAATCTCGAGGCGGTCGGTCATCGGCTGGCTCCGTTCGGGGCGCTTGGAAGATGCGTGCAGTTCGACAAGGCGTCTTGGTGCCCTTGCACCGGCAAGCCCTTGGCCGACGCCCGATCGCGGCCGTCGGCCTGGCGCCTGCCTGTCGAGACGTTGGGGCGGGCCAAGACCTTAGCCGTGCCGGCGCGCGCTGCGCAAGGGCAGTCGGGCTGCTCGTCGCGTTTGTCGCCTCGCCAGATGGGCCTTGGGGGCGCTTGTCGTTAACCGACTTCCAGGCTAGGGGTCGTCGCGCGCGGAGGCTGGAACGGCGATCAGGGCGCGTGGACCTAATTCCGCCCACCTCGTTCGGCCACGTCGCCAAGAGCCCGTGCGCCGCTACGGTGGGCAGCGGTCCGCTGCGGCGGCTGTAGGCGTGCGGCGTAAAGCGGCAAGCCAGGCGCTGTCCGCGCGCCAACCGTAGTCCGGAACCGCAACTGATGGCGATATTCGAGCGCTACGTCTTCCGGCAGGCGGCCACGGCGCTGCTGACGATCCTGTTGTCGCTTTCGGGTATCGTGTGGATTGCGCTGGCGCTGCGCCAGCTCAACGTCGTGACATCGCAGGGTCAGGACGCCTGGCTGCTGTTCAAGATGACGACGCTGGCGCTGCCCAATCTGATGGCGATCATCGCGCCATTCGCGCTGCTGATCGCCACGCTGCACACACTGAACCGCCTCAACGGCGACAGCGAGACCATCGTTCTGACAGCTTCGGGCGCGACCGTGTGGAGCGTCGGCCGGCCGCTTCTAGCGTTGGCCTGTGTGGTCGCTGTGGCGGTCAGCTTCGTCAATCACCTCGCGCAGCCGTGGAGCCTCAGGCTGCTGCGCGAGTATATCGTGCAGGTGCGTACCGATCTCCTCACCCAGGTCATCCAGCCCGGCCGCTTCTCGAGCCCCGAGCCGCGCCTTACGTTCCATATCCGCGAGCGCGCGCTCAACGGCGAGTTGCTCGGACTTATCATGCACGACCAGCGCGACCCAAAGCTGTCGCAGTCCTATCTGGCCGAGCGTGGCGTCATCGTGAAGCAGGAGCCGACCGCCTACCTCGTGATGACCAACGGGCACATCGTGCGCCGCGCCGACCCCGAGCGGCCGCCCGAAATCATTGCCTTCCAGCGGTACGCGATCGACCTCAACCGGCTCGATGCCCAGGACGACGAGGCAGACGATCTGAAGCCGCGCGAGCGCTACTTTGGCGAGCTGGTCGCGCCCGAGCGGACCAGCACCATCTTCAGGCGGGTTCCGGGCCAGTTCCGCGCCGAGTTGCATGAACGTTTCGCGAACCCGCTCTATCCGATCGTTTTTGTGTTGATCGGTCTTGCGTGTATCGGCCAGGCGCAAAGCACCCGTCAGAACCGCGTCGAGGCGGTCGTCATCGCGTTCGTCGCCGCCGTCGCGGTGCGCATCACCGGGCTCGCTATGAATTTTGTCGTTGTCCTCAACGCCGCCGCCACCGTGCTGCTCTACGCCATCCCGCTGGCGGCCATCGGTGTCGCGCTCATGATGATCTCGGCTGGCGCCAAGCCGAAGCAGCGCTTCGTCAGGCTCGAACGGGTCATCGACAGCATCGGGCTCGCGCTTGCGCCCATCATGACGCGACTGCAGGCACTCTTCGGCGGTCGCCGCCGGAAGGGGCGCGCATGAGCCGCCTCACGCTTCAGGTGTATATCGCGCAGAAGTTCCTGATCGGAATTCTCGGAACGTTCCTGCTCTGCTCGGTGCTGATCTTCATGATCGACTTCGTCGAGCTGCTCCGGCAGTCCGGCAAGTACGGTGCGGTGCCCGCCTGGAAGCTTGGCTTGATGGCGCTGTTGCGGCTTCCCGCCTACACCGAGTTCCTGATTGGTTTCGCTGTCATGTCCGGCAGTATCGCCGCCCTGCTGCTCCTGGCGCGCAAGAGCGAGCTCACCGTCATGCGCGCCGGCGGTATGAGCGTCTGGCAGTTCCTGTGGCCCGGGATTGTCGTTTCATTCCTGATCGGATCACTTTCTGTACTAGCCTACAACCCGATGGCCGCCCATGCTCGTATCCGGGCGGAGAAGATGTTTGCGGAAGCGTTCGGGCGCCAGACCAACGTGTTGGCCTCCCAGGCGGGCGGGTCGTGGCTCCGCCAAGACGGTGCCGATGGACAATCCGTGATCGGCGCGGCAGGAGCCGCCAATCGCGGACTCACGCTTACCGGCGTCGTGGCCTTCGTCTTCGACCCGAAGGGCGGGTTTGTAGAGCGCATCGACGGCGGCCGCGCCGAGCTCAAGGAGCGCTTCTGGCAGATCAGCGACGCCTGGGTTACGCGGATGGGGCGCGAGCCCGAGCGGTACGACACCTACATCCTCTCGACCTACCTCACGCCCGAGCGTGTCCAAGACGCGCTGGGCAGTACGCTGTCGGTGTCCTTCTTCGAGTTGCCCGGCTTGATCGAAGTGGCTGAAAAGGCGAAACTTTCCGCAGACCGGTTGCGGGTGCAGTACGCGTTGCTTTGGTCGCGGCCGCTGCTCTGCGTGACGATGGTTCTTTTGGCCGCAACTGTGTCATTGCGGTCATTCCGATCAGGCGGCATCCAGACTATGGTCGTGACGGGAATGGTAGGGGGCTTTGGTTTCTTCTTGCTCGCCGAGGTATCGCGGCAGATCGGGATGTCAGGGCTGGCACCCGCGTGGGTTGCCGCTTGGCTTCCAGTCGCGCTCGTCGGGCTCATCGCCACGACTGTGCTGCTCCATCAGGAGGACGGCTAAGTGATGCGTGACGCGCCGGCACCGCATGCGGGATGCGGCCAGGAGCGCGCCCATTGGGGGCTCGGTTTCGCGGCGGCCGCAGTGCCGTGTCGCGCGAAGTCTTGCGCGCCGTCGTCAGTGAGCACTCAAATCTCCGCGCCGGCTTCATTGCGCCGCTCCACGTCCCTCCACATCGCGCTCGTTGCCGCCGCATCGCTCCTTGCGGCTTGCCTCGGCGGCACGCCTGGGAGCGCGCAGGACCGAAGCGGTTCGGCCGGCAACACCTCGGCCAAGGCATTCCCGACCCAGCCCGGCGGCCCGTTTGGCGCCGTCAAGCGGCCCGATACCAACAAGCCCTTGCACCTGCAGGGCGACCAGCTCGTCTACGACACGTCGGGCAACCGCGTCATCGCACGCGGCAACGTCGAGATTTTCTTCGACAACAACATCCTGACCGCCGACGAGGTCGTCTACGACCAGAGCGCCAACACGCTGACCGCGGCCGGGAACGTCATTCTGAAGGACGCAAACGGCAACGTGATCCGCGCCGACCGCTACACGCTGACCGACGACTTCCGCGACGGTTTCATCCAACAGCTGTCGGCTGTGGCACGCGACGACACGCGCATCGCCGCCGAGGAGGCCGTGCGCCGCGACGGCAACATCACCGACTTCAAGAACGGCAAGTTCAGCCCCTGCAAGAGCGAGGCGGGCATGCCGCCGCTGTGGTGCATCAGCGCCTCGCGCATCGTGCACGACGCCGAGGCTGCCACCATCACCTACCAGGACGCCCAGTTCGAGCTGTTCGGCGTCCCGATCGTCTACTTCCCCTACTTCCAGCACGCCGATCCGTCGGTCAAACGCCGCACGGGTTTCCTGCTTCCCGGCGTCAGCATCTCCGACACGCTCGGCTTCACGACCGAGGTGCCCTACCATATCGCGCTCAACCCCTCGTACGACTTCCTGTTCAACCCGCTCTACTCGTCCAAGCAGGGGATCCTGTACCAGGGAACGTGGCGGCATCGTCTGGCCGAGGGCGAGTACCAGATCAAGCTCGCGGCTATCGACCAGGATTCGGGCACCCTCGACGACAACGTCAGCGACCGCGACGACCTCGACGGCTGGCGCGGCAGCCTCGAGACCAAGGGCAAGTTCTCGCTCGGCAGCTGGTGGAGCCTCGGCTGGGACGCGATCATCGAGAGCGACGATACCTTCCGCCGCT
This sequence comes from uncultured Hyphomicrobium sp., assembly GCA_964471635.1. Lineage (GTDB taxonomy): Bacteria > Pseudomonadota > Alphaproteobacteria > Rhizobiales > Hyphomicrobiaceae > JAKAML01. The sequence goes on from CAYYGO010000009.1 coordinate 41,361, forward strand.
TCTACAAGCTGGATAGCGTACTCCTCACCGATCGCGTCAACGAGGTGTTCCTGACCGGGCTGTCCGAGCGCAACTACTTCAGCGCCCGGCTTTATCACGTCGGCGGGCTGACCTTCACCGACACCAACGACACGCAGTCCGTGGCGCACCCGGTCATCGACCATCACTACATCTTCGAGGACGTCGCGGGCGGCGAACTCACGTGGTCGTCGAACGTGCTGCAGTTCGGCCGCGACGACATCGGGCGCACCAGCCGCCGCCAGGACGTGAGCCGCGCGATCACAGAGCTCAAGTGGCGTCGCCGTCTGACCGATGCGGTCGGCATCACCTACACGCCGTTCGGCGAGCTGCGCGGCGACGCCTACCAGCTGTCCGATTTCGTCGATCCGACCGCATCCGGCACCGCGGCGGCTCGGCTCCAGTCCGACGACACGGTGCTGCGCGGGCGCGCGGCGGCCGGCGTCACGGTGGCTTACCCGTGGGTCGCCAATTCTCCGTCCGCGACCCACATGTTCGAGCCCATCGGCCAGATCATCGGCCGGACGGCCAACGCCGATCAACGCAGGCTGCCGAACGAGGATGCCCGGAGCCTCGTGTTCGACGACTCGAACCTGTTCGACACCGATAAGTTCTCCGGCTACGACCGGCTCGAGACGGGCACCCGCGCCAACGTCGGCCTCCAGTACACCTTCCAGTCAAACTCCGGCCCCTACGCGCGCATCCTGGCCGGCCAGAGCTTCCATCTGGCGGGGACCAATCCGTTCGCAAGCAGTGGCTCCGGCATCACGTGCACGCGGCCGGATGGCTCGGTGGTGACCATCGACGCTGCTGGCTTCGACGCTGACTGCAACCCGATCTTCAATCCGCGGAGCGGCCTCGAATCGTCACGCTCCGACTACGTGCTCGGCGCCTATCTCGCGCCGACGGACCTCTTCCGCGTCATCTCTCAGAGCCGCTTCGACGAGGACACCTTCGAGCTCCGCCGCGAGGAGCTCGGGGCCCGGGTCAATCTCGGTATCGGCTTCCTGCAGGCGGTCTACAGCTTCACTGCTGCCGATCCGCAGCTCGGTATTCCCGTGGCGCAGCAGGAGATCACGGGTTTGGCCGGCCTGTCCCTGACGGAGAACTGGTCGCTGTTCGGCTCGATCCGCTACGATCTCGACGCGGATGTGCGGCTGTCGGATTCGATCACTCTGAAGTACTCGGACGAGTGCTTCGTGCTGACCGCCACCTATAACGAGACGTTCTTCATCGACCCGACGCGCGACCTGGTCCCCGACCGCACCGTGATGCTGAGGTTCGAGTTCAAGCATATCGGCGAGTACAGGTACAAATCCGACCAGCTCGATCACATCGTCGGAGAGCAGCAGCAGTAGCCGCGGCGCGCTCTCCTCCACGAGCCCCGGGGGGCGCCGCCGCTCCGCGGCGGTCCCATGGAGCATGGTGTCCTGCGTCGCCGCCGGTCCGGTTCCGGCCGTGTGGTTGGCGTGTCTCGGAACGCCCGCCGAGCCTCCTGGCGCCCGCAGTCTGCCTGCCTCGCCACCCAGGAGACGCAGCCTGGGAGCCGGCGTCTCGTTCCGCCCCGCTTCCGCCCCGCTTCCGGGCCGCATCCGCGCCGCATCCGGGCCGCCGCGTTGCGCCATCTCGCCATTGCAGGGCCATCGTTGGTGTGGATAACCTCCGTGCCAGCGCCAGCGGGCGGAGTACTGTCTCGTTGGGCTTCCGATTCCTTTTCCGCCGGACCGAAGCGATGATCGCCATGATCGCCCCGCACAAGTGCGCCAACGACCCGAGATCAGCCGCAGCACGAACGGACAGTGCCTGCGTGCCCGCGACCGCCGGTTACGTCGCGGCATGTGCTCTAGCAGCCGGTCTGGCGCTGGGCGCGCCGTGGTATCCGGCAGCCGCCCAGCAGCCAGCCGCTGCCACCGCAGCACCGAAGGCCGCGCCCGTACCAAAGAGCAAGACGGCCGCGGCCACGAAGCCCACCGAGACCGCTGCTGCCGCAAACCCCGGCGAGGCCCGCGCGCTGGCGGCGACCGGGCAGTCGATTGCCGTGCTGGTCAATGACGAGCCCATCACCGGCTACGAGATCAACCAGCGCCAGCGGATGCTGGGGCTGTCGGCCGACATCAAGGATCGGGCCACCAACGCGTTCAAGAGCCTCCTGCAGCAGCCCTCGACCAGCGAGAAGCTCAAAGGGATGCTGAACGAAATCATTCAGGCCAACAAGGGCAAGACCAAAGAGCAAATCATCGCCATCTTCGAGGAGCGCAAGAAGCAGTTCGCGCTGTCGCTGCAGAAGCAGGCGGTGGATAGCGCGCGCGCCAGCGTGCTGCCGGGTCTGAGAAAGGCGGCGCTCGAAGAGCTGATCGACGAGCGGCTGAAGATGCAGGAGGCGCGCCGTCTCAATGTGCTTGCCAGCGAGGAGGATGCGAATCGCCTCGTCAAGAGCATCGCCGAGCGCAACAAGATGACCGACGCGCAGTTCGCACAGCACCTGAAGGGCATGGGCGCCGACGTTGGAACGATGCGCGATCGCTTCCGCGCGACACTGTCGTGGAACGATGTCATCCGCCGCCGCTTTGGCCAGCAGATCGCCATCACCGAGCGCGATGTGGACCGCATCGTCTCGGCCAGCGCGGTAGGCGAGGACGACACGACCGAGTTGCAGGTTCACCGGATCACACTGCCGGTGCCCGCCAAGCTCGATCAGAAAGTGGTCGCCCAGCGCCTCCAGGACGCGGAGACCATGCGGCGCAAGTTCGGCGGCTGCAAGACGTCGCAACAGGTCGCAGCCGGCGTCGCGGATGCGAGGTTCGAGGATCTCGGCACCCGTAAGGCCAGCAGCATCGGCGAGCCCACACGCAGCCTGCTGCTCAATGCCAAGGACGGCGAGATGCTGCCCCCGAGCGTGGCCGCAGGCGGGGTCGAGCTCTGGGCGGTATGCAGCCGCAACGTGATCAAGGCCGACGTCGAGAAGCGCACTGCGGCGCAGGAGCAGCTGCGCCAGAAGGAGCTCGAGGCGTTGGCCAAGCGTCACCTGAAGGATCTGCGCCAGGACGCGCACATCGAGTATCGGTGATGGGCGAGCTGCGCCCGAGCGGCGCGCCCTCGCCCGGTGCGCCGCTCGCGGTCTCGATGGGCGATCCAGCCGGTATCGGGATCGAGATCGCCATCCGCGCTTGGCTACAGCGCAGTGCCTCGGTCATCCCGCCGTTCGCGCTCTATGCCGATCCCGCCACCGTCGCAGCGCGGGCGAGCCTCATTGGTGCGAATGCACCGTTGCAGATCTGCGCCGATCTGTCCTCTGCCGCCGCATCATTCTCCGCACGACTGCCGGTCGTCTCGGTGCCGCTCGCCGCACCCTGCTTCGCCGGCCGGCCGGAACCCCTCAATGCACCTGCCACCATCGCATCCATCGACGCCGCGACCGGCGCTGTGATCGCCGGCCACGCAGCGGCGCTCGTCACCTGCCCGATCGCCAAAAGCGTGCTCTATGCGTCCGGCTTCCGGCATCCCGGCCACACCGAATACCTCGCTCACCTCGCCGCGGGGCCCGCGGGCGTCCCGGCGGTGCGACCGGTAATGATGCTGGCCGGCGGCGGATTGCGCGTCGTGCCGCTCACCATCCACGTCCCCCTCGCCGACGTGCCGCGGCTCGTGACCGGCGACGGTCTGCTGGCGGTGGTCCGCATCGTCGCGGCCGCTCTGGAGTCCGATTTCGGCATCGCCCGACCGCGGATCGCCGTGGCGGGTCTCAATCCGCATGCGGGCGAGTCCGGCACGATCGGGCACGAGGACAGCAGCGTGATCGCGCCGGCGATTGCGCTCCTTCAAGCCGAGGGCATCGCCGTCACCGGGCCTCACCCGGCCGACACGCTGTTCCACGCCGAGGCACGGGCACGGTATGATGCCGCGGTGGCCATGTATCACGATCAGGCGCTGATCCCCGTCAAGACGCTCGCCTTCGATACCGGGGTCAACATCACGCTCGGACTTCCATTCGTGCGCACGTCGCCCGACCACGGCACCGCGTTCGACATCGCTGGCCAGGGCTCTGCGTCGCCTGCAAGCTTCATCGAGGCGCTGCGCCTGGCCGCCGGCATGGCCCGCCAGCGCGCGATGGCGGCGCCGTGAGCAGCCCGCCGCCGCGGCAGCCGCCCCGCGATCCCGCTTCTGCCGACGACGCGTCAGTCGAGGCGCTCGATGTCCCGGCGGCAGGGGATCGCCCCGGGGCGAGCCCCGACGGACTGCCGCCGCTCCGCGACGTCATTGCCCGCCACGGCCTCCGCGCAAAGAAAAGCCTTGGGCAGAACTTTCTGCTCGACCTCAACCTGACGCGTCGCATCGCCCGCGTGGCGGGACCGCTCGCGGGGCGGACGGTGGTCGAGGTCGGCCCGGGTCCGGGCGGGCTCACGCGGGCGCTGATCCTCGAGGGCGCGGACCGGGTCGTCGCCGTCGAGCGCGACGAGCGCTGCCTGCCGGCCCTCGCCGAAATCGGAGACCGCCATCCGGGCCGCCTCCACGTCAGCAGCGGCGACGCGCTCACGGCGGACTGGGGCGCGCTGCTCGCCGGCAGTGCGGACAAGGCGATCATCGCCGCCAATCTCCCCTACTCGGTGGCGACGCTGCTGCTCGTCGGCTGGCTCGAGACCGAGCCCTGGCCCCCGTGGTTCGACCGCATGGCGTTGATGTTCCAGCGCGAGGTGGCGGAGCGCATTGTCGCCGTGCCGGGCAGCAAGGCCTACGGACGGCTGGCCGTGATCTCGCAGTGGCGCTGCCGCGTGCGCCTCGCCATGAGACTGCCGGCCGCCGCGTTCACACCCGCGCCGAAGATCGAATCCGCCGTTGTCGTCTTCGAGCCGCGCGAGCGTCCCGAGCCTGCCTGCCGCGTCGAGACCCTGGGCCGCGTCACCGCTGCCGCATTCGGCCAGCGCCGGAAGATGCTGCGCGCCAGCCTCAAACAACTCGTCGCGATGCCCGAGCTGCTGCTCGAAGCCGCCAGCGTTGCGCCCGAGCGCCGTGCCGAGGAGTTGGCCGTTGAGGACTTCGCCCGCCTCGCCTCGATCCTCGACCGCGACAGCGCGGCCCGTTAGAGCGCGATCGTCCGAGAAGGAAGCGGTTTCGCTTCCATCGAAGGCGTGAATCCGACTCTGAAACGGAGACCTCGAGCCGTCCACCGCAGCTGGAAGCTAATCCATCAGGTTCGCACCTGCTCTAGAGCGCCTTCTGCATTTCGCGGACGAACGCCGCGAGCCCCGACAGCCTGTCGCGTTTGAGCCGCTCCGCGCTCAGGATCGCCTGCAGCCCGGCAATGCTATCGGCAATGACGGCGTTGACGATCACGTAGTCGTACTCGGCCCAGTGGCTGATCTCCGCCGAGGCCTCCGCCATGCGCTGTGCCACGACCTCGGGCGGGTCCTGGTTGCGCCCGCTGAGGCGTGCTTCGAGCGCCGCGCCAGAGGGCGGCAGGATGAAAACACGCACGAGGTCGCCCGCCATCTTCTCGTCGAGCTGCTGGGCACCCTGCCAGTCGATGTCGAACAGCACGTCGCGACCGGCGCGCACCGCGTCCTCGACCGCGCGGCGCGGCGTGCCGTAGCTATTGCCGAACACCGTCGCCCACTCGAGCAACTCGTCATCGTCACGCATCGCCGCGAACCGCTCGGCGCTGACGAAATGATAGTCGCGGCCGTCGATCTCTCCCGGCCGCGGCTTCCGGGTCGTCACCGACACGGACATCGAGATGCCCGGATCGCTTTCGAGCAGGGCGCGGGCGAGCGTCGTCTTGCCGGCACCCGAGGGCGAGGATAGCACCAGAAGAAGCCCGCGCCGCGCGATGGCGGGGAGCGGTGCGGCGGTGGTGTTCGGGATGTCGGGCATCGCACCTGTCATTCGATGTTCTGGACCTGCTCGCGCATCTGGTCGACGACCGACTTCAGGGCGAGACCGGCCCGCGTCACCTCTCCGTCGTTGGACTTCGAGCAGAGCGTATTGGCCTCCCGGTTGAGCTCCTGGGTGAGGAAGTCGAGCTTCCTTCCCACACTGCCGCGTTCCGTGAGCAGCTCGCGTGTGGCAGCGACGTGGGCGCGCAGCCGCTTGAGCTCCTCCTCCACGTCGGCCCGTGTTGCAACCAGCACCGCCTCCTGCACCAGCCGCTGCGGGTCGAGCGCGGACGAGGCATCCACGAGCCGCGCGACCTGCTCGGCGATGCGCGCTCTGATCGCCTCGACACTGCGGCCCGGTGCCTTCTCCACGATGGAGATCAGCCGCTCCATCTCGTCGAGCTGCGCCGCAACGATGGCCGCGAGCCGCTGACCTTCCGCGCTGCGCATTGCGCCGAGCCCGTCGAGCGCGCCCGCGAGGCTCGCCATCATGGCCGCGACTCGCGCCTCGGCTAGCGCTTCGTCCTCGTCGGGCTCCACCACCTCGAGCACGCCCTTGATCTGCAGGAGGCCCTCCGGCCGCGGTCGCTCGCACCCCGTCAGCGTCTGGATCCGGCTGGCCGCGTTGAGCACCTGCTGCAGCGCCGTCTCGTTGAGACGGATCTCGGCCGCGCCCGTCTCGCGCTGGGCGGCGAGCCCCACGGTGATGCTGCCGCGTGTGAACCGCTTCGCAACCGCCTCGCGCACAACCGGCTCGAGCGCATCGTAACCCGGCGGCAAGCGCAGCCGCACGTCGAGCCCGCGGCCGTTGACGCTGCGCGCCTCCCAATGCCACGACACGACGCCATGGCGGCCGTCGGCGCGCGAAAATCCAGTCATGCTCTTCAAGGACATCGCGTCAGCCTCGGACCGTCGGCCTCTCTCCCGGCGCCGTCGGCGGCCCGGCCCTTCGTCGGAGCGGGCCCCTCCCCGGAGCGGGCGGAACTTAACGGCTCCCGAGGAGCGCAACAAGCGCCCACCGCCGCGCACACGCGGTGCGCACATTCCACGTGGTGCCTCAAGTCGATGGAGGCGTATGGTTGCGATGCGCGGGTACGACGGGTCGGCGGTTTCGGGCCAGGACAGCCGGGAGCGCCATCGCCGTCCTACTTCTTCGGCTTCCTGATCGGCAGCGGCACGGCCGACGCGCTCGCGGCGGCGGCCGCCGGCACGGCAACCGCGTCCGAGGCGGGCTCTGTCTGGCCGGCAGGTGGCGGCGGCGGCGGCTCGGCGGCGGCTGCGGGTACCAGCGGCACCGCGCCGGGCGAGGCCTCACCCGGTGCCGGGGCGCTCCGCGACACAGCTCGGGTCTGCTGGGCCTGATCCTGCCTGGCCCTGATGTCCTTCTCCACCTTGCGCCAGTTCTGCACCGCCGCGTTGTGCTCCTTCAGCGTTTCCGAGAACGCGTGCCCGCCAGACCCGTCGGCCACGAAATAGAGGTCGGAGGACTTTGCAGGGTTGAGCGTGGCCTCGATCGCGGAGCGGCCCGGGTTGCAGATCGGCCCCGGCGGCAGGCCGTCGATGGTGTAGGTGTTGTAGGCGGTCTTGGTGTCGATATCCGAGCGCGTGATGGGCCGGCCGAGCGATCCCTGCCCGCCGGCAATGCCGTAGACGATCGTCGGGTCGGACTGCAGCCGCATCCCGCGCCGCATGCGGTTGACGAACACGGCCGCAACGCGCTCGCGCTCGTCGGCGCGGCCGGTCTCCTTCTCGACGATCGAGGCCAGGATCACCGCCTGCTCCGGGCTCGAGAGGGGCACGTCCTTGGACCGCTTCTCCCACGCCTGCGCCAACGCCCTCTGCTGCTCGGCTTGCATCCGCTCGATCAGCTCCTGCCGTGACATCCCCTTGGAGAAACGATAGGTGTCGGGAAGCATCGAGCCTTCGGCGGGAATTTGCGTGATCTCGCCCGAAAGGCTCGGGTCGGCCGTCAACCGCTCGACGATCTGCTGGCTGGTGAGGCCCTCGGGTATCGTGATCTTGGCCAGCACCGACTTGCCCTCGAGCAGCGTCTCGAGGACCTGGCGCATCGAGGCGCCCTTCTTGATCTCGTACTCGCCCGCCTTGAGGTCGTTGTTCTTCCGACTCGACGTGTAGCCCTGCATGATATGGCCGGCCACGAACGACCAGCGGCTCGAGATGATCCCATCGCGCTCCAGGCGCGCCGCGGTCTCGACGCGGCCCTCGCCCTTCGGGATCGCAAACGTGCGCGTGACGTCGAGCGGCCCCGGGCTCTCGAATTGATGACTGACCAGCATCACGAGCGTGCCGAGCGCGCCCATGATGACGAGCGTCAGGGTCAGAAAACCGCTGACGGCGCGCGCCAGGCCGGTCATCACGCGCGACGGCTCGCGGTGGCGGGGGCCGCGCGGGCGCTGCGGAGCGCGCGTCGGCTCGAGGGCCTCGGCCGGGCTCCGCGGGCGCGTCACCTGAGTGCGGATCGACGCCTTGGGGTCGGGGGAGCTCGGTTTCCTCATCGGCCTGGGCTTCCTCGTTCGCACATGGGGCACCGAGTTGGGCCCGCTGGAGGGTGCGCGATCGACGGCGCGACGCCGATGGCGCGAAACCTCGATTACTGCGGCGCGAGCTTACCGCCAAATATGGCGAAAGACCGGTTGCCGTTCATGCCACGCGGCGGAGCACCAGCGACGCGTTGGTGCCGCCGAAACCGAACGAGTTCGACAGCACCGTATCGATCTGACGGGCCTTGGCGGCGTGCGGCACGAGGTCGATCGCCGTTTCGACCGAGGGATTGTCGAGGTTCAGCGTCGGGGGCGCCACGTTGTCGCGAATGGCGAGCACCGAGAAGACGGCCTCTACCGAGCCGGCGGCACCGAGCAGGTGACCGATCGCCGACTTGGTCGAGGACATGGCGAGCTTGCCGGCCGCGTTGCCGAACAGCCGCTCCACGGCGCCGAGCTCGATCTCGTCGCCCATCGGGGTAGAGGTGCCGTGCGCGTTCACATAGTCTATGTCGGATGGCTGTATGCCGGCTCGTGCGATCGCCATCTTCATGCAGCGGTAGGCGCCGTCGCCGCTCTCTGCCGGCGCTGTGATATGGTAGGCGTCTCCCGACAGCCCGTAGCCGATCACCTCGGCATAGATCCGTGCGCCACGCGCCTTGGCGTGCTCATAGGATTCGAGCACGACGATGCCGGCACCCTCGCCCATGACGAACCCGTCGCGATCCTTGTCGTAGGGGCGCGACGCTTTCTCCGGCGTGTCGTTGAACCCCGTCGACAACGCGCGGCACGCCGCGAATCCGGCAAGAGCGATGCGGCAAATGGGGCTTTCGGTGCCGCCCGCCACCATGACGTCGGCATCGCCCAGCGCGACCAGTCGGGCGGCGTCGCCAATGGCGTGGGCGCCCGTCGAGCAGGCGGTGACCACCGCGTGGTTCGGTCCCTTGAACTGATGCTTGATCGAGACGTAACCTGCGGCAAGATTGATGAGGCGCCCCGGAATGAAGAACGGGCTCACCCGGCGCGGCCCCTTCTCCGCCAGCAGCAGAGACGTCTCGGCAATGCCCGAAAGGCCGCCGATCCCCGAGCCGATCAGGACGCCGGCTCGCTCCCGCTCGTCGTCGGTCTTCGGCGCATAGCCCGAATCGGCAATCGCCTGGTCGGCGGCCGCCATCGCATAGACGATGAAATCGTCGACCTTGCGCTGCTCCTTGGGCTCCATCCAGTCGTTGGGGTTGAAGGTGCCGTCCTTGCCGTCGCCGCGCGGAATGAATGCGGCGATCTGGCAGGTGATGTCGGAGACCTCGAACTCGCTCACGCGGCGCGCGCCGCTCCGGCCGGCGAGCAGCGCCTTCCACGTCGGCTCCACGCCGCACCCGAGCGGCGTGACGAGACCGAGACCCGTGATGACGACGCGGCGCATGGCAACCCCCTTCAAGTCGTATCGTTGATCCTCGACGCTGCACGATGGCGCCGCATCCGCCGACGGTCCGGCGGTCCGCTTATCCGCCACGACCATGGCGGGCGACAGGTGCTGCCCGGTACGACACCCTCGCGGTCCTGCCGACCCCGACGTGCCCTGTCCGCTTCTCAGTCGTCCCTAGTCAGTCGCCCCGAGGCGCGTGAGCCGGATCCTCACACGCAAAGAAGGCGCCGGGTTGGTGCTGAGCCAATCCAAGCGCCTCCGCTTAAGCCTGCCGCCGGCACGTGCGTGACCGGCATTGCCGATGGCCGCTCAGGCCGCGCTGGCATTCTTCTCGAGGAACTTCACGGCGTCGCCGACCGTCAGGATGTGCTCGGCGGCGTCGTCGGGAATCTCGCACCCGAACTCTTCCTCGAACGCCATCACGAGTTCGACGGTATCGAGACTGTCGGCGCCGAGATCGTCGATGAAGCTGGCGTTTTCCGTGACCTTCTCGGCCTCGACGCCCAGGTGCTCGACCACGATCTTCTTCACGCGCTCTGCGACATCGCTCATGTTCTGAAGTCCCCTTGTGTCTTTGTCCCGACGCCAGGGCGAGTCACTCGTCTCGCGCCCGGTCAATCAACCTGCAGTCTGTGACGATCGCCCGGACGTCACGCTCCGGCCTGCCGCATGCCGTGTCGCCGTGCACCGCATCTCTTCAACGCGGCTACCTGAGTCCCGCCGTCCGAGGCAGTGCCAGAGCCCGCCGCCCGGCAGTTTTCCCCAGCTTCGGATGCGCAAAAACTCGCGCTCGTTAACATACTTCCGCCCCGATGACCAGCGACGCTCCCGTCCAGGATCATGTGCGTTTGGGTGCGGGATTCCGGTGTTTTGGTAGGGATTTCCGCGCCGCCGCGTTAACCATTGTCCGCGTCATACCATCGCCATGCCGCCGTTGATGTGCAGCGTCTGGCCGGTGATGTAGCCGCCCGCATCCGATGCCAGGTAGAGAGCGCCGCCCGCGATGTCCTCGGCCGTGCCGAAGCGCTGGGCGGGGATCATCTTAGAGATCTCCTCCGTCTGCTTTTCGTTGAGCACGTCCGTCATCGCCGTCTTGATGAAGCCGGGCGCGATGCAGTTGGCCGTGATGCCGCGCGGGGCGACCTCCCTGGCCAGCGACTTCGTCATGCCGATCATGCCGGCCTTGGAGGCGGCATAGTTGCCCTGGCCGGGGTTCCCGAACACGCCCGACACGGATGCGATGTTGATGATGCGTCCGTAGCCTGTCTTGCTGCGGATCATGTGGCGCGAGGCCGCCCGGCAGAGCATGAAGGTGGACGTGAGGTTGACGGCGATCACGTCGTCCCACTGCTCGTCCTTCATCACCATGAACAGGTTGTCCTTGGTCAGTCCGGCATTGTTCACGAGGATATCCAGCCGCCCGCCGAGCGCCTTCACCGCCTCGTCGACGAGCTTCTGCACCTGGGCACGGTCGGCCAGATCGCAGGGCACAACGACAACGCGCTCGCCGAGTTCGGCCTTGAGCGCCTCGAGCTTGTCGACCCTGCGGCCCGAGACGGCGACCCTGGCGCCGGCCTTGTGAAAGGCGCGTGCGATCGCCTCGCCTATTCCGCCGGTGGCGCCGGTCACGAGCGCGGTCTTGCCAGTGAGCTCGAACATGTGGGTGTCCTCAAGACGTGAGTGCGGCGGCCGCCGCTGCAATGTCCGCCGGCGTGCCGACGGACGTGGCTTTCAATGACTTGTCGATGCGCCCGACGAGGCCCGCCAGAACCTTGCCGTGACCGATCTCGAAGACCTCGGTGATCCCGGCCGTGGCCATCGCCTCGACGCTCTCGCGCCAGCGTACCGTCGCTGTGACCTGCTCGACGAGCCGCTTGCGGATCTCGGCCGGATCGCTCACCGGCGCGGCCAGCACGTTGGCAATAACCGGAACGGCGGGCGCCTTGATCTCGACTGCGGCGAGCGCCTCGGCCATGGCATCGGCCGCGGGCTGCATCAGCGCGCAGTGAAACGGAGCCGACACCGGCAACGGCAGCGCGCGGCGTACCCCGAACGCCTTGCCCACCTCGGCGACACGCTCGATTGCTGTCTTATGGCCGGACAGCACGACCTGCGCGGGCTCGTTGTCGTTGGCAACCTGGCACACGTCGCCCTGCGCCGCGGCCTCTGCGACCTTGCGCGCCGCATCGAGCCCGACGCCGAGCAGTGCCGCCATCGCGCCCTGCCCGATCGGCACTGCTTTCTGCATCGCCTGGCCGCGCAGCTTCAACAGCCGTGCCGTATCCGCCAGCGTGAACGCGCCGGCCGCCGCCAGCGCCGCATACTCGCCGAGCGAATGCCCTGCGACCAGCGCAACACGATCCTTAAGGACAAAGCCGTGCTCCCGCTCGAGCACCCGCAAAACCGCCATCGACACGGCCATGATGGCAGGCTGGGCATTCTCGGTCAGTGTCAACGCGTCCTTCGGGCCATCCCACATTAGGCCCGACAGCCGCTGACCGAGCGCCGCGTCGACCTCGTCGAACACCTCGCGGGCCGCCGCGAAGCTCTGTGCCAACTCCCGGCCCATGCCAACATCCTGGCTGCCCTGGCCCGGAAATACGAATGCGATCGACATGTCTGCTGCGGTCCTCGGGCTCTACCGTATTGGCGAAGGATGGCAACCGCTGGCGGCGCGCGGCGCCTGGCGCGGACGGGTTGCAGCGGGCGCTTACGGGCCGGACCGGGATATGTCAAGGAGGCATCCGTGCGACGGGCGGATGCGCTGCCCTTGCGCGGCCCCCTGAAATCGGCCATAAGCGCCGCTCACCCGCTCCGGTTGGAGGCTGAACGGGAGGCGGAGCATTGGCAACGGTGCCCCGCAGGACGCAAGTCCGTCTCCCAGTGTCTTCGCTCTTTGGGTCGTCTTGGTGGGCCTTTCCCGGGTCCAACAGAGGCTTTGCACCGGGGCACGTGGTCGTGAAACAAGCGAAAGGCCAAGCACATGCCGCTCTACGAGCATGTCTTCCTGGCACGCCAGGACGTTTCCCAGCAGCAGGTCGAAGGACTGATCAAGGAATACTCTGCCGTCATCGAGGAAGGCGGCGGCAAGGTTCCGAAGACCGAGTACTGGGGACTCAAGAACCTCGCCTTCAAAATCAAGAAGAGCCGCAAGGCGCACTACGCTCTTCTGAACATCGACGCTCCCCCGGCCGCCGTGGCCGAAATGGAGCGCCGCATGGGCATCTCGACCGACATCATCCGCTACCTGACCGTCAAGGTCGAGGCGCTCGAGACCGAGCCGTCGGCGATGATGCGCAAGTCCGATCGTGACGAGCGCGGCGACCGGGGCGGCTTCGGCGGCGGACGGGGCGACCGCGGCGGCTTCGGCGGCGGCGGTGGCCGTGGCGGCGATCGTGGCGGTTTCCGCGGCGGTCGCGAGGGTGGCGACCGCGAGGGCGGGTCCACCTTCCGTCCGCGTCCTCCCCGTGAAGGTGGCTTCGGCGACGGTCCGCGTCCGCCTCGCGAGGGCGGGTTCGGCGACGCACCGCGTGGCGATGGCCCCCGTGGGCCGCGCCCCCCCCGCCCCCCGCGTGAGGGCGGCGGCAATCCTGGTTCAAGCAACCCCGGCTCGGAGGGCTGATAGATGTCTGAGACCCAACCCGCAGCCGGCGGCCCGGCCGCACGCCGTCCCTTCCACCGCCGCCGTAAGACCTGCCCGTTCTCGGGCGATCAGGCGCCGAAGATCGACTACAAGGACGTGCGCCTGCTCGGCCGCTACGTGTCCGAGCGTGGCAAGATCGTGCCGAGCCGCATCACTGCCGTCTCGGCTAAGAAGCAGCGCGAGCTTGCGCGTGCCATCAAGCGCGCGCGCTTCCTGGGACTGCTGCCCTACGTTCTCAAGTAGCGGCGTCTCGATGTGACGATCAAGTGGGCCGGGGCTCGTCCCTGGCCCCGCCATTGCCCTGGTTGAGACGGCCCAGCCGCCTCTAACCGCGCCAACGCGGGACAGCTCGACGATGACGCCCTGGTTCCTGATCGGCATTGCGGCCGGCATTTGCGCCGCGCTCGTGTTTGCCGCCGCCGCAGGCGGATCGGTGCCTTTCCGCGCCGTCGTGGTGCTCTCCACACCGCTGCCCATCGCGGTTGCCGGCCTCGCGTGGGGCTGGCGGGCGGCACTGGTCGCGACGATGGCCGGCATCCTGGCGCTGGGTGCCGCGGCGTCGCCGTCGTTCGCCGGTGCGTTCGCACTGACGCAGGCGCTGCCCATCACGGTCCTCTGCTATCTTGCCGGCCTCAGCCGCTCCTCCGCCGATCCATCCGGCAATGCTTTCCTCGAGTGGTATCCGCCCGGGCGCATCGTGATGTGGTCGGCGATCCTGGGCGGCGCCATTGCGTTCGGCCTTATGCTGCTGCTCGGGCCGGACATCGATCAGCTTCGCGCGGCAGTGCGCGTGTTCGTCGAGCAGTTCGCCGAGCAGCAGTTCCCCGAGCTGTCGGGCGGCAAGGCGCTGTCTGACGACGAGATCGGCGAGCTCACCGAGATCGCGCTCGTCGTCTTGCCGGCGGCCATGGCGATCTCGGTCATGGGCACGCAACTCCTGAACCTATGGCTCGGCGCGCGTCTGGCGCTCGCCGCGGGCCGCCTCGCCCGGCCCTGGCCCGATCTCGGAGCCCTCGCCTTTCCTCCCGGAGCGCCCCTCGCGCTCGCCATCCTGACGGCAGCGACGTTTGCCTCGGGCTTTATCGGCCTCGCCGCCTCGGCGTTCTTCGGCGCGCTGTTTCTGGCTTATGTGCTGCTCGGGCTGGCCGTCATCCACTACGTCACACGCGGCCATCCGTGGCGCTCTTTCGCACTGTGGGGCATCTACGGCGGCCTCGTGGTCTTCAACACGTTGGCCTCACTGTTGATCGCCATCTTGGGCCTTGCCGAGACCATCCGCCCGATGCGGCAGCCGCCGCCCGCCTCGCGGTCCCCGAGCCAACCGCCGCCCGGCTCCGAGCCGCCGGCGACGTAAAATCCCGAACCATCCCTCCACCAACCAAGATCCAGAACACGGAGACCAACCATGCAAGTGATCCTGCTCCAGCGCATCGGCAAGCTCGGCCAGATGGGCGACGTCGTGTCCGTCAAGGACGGCTTTGCCCGCAACTTCCTGCTCCCGCAGAGGAAGGCGCTGCGCGCGACCGAAGAGAACCGCAAGACCTTCGAGGGTCAGCGGGCCCAGCTCGAGGCCAACAACCTCGAGCAGAAGAAGGAGGCCGAGGCCGTCGCCGCGCGGCTCGAGGGCAAGACCTTCATCGCCATTCGCACCTCGGGCGACACCGGCCAGCTGTATGGCTCGGTCTCGACGCGCGACATCGCCGAGGTCGTCACCGCCGGTGGCTTCACCGTCGACCGCCGCCAGGTCGTGCTGGACAAGCCGATCAAGACGCTCGGTCTCCACTCTGTCACCATGGCGCTGCATCCGGAGGTGCAGGTTCGCATCTCGCTCAACGTCGCCCGCTCGGCCGACGAGGCGGAGCGCCAGGCCCGCGGCGAGGATGTGACCGTCATCAAGGACGAGAAGATCGAGCTCGAGACGTTCAATCCCGACGAGGTGTTCGAGGAGGGCGCGCGGAAGGACGAGGCCGACGAGGCCGAGGCGGGCTGAGGGCGATTGGCCGCCCCTGCCGGAGAGTGGTGAGAGTTGCAGCGCCCGCGGTCTCCCGCGGGCGCTCGTTTTTTGTCGCGCGGCCCGAGGCTCCGTACCGGAGCCGCGATTCGAGCCGCGGCAAGCACAGAACAACGACTGTCCAACGTACTCACACGGGACAGCGCGGGCAGAATCACCCGACTTTCCCGGCCATGACCCAAAGCACTCTCCGCCCTGCCGATACCGCCCTCACTGCGGTCGACAAGCTCAAGGCTGCGGCCAGCGCCGGCGAGCCGGTGGCGTTCCGCCATGCCCCTCACAACATCGAGGCCGAGCAGGCGCTGCTCGGCGCAATCCTCGTCAACAACGAGGCACTGGACCGCGTGTCGGCCTTTCTCGACAGCGCCCACTTTTATGATCCGCTGCACGCCGAGATCTACGACGTGGCGAGAAAGCTGATCCAGGGCGGCAAGCAGGCCACCCCGATCACGCTGCGCACGTTCTTCGAGAACGCCGAGCCGATCGACCAGCACTTGACCGTGCCGCAGTACCTCGGCCGCCTTGCAGCCAACGCGACGACGATCATCAATGCGCACGACTACGGCCGCACCATCTACGACCTCGCCATTCGCCGCCACCTGATCCTGATCGGCGAGGACCTCGTAAACACGGCCTACGATTCGCCCGTCGATCATCCGCCGAAGGCGCAGATAGAGGAGGCCGAAGGCCGCCTCTACCAGCTCGCCGAAGGCGACAAGTACGGCCAGGGCTTCCTCACCTTCAACACCGCGCTGACCACCGCCATAGAGATGGCCAACGCGGCCTACCAGCGCGCCGGGCATCTCTCGGGCCTCTCCACCGGGCTCGTCGATCTCGACGGCAAGATGGGCGGCCTCCAGTCCTCCGACCTCATCATCCTTGCCGGCCGCCCGTCGATGGGCAAGACCGCGCTGGCGACCAACATCGCCTACAACATCGCCAAGAGCTTCCGCGCCGAGCAGCAGCCCGACGGCACGATGAAAACGGTCGACGGCGCGGTCGTGGGCTTTTTCTCGCTCGAAATGTCGGCCGAGCAGCTCGCCACGCGTATCCTGTCCGAGCAGGCCGAGATCCCCTCGGAGCGCATCCGTCGCGGCATGATCGACGAGGCGGAGTTCGGCAAGCTCGTCGCCGTCAGCCAGGAGATGAGCCGCATCCCCCTCTACATCGACCAGACAGGCGGCATCTCGATCGCCCAGCTTGCGGCGCGGGCGCGCAAGCTCAAACGCCAGCACGGCCTCGGCCTGCTCGTCGTCGACTACCTCCAGCTTCTGTCGGGCTCCGGGCGCCGCTCCGAGGCGAACCGCGTGCAGGAGATCACCGAGATCACGACCGGCCTCAAGGCGCTGGCCAAGGAGCTCGTGGTGCCGATCATCGCCCTGTCGCAGCTCTCGCGTCAGGTCGAGAGCCGCGAGGACAAGCGGCCGCAGCTGTCCGATCTTCGTGAATCGGGCTCGATCGAGCAGGATGCCGACGTTGTCATGTTCGTGTTCCGCGAGGAATACTATGTCGAGCGGGCGAAGCCGTCGGAGGGCACGACCGAGTTCGCCGAGTGGCAGCAGAAGATGATGAGCGTCTCGGGCAAGGCCGAGGTCATCATCGGCAAGCAGCGCCACGGCCCGGTCGGTACCGTCGAGCTGTCGTTCGAGAACCAGTTCACGCGCTTCGGCAACCTGGCGCGCGACTACCAGCAGATCCCCCGGCATTGACGGCGCCGGGGCCCATGCGGCGCGCGGGCGCCGCGAGCCGGAGCCGGAGCCGCCGACACGCCATGAGTCGACAGCGCGCCACGACAGAGTCCCTCGGGGCGGCGCTTCCGCCCGGTACCACCGGCGTGGTGACGGTCGATCTCGGCCGGATCGCAGCCAACTGGCGGGCGCTCGCCGCACTGGTGAAGCCGGCCGAGTGCGCTGCCGTGGTCAAGGCCGACGCCTATGGGCTCGGCGCCGATCGCGTCGTGCCAGCGCTGGCCGCGGCAGGGTGCCGGACCTTCTTTGTAGCCACGCTCTGCGAGGCGGAGGCCGTCCGCCGGCTCGCACCCGCAAGCCGCGTTCTGACCCTCGACGGTTTGGCCGGAGCGCCGGTCGACGCGCACGCCTCCCTCGCCATCCTGCCGGTGCTGTCGAGCATCGCCGAGGTGGAGGCCGCGGCGGCCTACGCGCGCACCTGCGGCGCCCGCGTGCCCGCCGCCCTCCACGTCTGCAGTGGTCTCAACCGGCTCGGGCTGCCGGGGGACGAGGTGGAGGCGCTCCTTGCACGCTCCGCACTCCTCGACGCGCTCGATCTCGGCCTGGTGATGAGCCACCTCGCATCTGCCGACGAACCGTCGAACCCCTCGAACGAGCGCCAGCGCCACCGCTTCGACGAGCTTCGGCACGCGCTGCCGCCCGCCGCGGCGAGCCTTGCGGCGTCCGACGGTCTCATGCTGGGACCGGCCTACCACTATGATCTCGTGCGTCCCGGCTACGCGCTCTACGGTGGTCAGCCGTCGCGCGCACACCGCGCGCCCGTCGAGCCCGTGGTCACGGTGCACGCCCGCGTGTTGCAGGTTCGCGACGTGGCGCCAGGAGAGTCGGTCGGCTACTCCGGCATCTGGCTGGCGGGGAAAACGTCGCGCATCGCCACCGTTGCCGCCGGCTATGCCGACGGCATCCCGCGGACAGCCAGCGCCGCCTCGGGCGAGACGCACGGCACCGTGGCATTCGACGGCCGCCTCGCGCCGATCGTCGGCCGCGTCTCGATGGATCTCACGACCGTCGATATCACAGGTCTCTCCGGCGCCCCCGTCGAGGCTGGCCACTGGGCCGAGATCGTCGGACCGGCGATCCCGCTCGAGACAGCGGGCAGCGGCGCCGGCACCATCGGCTACGAGATCCTGACCCGCATCGGGCGCCGCTACCATCGCGTCTACACAAACGGGTCCTGATCATGGCCAAGGCGGCGAAGTCCAGCTACGTCTGCCAGAGCTGCGGTGCGGTCTCGACGCGCTGGGCGGGCAAGTGCACGTCCTGCGGCGAGTGGAATACGCTCGCCGAGGAGACCGACGCCGGACCTCCGCCCGGGTCGGGCATCACCAAATCTACCCGTGGCCGCGCCGTTCCGCTCGAGAGCCTGTCGGGAAGCACCGCCGAGGCGCCGCGCATCCCGACCGGCAGCGCCGAGCTCGACCGGGTCACGGGCGGCGGCATCGTGCCGGGCAGTGCCATTCTGATCGGCGGCGAGCCGGGGATTGGCAAGTCGACGCTGCTGTTGCAGCTCACGGCTTCGCTCGCCCGCGCAGGGCGGCGCACGCTCTATTTCTCGGGCGAAGAGGCCGCAGCACAGGTCCGGCTTCGTGCCGAGCGGCTCGGTTGCGCCGATGCACCGGTTGCGTTGGCGGCCGAGACCAACGTCGCCAACATCCTCGCGACGCTGGCCGAGCCGCCGCGCGCCGATCTCGTCGTCGTCGACAGTATCCAGACGCTCTGGGCCGATGCCCTCGATGCGGCCCCCGGCACCGTGAGCCAGGTGCGGGCCGCGACCCAGACGCTGATCCGGCATGCAAAGACGCAAGGCAGCGCGGTGCTGCTCGTCGGCCACGTCACCAAGGAAGGCAACATCGCCGGCCCGAAAATCATCGAGCACATGGTCGATACCGTGCTCTACTTCGAGGGCGACCGGGGCCATCCGTACCGCATCCTGCGGGCTGTCAAGAACCGGTTCGGTGCCACCGACGAGATCGGCGTATTCGAGATGGCGGGCTCGGGCCTGCGCGAGGTTCAAAATCCGTCGGAGCTGTTTCTTGGCGAGCGCGGCACCGCGAGCCCCGGTGTGGCGGTTTTTGCGGGCATGGAAGGTACCCGCCCGATCCTGGTCGAGGTGCAGGCGCTGGTCGCGCCCTCGGGGCTTGGTACGCCCCGCCGCGCCGTCGTCGGCTGGGACAGCAACCGCCTGTCGATGCTGCTTGCCGTCCTCGAGGCGCGGTGTGGTGTGTCCTTCTCGTCGCACGACGTGTATCTCAATATAGCCGGCGGGCTGAAGATTCTCGAGCCTGCAGCCGACCTGGCCGCGGCCGCCGCCCTTCTTTCGTCGCTTTCGGGCGCTGCTCTGCCCGGGGACCGCGTCTATTTCGGGGAGGTCTCGTTGTCTGGCGCAGTGCGGCCGGCGAGCCACATGGCCATTCGCCTCAAGGAGGCGCACAAGCTCGGCTTCGCAACGGCTGTGATGCCCGCCGCGGGCGAGAATGACGCGGCGGCCACGCGGCTCGAGCTAGTTCGCCTCGGCCATCTCAACGAGCTTGCGGAGGTATTGCGGCCGTGCGACTGAACGAGACGGAGAAACCCGAATTCGACGCCCCTGGCGCCGGGCACCCGCGGCGGTGCCGTGCCGAGCTGCCCGATGGAGCACCGAGATCATGATCGGTCCCTTATCTTACCTCGACGTCGGGCTCCTCGCGCTGTGTTTCATATCCGGCCTGTTCGCGATGTACCGGGGGTTGTCGCGCGAATTGTTGTCGATCCTCTCCTGGGCGGTCGCGGCCGGCGCCACGCTCTACGTGGTGCTGCAGCAGAAGCAGCTCGCGGGCGAGATCGCCAAGCAGATGGGTGCGCCCGTCCCTGTAGCCCAGATCGTGATCGGCGCCATCGTCTTCCTGATCGTGCTCATCATCGTGCATCTGATCACGGCGCGCATTTCCGACACCATCCTCGACAGCCGCGTCGGCATGATCGACCGCGTGCTCGGCTTCACATTCGGCGTGGCGCGCGGCTTCCTCATCGTGCTGATCCTGTTCATGGGCTATAATTGGTTCTTCCCCGAGGAGAAGAGCCAGTTCCCGTGGGTCGTCGACGCCAAGAGCCGGCCGTTGCTGCAAAGCGCCAACAAGGCGCTGTCGCCGATCATGCAGGGGCTCGCAGAGCTGTTGAACTCCAAGGTGGCTCCGGCGCCTCAGGAGCAGCAGGGCGCCATGCCGCATTCGTCCAAAGCCGCATAATTTGGGCTGGTAGACGGCAACCTATTTCATATATGTGTCACGCGTGGCCTGGCGTACGGTCGCTCCAGGGTGTATCTGCGTGCCGTCCGGCCTTAAGGGTCCGGTCGGTGCCGGCTGACGGTTGCTTGAGCGGGAGGCTTCCATGACCCAGCATACGGCCCTAGCCGCAGTACCCGAAACGTCGCGCCGCAGGACAGAGTCGTCCCGAGGCGCGGGTCCATCGGACGAGACCTTGGTGTCCTCGGCCGCAGTGCTGGCCCATCAACACGCACCCGCACCATCACGATACGGCGACGATAGACTCCGCGAGGAATGCGGGGTCTTCGCCGTTTTTGGGCATCCCGAGGCCGGGGCGCTCACCGCACTCGGCCTGCACGCCCTGCAGCATCGCGGTCAGGAGGCTTGCGGCATCGTCACCTTCGACGGCCGCCAGTTCCATTCCGAGCGGCGCATGGGCCTCGTCGGCGACAATTTCAACAAGCCGAGCGTCATCAAGCGGCTCAAGGGCAAGATCGCGGTCGGCCACAACCGCTACTCGACCACCGGCGACGCCATCCTCCGCAACGTCCAGCCTCTGTTCGCCGACATCGACCAGGGCGGGTTTGCGGTGGCCCATAATGGCAACCTGACAAACGCGCTGACGCTGCGCGAAGACCTCATCAAGACCGGCGCCATCTGCCAGTCGACCTCCGACACCGAGGTCATCCTGCACCTGCTCGCACGCTCACAGAAGCGCCGTACCGTCGAGCGGTTCGTCGAAGCGCTGCGCCAGATCGAGGGCGCCTATGCGCTGGCCTGCCTCACCAACGGTATGCTGATCGGCGCCCGCGACCCGATCGGAATCCGCCCGCTCGTCATCGGACGTCTCGAGAACGGTGGCTATGTCCTGGCATCGGAGACCTGCGCGCTCGACATCGTCGGCGCAACGCTGATCCGCGAGGTCGAGAACGGCGAGGTCGTCACCATTACCGAGGAGAACGGGTTGCAGAGCCATCGGCCGTTCCCGGTCCGCCCCGCCCGGCCCTGCATCTTCGAGTACATCTACTTCGCGCGCCCCGACAGCATCATCGGCGGCCGCAGCGTCTACGACATCCGCAAGCGAATGGGCATCGAGCTGGCGCGCGAGGCTCCGGCCACATGTGACTACGTCGTACCGATTCCAGATTCTGGTGTTCCCGCCGCCATCGGCTTTGCCCAGGAGAGCGGCACGCCCTTCGAGCTCGGCATCATCCGAAATCACTACGTCGGCCGAACCTTCATCGAGCCGACCCAGAAGATCCGCGCGTTCGGCGTCAAGCTCAAGCACTCGGCCAATGCCGGCCTCATCAAGGGGCGCTCGCTGGTGCTGATCGACGACAGCGTCGTGCGCGGTACCACCTCGCAGAAGATCGTGCAGATGATGTTCGATGCGGGAGCGCGCGAGGTGCACATGCGCATCTCGTCGCCGCCGATCACCCATTCCGACTACTACGGCATCGACACCCCGCGGCGCGAGGATCTGCTCGCGGCCAAGATGGATCTCGAGGGCATGCGCAAGTTCATGGGCGCCACCAGCCTCGCCTTCATCTCGGTCGATGGCATCTACCGCGCAGTCGGCGCCGAGACGCGCGATCCGCGCAACCCCCAGTTCGCTGACCATTGCTTCACCGGCGAGTATCCGACGGAGCTGACCGACCGGAACGGCAGCACCGCAGCGCGTCAACTGTCTTTGCTGGCCGAGGTTCGCTGACGGGCGCAGGCGGGCGGAGCGACCCACCGTCGTGGGGCCCGTATCGGCTCGGTTGCGGTCGCTACCGCCGGCAGGCCCCGGAAACTATCCGCCGAGCCTCGGCTTGCCCCGCTGCTGCCGATGCCGCTAAGTGGCGCGGCTGCGCGACGACGACACGGACAGCCTCCGGCGCACTGCCGGTCGCAGAAGGCAATGTCGCGGAACGGCCCGGCCGAGTACGGCCCAATCGAGGAGGGCAGTCGGGTCATGCAGAAAAGGCTCAGCGGACGTATCGCACTGGTGACGGGCGCCTCTCGCGGCATCGGCCGCGCCGTCGCCATCGCAATGGCCGGCGAGGGCGCCCACGTCATCCTGACCGGGCGTGTCACCGGTGCCCTCGAGGAGACCGACGATGCGGTCCGCGCACTCGGCGGCTCGGCCACGCTGCTGCAGCTCGATCTACGCAAGGGCGACCGCGTCGACCAGCTCGGTCCGACCCTCTTCCAGCGCTGGGGAAAGCTCGACATCCTGGTTGGCAACGCGGGCGTCCTCGGCCCGCTGTCGCCGCTCGGCCACGTCACCGAGGCAGCCTGGGACAGCACGATAGAAAGCAACCTCACCGCCAACTGGCGACTGATCCGGACGCTCGACCCGCTCATCAAACGCTCCGATGCCGGCCGCGTCATCTTCGTCACCTCGGGTGCGGCCACAGGAAAGTACGCCTATTGGGGCCCTTATGCGGTCTCCAAGGCCGGTCTCGAGGCGCTCGCGCGCACCTATGCTCACGAATGCGAGAGCACGCCGGTGCGCGTCAATCTTCTGAACCCCGGGCCGGTGCGGACGCAGATGCGCGCCAAGGCTTTCCCCGGCGAGCGTCCCGAGACACTGCCCGCGCCGGAGGACGTCGCCCCGCTGTTCGTCGAGCTGGCGATGACCGGGTGCACGCTGAACGGCGAGACCGTGAGCTACCGCGAGTGGAGCCAGGGTCGGACCCAGGAGACCGGAACCGGGGCAGTCTCCAGCGGTGCTGCGCCCGCACCGCAGTCCTGAGCGTCGGGGCGACCAGCGCGAGCACTGCGGGCGGCCGCCTCACTCGAAAGTCAGAACCAAACCGTCGTAGGCCGGCTCGACGTGTCCCGGCAGCTCCGCCTTCAGCTTCGCGTAGTCGAGGTCGGTGGTCATGTGGGTCAGGATGGCGCGCTTCGGCTTCAGCCGCTCGATCCAGGCAAGCGCCTGCTTCACGTTGAAGTGCGAGGGATGCGCCATGTAGCGCAGCGAGTCCACGATCCAGACGTCGAGCCCCTCGAGCAGCGGCACCGACGTGTCCGGCAGCGCGCTGATATCGGGCGAATAGGCCACGTCGCCGATCCGAAACCCCAGCGAGCCGATATCGCCGTGCACCTGCGGTATGGGAACCGCCTCGATCGGCCCCGCCGCGCCCTCCACCCTGATAGGTGCCGGCGCCACGATCTCGTGGGCGGTCAGGATCGCCGCGTAGCTCGAGCCCGCCGGCGTCTGGAAGCAGTACCCGAACCGCTCGACCAGACTGCGCCGGGTCGGTGCATCGGCATAGACGTCGAGCCGGCGCTTCATCGCATAGGCGACCATGCGCAGATCGTCGATGCCGTGGGTGTGGTCGGCGTGATCGTGCGTGTAGAGCACCGCATCGAGCGCGTCGCAGCGGACCCCGATCAGCTGCTCCCGGAGGTCGGGAGAGGTATCGATCAGCGCTGCCGTGCGTCGCGCCCCGTCGATCCGCTCGACCAGCACCGAGCAGCGCCGCCGGCGGTTCTTCGGATTGCCGGGATCGCACGCGCCCCACATCGCACCAATGCGCGGAACGCCACCCGACGAACCGCAGCCGAGGATCGTCAGTCGATAGCTCATGTCGCGGCCGACCCCGCGCGTTGAGCCGCCTGCGCGGCCGGTCGCCGCGCCTTGGCGAACAAGCGGAAGAAGTTATCGGTTGTCGCCGCGGCGAGCGCGTCCGGCTCCATGCCGCGCGCGCGGGCAACGGCGGCGGCCGTATGCGTGACATAGGCCGGCTCGTTGGTCTTGCCGCGGTAGGGTTCCGGCGCCAGGAACGGCGCGTCCGTCTCGACCAGAATGCGATCGAGCGGCAGCTCCGCGGCGATGGCACGCAACGCCTCGGACTTCTTGAAGCTCGCCACGCCCGAGAACGACACGTAGAGCCCGAGCTCCACGGCGCCCAGAGCCAGCTCGCGCCCGCCGGTGAAGCAATGCAGCACGGCGGGAAAGGCCCCGTTGGCGTGCTCGTCGCGCAGGATGGCGAGCGTGTCGCCGTCAGCGTCGCGCGTATGGATCTCGAGCGGCAGGCCGGTGATGCGCGCCGCTGCGATGTGGCGGCGGAAGCCCTCCGCCTGCGCAACCGGCGTCGCATGCTTGTAGTAGTAGTCGAGCCCCGCCTCGCCGATGGCCACCACCTTCGGGTGTGCCGCGATCGCCACGATATCCCTGGTCTCTATGCCGCGCTCCTCGTCCGCCTGATGGGGATGCGTGCCGACCGAGCACCAGACGTCGTCGAAGCGCTCGGCGATGGCGCGGATCGTGTCGAAGCGGCGGATACGGGTCGAGATCGTCACCAGCGAGCCGATACCGGCCGCCTTGGCGCGCGACACGACGCCTTCGAGGTCGGCGGCGAGATCGGGGAAGTCGAGATGGCAATGGTGGTCGACCAGCATCAAGCCTCGCCCCGCTCGGTCTTTGCCTTGGCACGCTCGGCCTCCTTGCGCTGCTGCTTGGCGGCCTTGGCGGCCTTCTGCTGCTCGGCCGAGCTGCCCGTCTTGGCGGCCTCCGCCGCCGGGTCCACGTAGCGCGGGAATACGCCTTCGGGCGGCGGCAGCGCGGTGCCGGCCACGAGGCGGCCCGCCGCTCCGAGCGAGGCGAAGAGCCTGGCCGACGGCGGCTGGGCCAGGAGGTCGAGCAGCTTTGCCGCGGATGCCGGCATCGACGGCTGTACCAGGATCGCGAGCTGGCGCACGACCTCGGCCGTGACGTAGAGGATGGTCGCTTTGCGCTCCGTCGCCAGCGCCTTGTCGAACGGTTTCTCGGCAGCGAAATAGCGGTCCGCCTCGCCGATCGTATCCCACACGGCGTCGAGCCACGTCTTGATGGCCTGCTTGTCCATCGCGGCGCGGCACGTCGCATAGAGGGCGTCCGCGGTGGCGAGCAGCGACCGGTCGGCATCGGTGAAAGGCCCGGGCTCCGGCACGCGCCCTTCGAAGCCCTTGGCGATCATCGACAGCGAGCGCTGGGCCAGGTTGCCGAGGCCGTTCGCGAGATCCGCGTTGATGCGCGCGGCGATCGCCTCCGGCGAGTAGTTGCCGTCCTGGCCGAATGCCACCTCGCGAAGGAAGAAGTGGCGCACTTGATCGGCCCCGTAGTGCTCGACGAGGGCGAACGGGTCGAGCACGTTGCCGACCGACTTCGACATTTTCTCGCCGCGGTTCAGCACGAACCCATGGCCATAGACCCGCTCCGGCAGCGGCAGTCCTGCCGACATCAGGAATGCCGGCCAATAGATCGCGTGGAAGCGGACGATATCCTTGCCGATGACGTGCAGGTTGGCCGGCCAGTACCTCTGCCGGTTGTCGCCGCCGCCGAGGACGCCCGTCGCGGTGACGTAGTTGTTGAGCGCATCGACCCACACGTACATCACGTGGCCCGGCGCGCCCGGCACCGGGATCCCCCAGTCGAGCGTCGTGCGTGAGATCGACAGATCTTCGAGCCCGCTTCTGACGAAGCTCGCCACCTCGTTGCGCCGCTCGGGCGGCAGGATGAAGTCCGGGTTCGCCTCGTAGTGCGCGAGCAGCGGCTCCTGGTACCTCGACAGGCGGAAGAAGAAAGTCTCCTCCTGCTGCCATTCGACGGGCGCGCCAGACGGCGTTGCGATCCGCTGACCGTCGCGGATCTCGGTCTCGCTCTCCTTGAAGTAGGTCTCGTCGCGCACCGAGTACCAGCCGCCGTAGGTCTTGAGGAAAATGTCGCCGGCGGCCTCCATCCGCCGCCACAGCTCGGTGCAGGCCGCGTAGTGGCGCGGCTCGGTGGTGCGAATGAAGTCGTCGTTCGACAGGTTGAGGGCGGCTGCCATGTCGCTGAAGCGTGCCGAATTGCGATCCGCAAGCGCGCGCGGCGTCAGCCCCTCGCGGGCGGCGGTCTGCTTCATCTTGAGGCCGTGCTCGTCGGTACCGGTCAGGAACATCACGTCCTTGCCGTCGGCCCGCTCGAAACGCGCGATCGCATCCGTGGCGATTGCTTCGTAGGCGTGGCCGACATGGGGCACACCGTTCGGGTAGGAGATCGCCGTCGTGATGTAAAATGTCTGCGCCACGCGCCAGTATCCTCTCTCGCGGGCCGCAGGATCCCGCGCGCCCCTGGGTGTCGCGCGCCCCTGGGCCCATCGTGCCGGGCCCACATCGTGCCGGGCCCCCCATCATGCCGGGCCCTGGCGTTGTCCGGCAGCACCGTCTGGCGGCCACGGTCGCGCCGGATCTCTCCGGTCGCCCCCGGTCAGGAGCGCGCCGCAGCCTCGAGTTCGCGCACCGTCTCGAGAATGAGGGCCTTGCGGTCGAGATTGAGCGCCAGGGTATCCCTCTTCGCGCGGGCCACTGTTTCCCACAGCTCGGCAAACGTGGCAAGCCGCCGGGCGCCGACGAGACGGCCTGCCGCCTCCCGCTCCGTGTCGCTCCCTTCCCCCGTCGCCGCCACCCGCACCAGCCGCGCCAGTGCATCGAGCAGCAGCTCGTAGAACAGCTCGAACCGCTGCTCGGCCGCCGCGCCCTGAAGCTCGTCGCCCAGCGCGTGCACGCCCGCCCAGTCCACCGTCGGCAGGGATGCGACAAGGCGCGTCACCCGGTCGTGCAGATCGAGGCCGTTGCCCGCCAGCATCGCCAGCACGCGGCGCGGGCTGCCCCGTCCGATGGCCTCGAGCGTCGCCCACGCCGACGGCTCGGGCTCGCCCGTCTCGCTGGCTGCAAGCGCCTGGCGTACCGCGCGCCGCAGCGCTTCCCGCGCGAGCGGTGCAAGCCCCAGCACCCGGCACCGCGAGCGGATGGTCGGAAGAATGCCGCCGGGCTCCGACGTCACCAGCAGGAACACCGTGCGAGGCGGCGGCTCCTCGAGCGACTTCAGCAGCGCATTCGCCGCATTGGCGTTCAGCTCGTCGGCGGTGTCGACGATGACCACGCGCCACGCTCCGTCGACCGCCGCGTGCGACAGGAACCCGCGCAACCGCCGCACCTCGTCGACCGGAATAGAGGCTAAGTGCCGCTTCTCCTTCATGTTGTAGGGGCGGCGGATGACGAGGAGCGCGGGATGCGACAGTGCCCGAACCTGGCGCCACGCTACAGATGCCGGAGCGACCGCGAGCCCCTCCGCCCGCTCGCTCTCGTGCGCTAGCAGATAGCGCGCGAAGCGATAGGCCAGCGTCGCCTTGCCGATGCCGGGAGAGCCCTCGATCAGCCAACCATGATGCAGCCGGCCATCCCGAGTGGCCTCGGCCAGCATGCGCTCCGCCGCCTCGTGGCCGAACACCGCCTCCGCCATGCGTGGGTGCGGAAAGCCATCGAGCCGGTCGGCCTCGGGCGCCTCTTCGATGTCGATCGCCTGCGGACCGCGCGCCATTGCCTAGCCCGGGGCCGGCTGGCGGACGAGACGCGGCGCCACGGCGCGCCACACGCCGTCGGCCACCTGCGCTTGATGGCGCCCTGCGTCGATCACCGTGCAGCGACCGGGCTCGCGGCGCGCGATGTCGAGAAATCCTTCGCGCAGCCTCTCGTGATAGTCGAGGCTCGCCTCGTCGTAGCGGTTGGTCACTCCCCGCCTCCGCGCGCGCGCCAGCCCTTCGGCCGGATCGATGTCGAGCACCAGCGTGGCATCGGGCATCCGCGCGACCGTGTAGCGCTCCACAACCTCCATGAGTCGCGCATCGATCCCTGCTAGCCGGCCCTGATAGACGCGGGTCGAATCGACGAAGCGGTCGCAGATCACAATGGCTCCACGCGCCAGAGACGGCAGCACCAGCGCTGCCATGTGCTCGGCACGCGCGGCCGCGAACAGCAGGAACTCGGCTGCCGCCGACTGCGGCCGCGCATCGAGCACGAGTCCCCGGATCCGCTCGCCGAGCACGGTCCCGCCCGGCTCCCGCGTGACGACGACGTCGGGCCCGCCCGCGGACGTCGGCCGCTCGGCGAGCAGGCGCTCGGCGAGCATCCGGGCCTGGGTCGACTTGCCCGTGCCCTCCCCGCCCTCGAACGTGATGAACAGTCCGCGCAACATGCGTCGGACACTAAAGCGGCACCCAGCGGAACACCAGATGTGCGAGGCTGTCGAGACCGCGGCGCATGATACCCGCCACCGGCACGTCCTCGGCGGCGTAGAGCGGCACCTCGTTCACCGCGTTGGTGGTGCTCGTCACCCTGAGACGCGCCACCTTGTCGCCTTTGGCGATCGGCGCCTTCAGCGGCGCGTTGTAGATGAGCTCCGCCTTGAGCCGCTGGTTGGCCGGGAACCGCGGCAGGATCACGGCCACATCGCCCTGCCCCACCAGCGGCACGTACATCCGGTCGCCGCCCCACACCCGCGCCTGTCCCACCGCCTCGCCGGCGTCGAAAAGCTTGAACTCTGTGAAGCTCTTGAAGCCCCATTCGAGCAGCTTGCGCGCCTCGTCCTTGCGCTCCTCGGCGGTCGCGAGCCCGCCCACCACCACGATCAGCCGCCGACCGTCCTGCACGGCCGAGCCTACGAGGCTGTAGCCAGCCTCCTTCGTGTGACCGGTCTTGAGGCCGTCGGCGCCGATGCCCAGGAACAGCAGCGGATTGCGGTTGAAGAACCTGTGCTTGCGGTACTGGAACTCTTTCTGCGCGAAGATCTTGTACTGCTCGGGATAGGCATCGATGAGGTGTCGTGCGAGGTCGGCCAGCTCGCGCGCCGTCATCAGGTGCTCGGGATGGTGCAGCCCCGTGGCGTTGCGGAATGTCGACTGTTTGAGCCCGAGCCGCCGCGCCTCGACCTCCATCAGCTTGGCGAAGGCGTCCTCCGAGCCCGCGAGCCCCTCCGCCAGGGCAATGCTGGCATCATTGCCAGACTGTACGATGATGCCCTGGATCAACTCGTCGAGGCGCGCCTTGGTGTTGACCGGCACCATCATGGCCGACGTTCCGGACGGCGCGCCGCCCGTCCGCCACGCCCGCTCGCTCATGACGAACTCGTCGTCGGGCTTCAGTTGGTCCGCCTTCATCGCACGGAACACGATCGCCAGCGTCATGAGCTTGCTCATGCTGGCCGGCGGCGCGAGCTCATCGGCACGCACCTGATAGAGAATGGCACCTGTCGCGCCGTCCATCAGTACAGCGCGCCGCGCTTTCGAGGCGAATTCCCCGCCCTGGGACTGCTGCTGCGCGGCAGCCCGAGACGGCGGACCAGCCATCCCGATTGCGACGAGCACCAGCGCTATGGCCAGTGCGATCGGTCCCGGCCGGCTCAGTGCGCGCGTCATTGAACGTACCATGCTCTTCCCGAACGGCGATCAGAACGCTGCCGAGAATTATTCGGAGCAGGCGAGCGGGCTGTCAACGCGCATGCACGGTAAATTGACGCAGTATGGGGAAATAACGGGGATCGTGTGCCCGGGACTCTTGGAAGGCCCCCAGCCTCAGCGGAAGAAGCCGCTCCCCGACGCTGCGAAGCTGTCACCGCCGCGCCACCATGGCTGTCGTGCCAGATGCTGCCGTTCGTGGCCGTCGTGGCCGTCGAGCGGCGCCGGCCCCGCGTAGCGGACGCGGACCCGCGTCAGGCCCCTCGCCTCGCTGCCGAGAACGCGTGCCGTCTGGCGCGACAGGTCGATGATCCGGTCGCTGGCGTAGGGCCCGCGATCATTGATGCGCACTAGCACCGTCCGTCCGTTCTCGAGGTTGGTGACATAAGCAAAGGAGGGAATTGGCAACGTCGGATGCGCGGCGGTCAGCGCGTTCATGTCGAATATCTCGCCATTGGCCGTGCGGCGGCCATGGAAGTCGGTGCCGTACCACGACGCGACGCCGGTGCGGTCGTAACCCGGCTCCTCGCGCGGCACGTACCAGCGTCCCGACACCATGTACGGCTGGCCCACCTTGTAGGTGCCGCCGCCCTTCGGAACCGCCTGGCCTTCCTGGACGACGCGCTGGCTGGCGCTCGTGCCGGTCTTGGGATCGACCCGCGACTGCACAACCCGGCCCTCCGGCTCGTAGCCACCCCGTGAGCAGGCCGTGAGTCCGGCCACCACGCCGCCTGCCACCGCAAACACGAAACCAGGTCCGATCAGGGACCCCGCCCTCTTCATCACGCACACGCTCCATCCGCGCCGGACCACTCTCGTGCCGCCTAGCAGCCCGCCGTGGCCCGAACTTGCCGGAAGTTTGACAAATTGAGCTTATTTCGCGGTAAACGCCCCAGGCGCCCCGTGGCTCCGAATCGCGGCCCTTGTCTTCCAACACTGCCTGTTCGCACCCTGACCGCCCGCCCCGGCCAAACGCCTCACGGCCGCACCTCGTACTCGTACGTCCCCAGGGCCCAGCTCCCCACCGCCGGAACCCGCTGTCCCTCCGCCGGAAGCGTGCGCCCTCCGGCATGACCCGTGATCTGCTGCAACAGGTTCATCAGGTAGCCGACGGCCGAGCGCTCGGCGGAGAAGCCCTTGGTGCGGGCCGGCGCGGTCACCAGGGGCTGGATGGGGACGTCGGGCGGCATGACAAGCGCGATCAGAAGGCCTTTGCCGAACGGCGGCCCGGCTCTGAACACGACGCCCCAGCCCGACCCCGGCACGGCGATGGTCTGCCCCGCGCCGACAAGGCCGAGGTCGTCGCGCAGCACGTGCTCGTTCGGGAAGAGTTGCGTCACCGCGCCCTCGGCATTGACGTCGAGGATGACGAGCCGACCGCCGACGTCGCTCGTGACGTTGAACCGGTAGAGCCCCTTGTTTCTCACCACCGCGCCGCCCTCGACGGCGATGCGCAAACGCCCGTGCCCGCCTCCGATCGCGGCGGCAGCCTGCGCCACGAACTCGGCGGCCGTGAGATCCCCGCCTGCCCCGCTGCCCGTCGCAGCGCCGACTGTGCTCGCGATGACGCCCGGCGCGTGCTGCCGCAGCCACGCCGCATGGTGGGACAGGCGAGTGTAGACGCCATAGGCCCGCGGCCGTCCGCAGCTTCTCGCGCCCCAGCTCACGAGCCCGACATGGCTCGGGCAGCCACGGCCGTCGTAGTGCACAATCGGTCCGCCGCTGTCGCCGCCGCAACTGTCCTTCCACTTGCTGGCATCGCTCGCGGCCTCGTAGCCGGCACACAATTGGCCGGGCCCCACGAGCCCGCCGCTCGGAGTCTTCTGCCACTCGGCTGCACACGTATCGGTCGCGACCATCGGCACGCCGACCTGTTGAAGCCGGCGCGATCCGGCAGACAGCGACGTGCCGTCGGCGCGGCCCTGCGTCTCCAAAGCTCCACCTTCCGGCGCACCCTTGAGCAGCCCGAAGCCCGCGACGGTGAGTGCCGCGCCCGATCCGTCGTGCGGATCGCTCGCGGCATCGAGCGAGAGGGTGGCGAGCGGCCCGCTCCATCGCCGCCCCAATACGACAAGCGCAATGTCGTTCCCTCGGCTTGGTGCCTGATGCTTGAGGTATCCGTCGTGCAGGCGCACGTCGCCGACCGGATACGCATGGGCGGCGCCGGCCGCCGCCAGATCGTCGGTACCAAGCACCACGTCGACGGTCCACCCGACCGTGTCTGCGTCCGTATCGGTGGAGACGTAGCCCCCATCCGCCCGCCGCTCGACGTCGTCGAAACAATGAGCCGCCGTCATCACCCGGTCGGGCGTCACCGCGGTGCCGCCGCAAAAGAACAGCGCGCGCTTGCCGTCGGGCGAGGTCAGCCGCAACGCCGCCTGCGATGGCCAGAGCTTGACGCTGGTCGGGTCGCCCCCGACCACCTTCTTGCCGACCGGATCGCGCCAGCCCGGGCATCCGGGGCCATCGGCCAGGGCCGTGGATGCGCCGACCAGAAGAAGGCTCGCCGCAGAGATCCCGGTCGCGCACGCCACTGCCCGCAGGTTCTCTCGCCACACCATGACAGCAACTCCACCCGCCTTGGCCAGCCCGTCTTCGACGGAGCAAGTTCGGCATGCTAGGAGAGATCCAATACCGTTGGAAGACAAGGGTGGGTGAGGATCACCTGTGGAGGGCCCGAAAAGGCTCGGTTGCCGGCGGTCGGCTCACGATGGAATCCAAGATTTCTGCGCGCGCCGCGGACCCAGGAGGTTTTTTCCCGGGCGGCTCACGGGCGCGGACCTGGCCAACGCCGGGTCGAATGCCTTTACCCGTGTTGTCGCCATTGCCTCGGAGTCCGTCGCCATGCTGCGCACCTTGCTTGGACTTGCCCTGGTGTTTGCCGCGTCGATCGCGGCGTCGGCCCAGACCGCCCAACAGGCGCCGGCCGGGCCCGTCCGGCGCGTCGCCCTCGTGGTCGGCGTCGCCAACTACCGCGAGCCGCTCAAACCGCTGGCGAACCCGGTCCGGGATGCGCGCCGCATCGCCGAGGTGCTGCGTCTGAACCGCTTTGCGGTGACGTTCGTCGAGGATCCCGATCATGCCGGCTTCGTACGCATCGTCGACGGCTTCGCGTCGAGCTCTCGCGGCGCCGAGGAGGCGGTCGTCTTCTTCTCCGGACATGGCATGGCGGTCGTCGAGGGCGGCAAGCTCGTCAACGCGCTGGCCCCCGTCGATGCAGCGATCGACTGCCGGACCCGAAACGCCCAGCGCATCATCGGCATGGAGCAGATTCTAGAGCGCCTCGCCCACGTTCCGAAAAAGGTCGCCCTGTTCGATGCCTGCCGCAGCGATCCGTTCCTTGGGTGCACGGGCCCCGGTGCCGGCGGCTACGGCTTCCGCGAGATCGCTATCACCGACGGCGCCGCCCCTGGCCGGAGCGCCCCGACCCGCGACGTCGCAGGCACGCCCGGGCGAGGCTTCGAGCCTGTGCCGCAGCCGCCGTCCATCTCGAGGATGCTGATCTCCTATGCCAGCGATCTGGGCGGGCTCGCGCTCGATGGCGAGCCCGGCGCCCACTCGCCGTTCACCGAAGCGCTGCTCGCCGAGCTGCAGTCGGGCGCCCGCGTGCCGTTCGGCGAGATGCTCGACAAGACGTCCCAGCGCGTTGCGAGCCTCACGAGCAGCTTCCAGGTGCCCTGGGTCGTCACCCGTGGCGGTGAGCCCGACATGTGCCTGGCCGGGTCAGGCTGCGAGGCGCGCGGCCGTCTCCGCCAGGACCGCGCACTGAGCGACGCGCTTGGCGCCGCTCTCGACGCGCAAAGGCTCCGCGGAACGCGCGACCTCCACGACGCATTGGCCCGCGTCACGGCCGCGATCGAGGATCTCCGTGCGGCCGGTATCGACATTCCGCAACCCCTGCTCCGTCAGTTCCAAGAGCTGCTGGTGCTGACGCCCAAGCGCCAGCTCACGCGGCTCGCCGATCTGATCCGCCTCGGCCTGTCGCTGGACCAGGGGGCGCTCAACCAGGTGGTTTTCTCGGGAGACGGGCGCATCGGCGCCCTTCAGGAGACGTCAGGGCGCGTTGCGGTGGTCGACTTCGAGACCATGAAAGTCGTGCAGCGGCTGCCGGGAAGTGCGAGCGACCCGGCCGAGGTCACGCTGTCGCCGCGGGGTGACCGTGTCGTGATGTGCCGGCACGGCGGACGGACGCAGAAGTGTGTGGTGGCCGGCGTGGCCGACGGACGCATCGACCGTGTCGTCGATCTGCCCGAGGGCTTCATCGTCTCTGGCACCCCGGTGTTTGCACCCAACGACGCATTCGTCGCCTGGGCCGGCCTCGACGCCGGCCGCGGCCGGCGCGGCTATCGGATCATCGTCGAGCCGCTCGATGCGTCGCGCGGCCGCGTGACGATCGAGCTTCCGCGCGACGAGGATGCGAAGAAGCGCGATGTGATCGACGGTCTGCTGATGCGCGTGTCTCCCGCCGGCAACGAGATCGCGGTGTTGTCGCCGGCCCGCTTGCATCTCTTCCGCGAAAGCGGCGGCTCGTGGACGGGCGCGTTCCTCGACGGGCTCTACGAACGGCTTGGCGAGCCCTACGGCTACAACACGCAACCGAGCTTCGATTTCGACTTCGCGACCCGTCGCTTCGCGTTCGCCACGCCGGCGATCTCGGTGGTGATCGGCGACGTCGACATCGCTGGCGGCCGGCTCGTCGCCAAGCAGCACTTCCAGTTCAAGGATTGCAGCGGCTGCTCGGTGCTCGGCATCGCCCGCGGCGGCAGAGAGATCGTTCTGGCGGGGCTCGGCACGGACGGCCACGTCGGCGTGTTCGCGCTGCCGGTGCGCCTGGAATGGACGAATGTAGGCGAGGTGTTCCGGATCCGGCAGACCGCGCGGCAGGGCCACTACGGGCACGCGAGCCGAACCGTCGTTGTCTACGACATCAATGGCGCACACGTGCAGCGGCTCGATCTCGCCGGGCATCCGGTCCACACGGCTTACACACTCCCGGGCCGCGACCAGGTATGGCTGATGCCGGGCCGCACCCCAGGACGCGTTCTGGTCTACGACACGCAAAGGAAAGTGGGCCTCGACCTCGATCCCGCAACCGGTGTCGCGAGCGGCGAGCACGCCATCGCGGAGAGGTCCGCCTACGACCATATTGCAAGCACACTCGCGCCGGGAGCCACGGTCGATCGTCGCCTGTTCCTGCACGATGACCGGTACGGCCACGCCTATGGCCGAGACAGCCTCATGGCAGCCGCGACGGGCACCAAGGACCGCCCCGTCATCCGCTTCTACCTACCGATGCTGGGCGGCGGACCGAACCCCAGTTCGGCGACGGCCGACGAGCGCACGTTGCTCGTCGCCGGTGACGGCAACGGACGCATCGACGTTCTGCGCCTGCCGCTTTCGGTCGACGAGCAGCTCGCCGCCGCGCGCCAGATCCTCGCAGCAGGGTCCAAGGCGCGCCCCTGACCGGCGCTCGCCGCTGCCGATACACCTGAGCACGTCGCGCCCCGATGCTGCGCCGTGTCCGAGGCGGCGTCAGCCAGTAGCAGCTTGGTCCCTGCCCGGCCGCGACGCCCGAGTTGGGTCGTGCAGGCAGGAGGCGCTATCCACCGAGCGACAGGTAAACCCGAGCGAGCGTCGGGCAAGGTCGACCGGATGCGGGATGAGGCGAGAGTCGACGTGTTCGACGACATCCATTCGGTCTACCACACCGGGCGCCGGCATTCGACGCTCGGCCAAAAGAGCCCGGTCGACTTTCAGGATCGGGCGGGGCGAGCTCAACTCGCTGACGACGGAACCGGCGGCAGCCCAGAGTTCGCAAAGCACAAAAGTGCGCGTGGCTCACCTTGCTGCTTCCCGTTGGGGGTTCGGCAAGGTGGCCTAGACCACAGGTGCACCGTAGCCGTAGCTGTAGGGCACTGGTCCGGAGAAGGCGATGACGTCGCCCTCGTCGAGCGCAACCTCTGCGTTGACGACACCGCCCTGATATAGCCCCGGCGTGATGTCGCGACCGTTCTTCATTACCAGAAAGATCTCGGGCAGCGGCAGCTTGAACATGGCGATGATGTCGCCCACGCACGCTCCAGCCGACAGTTCGAGCTGGGAGCTCAAGCCGTCATGGCCGCTGTACCTGGCGAGGCTGTTGAAGAACCGCGCCTCGACTTTGATCCGAACTCCATCCGCATTGTGTCCATAGCCTGCTGTCATCATTTCGCGCTGCGCTCCGAAAGGTTGCCGGCGGCGAAACCCTAGCGAACCCGGGGCACCTGGCCTTGACTTTGGTTCAGCAACAGGGGCACCGCCGCCTCGACCTTCAGCTAGTCACCGCTTCGACGAAACGTGGAAATGGCCTGAAGCCGGGCTCGTGGACACGAAGTTTGGATATCATATTGAGGCTGAAGGCGGCGGCCTCTACGTGGTGACGTTGTCCGACCTCACGACCGGGCTGCGCCGCGGTGGGCTGCCCGGGATGCAACTCCGTAACGTCGACTGGAACCGCTGCCGCTCCTCGGTCGTGCGCACGCCGGAGGAGAAAAAGCTTGGGCTCGTACTCAGGACACCAGAGACCGCGCGCCGCGCCACACTCACGTCACCGAGCTGCTGCGTTCAGCCGCCAACCCGAAGATCGCAAGCGAGCGCGACGGACACTCGTCTATCGACTTTACACTCGAGGGCTAAGGCCACGCCCTCCCCGACATGCAGCGGGACGCGCCGGACCCGATACATCGCCTTGTCGGAGGGCTCGTCAGCAAGTAGAAACCTCGCTCGGGACTAATCCGGTCCCAATTTCCGGCTTCCGCTCCGAGTAAAGACTATCCAAGTCGTCGTCTGTCTGGACAGGATGGGTGGCCGAGTGGTTTAAGGCACCGGTCTTGAAAACCGGCGTGGGTTCACCCCCACCGTGGGTTCGAATCCCACCCCATCCGCCAGACAACATCGTAACATGCTGCTTTTGTTTACGTTTTATGGCGGACATCGGATTGACCCCAGCGCAGACCCCAGCGGAGTGGGACGGCTTGCAGCTGGCGGTGCTCCCAGAAGCCGCCAGCAGCAGAGTGCAAAGACTGCAACTGTATATTTTCTCTGGTGAAAGTGGTGAAAGTGCCTAACTATATGATTTGTAATAATATTAGCTGGTGACACCCCTTGGTGACGGGTGGTGAAACTGGTGACGGGCATTTTGCATCGCCGCCAGGGCCCGAACCCCAGCGTAGGTCAAGCTACTGATCCGCATCACCGTTTTGCGGCTGTCGGGCTTGGTGCGTCCGCGCCGAGCAGCTTCCGCTCCAGCTCCGCAACGCGCTGCCGCGTCTCATCGAGCGTGCCGACGTTGACGGTGGCGTCGGGCGACGCTGCATCGGCTGGATGGCGAGCCGCGCAGACGGGGCACTTGCGGCCCCAAACCTTCGGCCGGCGCACTTCCAGCAGCCGCACCGCCGCTCGCCAATCCTTCTCGGTGGCCTCGTGGATGCGGTCCTCGATCATGTCGAGCCCTTCCTCCATCGCGGCATCCCACGCTTCGGCGAATTCGGGATCGGCATCGCGCCAGCGGTAGAACGTTGCCGCCGCTGTGCCGGTCGCCCGTGCAGCGATCAGGACGGGCTTGCCCGCTGTGAGCGCCTGGAGGAACAGCTCCCGCGCGCGCATTGCCTTCAACTGGCTTGGGCTCGGTGGGGCATCTGCGCGACGCTGGTAGGCGCCCCGCCCCGGCACGCCGGTCGTGAGCCTGCGCGCCAAGCCCTCGCCCCGGCGCGGCCGGCCATTCGCGCGTGCGTGAGGCAATGGTGTCTGTCGCGTCTGCGCCCGATCTGGCGCGACCTGAATCGGCGGCATGGTCGACCTCGTGCTCGCGGAGCTGCTCACGCGCAGCCGCGCGCCGACCACGCGCAAGACTGACCGGCACCGGCTGCGCTCTATGTGGTTTGCTGCCCGTGTTTGCTCAGGTTGTCGAGCCCACGCTGACGTCAGTTCGCCCGGATCACGATCGCGTCCCAGGCCGTGGTTTAAGTGGCCGGCTATGGGTCGAGTTCAATGCGCGGCTCGGGCCACATGCTCATGCTACCGCGATGCGCTTTGGCCGAGCCTGTGGTTCATCGGCAACCGTCCAACAGCGAAGACGTGCGCCTCGATCCGGCGCACGAGCGGCTCCAGCGCCGCGCATCGCGCGCCGACCTGATCGGCGAGCGTCGACAGGGTGAGCGGCACGCTCTCTCGTGCATAGCGTTCGGCCTGACGGTTCAGCGGCTGATGCTGGCCGAACTTCTCGAACAGCGGCATGGCCATGAGGTTCGGACCGGCCCAGCCGCGCGGCGTGACGTGGAACGGCGCCACGTCCGTGCGCCGCTTGCGCGCACTACCGACTGTAAGGAACCAGCTCAGTGCAGTCCGCCCTTGCGACCAAATTGATCGTGTCGGCCGCCTTCTCAAAACGCACGACGTCGATCGAGCATCCACCATTATATTCTCGCGCAAGAACTGTATCGCCAATTGATCTAAGAGTATCGATGGTCAACCCCATGCGAACGCAGACCGCTTCACCAGCGACAACCAATTCGAACTCGTCAGCAGCCAAGTCAGAGCAAGGTGCGCGCTCACCGATCGAACCCGGCCAATAGGCATTCTTCGACGCCTTGCCACTCTTCGTAGGGAACGCCAGCAATATTTTGTTGTTGAACTCCTCGATGTAGACAGAATGTCCTTGAGGCAAGGCAAACACGCCGCTGCCAACAACTTCAACCGTTGCAGGGCGAGCGCTTGATTTTAATGCATCTTGAGCACATGCGGTATTGCCGGCGAGACATACGCCAACAACTAGGATGGCGAAAACCCGAAGAAGCATCCATCCCCCCTCAATATCTGCCGGCCAAAAGTAAGAGATCGCCACCACTAGCCGCGATCCAACGCTGCGAGCAGTGCCTTGTGACGTGACCATCTCAAATCGCCGCGCCCTTCTCGTGCTCAAGAATGTAGTCCCTGATCTCGACCGAGATCGCATCGGCGATGTTCTGCACGCTGGTGTTGTGGCATGACAGTCCCTCGAAGACGCCACCCTGGCCGCCGATGTGAACCCCGCCCTCTGAAATCGCTAACCGGAGTGAGACCGGAGGCTTCAGATGGAGATGCCAGTACGCTCCGAAATGCTCTGGCAGTTCGCCGTCATCGCAACGAACCTCACGCAAGTGGTATCCTTCCCATTCAGATCGCCTCACCGGCTCCCATGCTGGCTGTAGCACGCTGTTGAGCGGGTTCACCGAATGCTTCGCCCTCTCGATCGCCGGCAGCCCCAGCTCCTTCAGCGCCACGTTGACGGACGCAACAGCCTCATCGAACTTCGCACACCATTCGGGCCAGCGCTGCTCGACATCCCGCCTCACCTGCTCCTTCTCTGCTGCGCGACGAGCAGCCTCGGCCGCGCGCTCCGTTTCGATCCGACGCTTCTCTGCGCGTTGGGTGATGACGGCTTGCTGGAGATCGGCAAGGCCGGTCCGCTCGGGCGCGACCGCAGGCGGAGCGCTCGGCGGCTTCGTAAACTTAGGCCAGCGCGTTCCCGTTTCGCGGCACCAAAGTTCTCGGCCGTAGTAAGCCGACACCAGACAGCCCGCGAGCGCACCTATAGCCGGCGCATCGGCCAACCTCTCCGCTATCAGCGCTCCCACGATCGGCGGGACAACGATGACGACGATCGCCACCAAGCCAGCCGCAGCAATCGCAGCTGCGCCGACTGCTAGTGGGAGCCAGAGCGGCGCGGTGAGCACGACGACGATCAGAGAGGCGAACCACACCATCAAGAGCCGTCTCCCCTCGCCGACGAACCAAAGCCGAGTGCGGCGGCGAGCCTCGATGTGAATTTTTCGTCCGGTTCGGTGAGGCGTTCGAGGCCGGCGCGTTTCAGAACGGCTCTCTCTGTTGCCTGGGACATCCCGGTCAGCGCATCACGCGGATCGCCCCCCATGCGTTCGATTGCGCGGAGCACCGCACACAGGTCATCTTTGTAAGGCTCACCCTCGGCCTCTAGCTCGACGAGCTTTGCCTCGCAATGCTCGATCTCTTCGTGGCATGTGGCTATTCCCGCGTCGAGTTCTGACATCCGCTCCCTGGCATAGGCGGCACGCTGCAACAGCGCGTGGATCGTCGCATCCCCCATCGTCGCCCCCGATTGTAGCTGCGCGAACTCCCGGACGAATGGTGCGCATCGGGCAATACAAATCGCATTGCTCCGTACCCTCGGCAATGCATTTCGTCAGCCCTGTGAAAATGCGTAACGCAATCTGGCTTTTAGCTTCTCGGCGTGCCTGAATTCAGGTGCTCGACAGGTGTCGAGCGGACGGGTTCGTCACTGGGCTGGAGGCCAGATGTCCGCAGCAATTCCATCACCGTCGCAGCCGGTCAGCATGACGATCGGCGCGGCGGTTCGATACTCGGGGCTCGGCCGGACGACGCTCTACAAGTTGATCGGCGAGGGCAAGCTCGCAGCCGTCAAGGTCATGGGGCGCCGGCTGATCCTGCGCGCTTCGCTCGATGCCCTCATCGTTCCCATCGCAACCGAAACGGAGGATGCCGCATGAATGGCAAGTCGACACACGAGACGATCCGCGCGCTGGCCACTGAGCGCGCCGCCCACGACGCGCGAAGTGCGACGGCACTGCTCGATGCCGACATCGCAAGGTTCGGCGACGAGTTGCGGGACATGGACGCTCGCATGACGGGAGCAGCCCGCTCGCTGCTGGCGCGCGATCACCTGACCGACGCCGACCTCGCCGCGCTGGCGCAGGTGCTCCGGCATTTCAGCGAGGACGATGGCGACGGCGGCGCGGTGCTCGACGAGCGCGAGATCGTCAGCATCGTGCTTGCCCGACTGCTGACCGAGCTGTCGACACGCGCACATGCGCCGTCCTGACCGCTCCGAATGCGTTTCACATTGAAAAAAGCCGCAATCTGTGGTATACTGACGAGAGGCGAAGTGTGTGACCACGAGGAGGCAGCATGACAATGGTGTCGACGAGCAAGCTGGCGGAGCTGATCGCGTTCAAAGGCCGCGTCAAGGATGCCGACGAAGTCATGCTGCTCGGGTTCGAGCGGGCGGCGATCGAGGCGGTGTTCCTGGCCAGGATGCAGATCGTCGACCGTCTGCGCGCTCGCGGGTTCGACGAAGCCGCCGACGACATCGAGATGATGGCGGGTGTCGATCACATGGGCCGCACGGTCGAGGCCCGTCATGCGCTGCTCGGCAAGCTGGAGCGGGAGGGGCGCCCCGTCCGATCGGTTGCGGTCGCCGAGGAGTTTCCGC
The DNA here is from genome assembly GCA_964471635.1 of uncultured Hyphomicrobium sp. Classification (GTDB taxonomy): domain Bacteria; phylum Pseudomonadota; class Alphaproteobacteria; order Rhizobiales; family Hyphomicrobiaceae; genus JAKAML01. The sequence continues at coordinate 82,349 of CAYYGO010000009.1, forward strand.
CGAAGCGCAGCAAGGCATGGTTCGCGCTCGGTCAGCGGGAGTTGCCAGACTATGCGGTAAAGCGCGCGGCATGGGTGCGGGACGGCGCGAAGGTCGGCGAGCGGCTCGACGCTCACCTGTCGGCGGTCATGGATGCGATGGGCATGGGGACACCGGACGAGTAGCAGCACATCCCACTTGCTCCCCGCCTCATCCCTCTGGCCCCGAACAACGGACATCATCATGTCGACGTCGTTTCCCGCGCTCGCCATCCTGGCGGTTGCCGCGAAAGCCCTCGTGCCGCTTCTCGGCGTCTACTGGACGTCGCAGGCCGTCCGCGCCGTCCACGTCTGGCGCCAGCGCCGGCTGCTCGATCGCTGCCGTTCGATCTTCATTCTCGGCGTCCAGGCGCTGGGCAACGGTGCGCCTGAGAGCGCCGCGAATGCCCTGCGCGACATTCGTACCTTGGAGCGGCGATGGCGGTTCGGCCAGGGGTGGATCGTGCGCGGACTGGTCATACTGATCGCGCTTGCGATCGGTGCAGTCGTGTTCGTCGCGCTGCAGGCGGCGATGCTCTATCTCGTCGTGGTAGCGATGGACCCCAGCCGCGCCGCCGAATTCCTGCGCAACATCCGCGACAACGTGCTCGCCGAGGATAACCCGCTGGTCCGCTTTTGGCTCGGTATCGGGCTCGCCTATGCGCTCACGACCCTGCTGCAGTGGCCGCGCCACACCGAGATCGACGACTGCGGCGACCGGCTGGAGCGCTTCATCACGTCGCCGCGCGGCGTGACTGCTACGAAAGCGAATGAGCCGCGCGGACCTTACATGCGCGGGCTCGACGGCCTCACCGCCTACGAAATCCTCGGGGTCGGCCGCCGCTTCACCATGCTCGAACTGCGAGCGGCACGGCGACGTCTCGCGGCGCAGTACCATCCCGACCGCTGGCACGGCGCATCGGCGGCCATGCGCAAGGCGGCCGAGGACGCGATGAAGCGGATCAACGGCGCCTTCGACGAGCTGAGAGCAACAGCATGAAGAACACGGGCGCCGCGCATCCCCGCACCGATCGCGAATTCGCCGAGGCTCGTCGCAGAGCGCTCGTCGAAGCTGCGAGCCTCCTCGACCGCCTCTTGCCGACACTCGACAAGGGCGGCCGGCGGGCAGTCGCCGACTGGCTTGAAACGTATCGCAACCTCACCGATTGAGCAGGACACCATGCCGAAGCTGATCATATCGACCGTTCTGTCTCTCGCTGTGCTGACGGCCTCGATCATGGTCCGGCCGCCCGCCATGTGCGAGCCGCCGTTGACGTTGCCCGCTCTCAACTAATTGCGTCACAGAGCGTCAGTAGGCCGGCGGTCCGTCAAACTGCCCAGCGCTGTTGCGCGGCTGGACGAAGGAATGATGCTTCGGCGGATCACGGTCCGATGACGCAGCGCCGGCCGCAGCGCCGCCGGCAGCACCTGTGAAGCCGTACTTCTTGATCTCGCCCCTCCTCAGCTTCTCGGCCAGCTCGCGCGGTTTCGACGTCGCGGCGGTCAGGTTCAGCACGTTCCGCACGACCGGCTCGATGTCGGCCAAGTTGCTGATGCCGTGTTTCTGTCCGAGGAGCTGCATCGCCGCGACGTAACGCTGATCGCCTGGACCGGCCTTGATCACATCGTCGAGCGCCTGGACGGCACCGGGCCGCTGCTCGTGAAGCTGCAATAGATCATCCTGCACGCCGCGCCGCTGATCGGCCGAGAGAGCGGGCCGCGCCGCCGGCTTTTTCGCGATCGCCGCCTGCGGCACCGGTGACGGGGGCTGGACGGGCGGCGGCTGCGCTGGACCTGCTGGAGCCCCTGCCGGCGAAACGCCCGCTGGCGAGCCTCCTACGGGCTGCGGCAGAGGCAGCAGTGCCTGCGGCCGGGCGGGCGGCAGGAGGTGGGGTGCGATCGGCGCGGGAACCTGCGGCAACTGCTGCAGCGTCTGCATCCGGCCGTCGACCGCCTCGCGCAGCTTCGCCTGCCCGTCCGGCGCCCACGACTTCGTGAGCCGGTCGACCTCGTTGCGGATCGGCGCGATGTTCGGCTGGCCAGTGGCGAGCTTACCGAAGCTCGCGCCGGAGATGTTCGCCGCCAGCCCGCCCATGAACGGCAGACCGACGCGCGTGCCGATGTTGTCCATGAACTCGCGGTTCGCGGCCTGCTTGCGACGGTTCTCCACCGGCAGCGCGGCGATCTGCGCCTCGACCGCACGGCGCTCGGGATCGTCGGGGTGGAGCTGCTCGAAGTAGCGCTCGGCGGCAAGCCGCTCGGGATTGTAGCTCGGCAGCGACAGCGCATTCAGCTCAGCCGGCAAGTTCGCAATGGCCGCAGCCTCGATGCCGCCGGCCAGCGGGTGCGATGCAATCCGCATGAAGGCGTTGCCCTTCGCGGGGTTCTCGGCAGCGCTGACGTAGCTGCTGGCGCGGCCGAGATCGTCGAAGGCGTCGTCGAGATTGTTGGTCTGGAAGTGATTGCGGCCCGATGCGAGCGCGGCTTTTGCCCCGTCCGCGCTCTCACGAACCGCCATCGCCGCCTGACGCCCGCGCGCTGCGCCCAGCGCTCCAGGGATCATAACGCCGGCAGCGAGTGCGGCGGGAGCGAGCCAGGGCGCCGCTTCCTCGAAAGGCCGACCTGCGTGCAACGCCGCCGATCTCGCGTTCTCGGCGAGCGAGCGCCGGTCGCGGAACGTGGCGTTGCGCTCACCTTCGATGCGATCCCGCCGGCCGCGCTCGTCGGTGATCTGGAGCTTCAACGCCTCCATGTCGGCGTCGTACTTGGAAATGTCATCAACGGCAGCGAAGTACCTCGGATCGGCGCGACGATCAGGATTGCGGCCCTTCGGCGTGTTCGCTGCCCGCCGCTGTTCCGCCTCCGTGCGCTTCTGCTGGAGCCCTGCCAGATCACGCACAAGCTGCGGCAGCATGTCGGCATCCTGGCCGATCGCCGATGGCGAGAGGAGCGTCGCACCGGTCGCCGCCGCGCCACTGAAGCCAACAGTCGTCGGCGTGATCACCTTCGATGCGACTTGCGCAGCGCCGCCCATCGCCTGCGTCATTCCCGTCGGCGCGGCCATGGCGCCAGCGAACCCGGCATAGGGGTTGCGCGCGAATTCCTCATCGGCGGCGGTGTACGGCACACGCTCGACGTTCGGCGCGAGATCCGGCATCCCCATCTGGCCACCGACGTATTCGATACCGCGCTGCGCCATCTCGGGCAGGAACGTCGCGGCCTTGGTCGCGCCGCCGATCACGCCGCGCGCCGTGTTTTCGAGGTACTGCGCTGGAGTGTCGCCGCGCTGGTAGGCATCGAACCCACCGAGCGTCGCGATGTTGCGGCCGACGTGCATCGCCGGCTGCTGAGCCGCGACGCGCGCCGGGTCTGCCATCTCGGCCGGCACCGGACCGGCATCGCTGAGGCCGCCCTCCATGCGATCGTCGATGCCGTTGCCGTTGCGGTCGATGATGTCGGCGAAGTCTTTGCGGAACTGCGCCAGCGCGCTCATGAAGTCGTTCATCGGCGTTCTCTCCCATCATTGCCGGCCGCAAATGCGTTCGGAAGGTAAGCGCCGCCGATCCGGCGCGATGTCGTCGGTGGTGCGTTGAAGTTCTGGCGACGAGCCTGATTGCGGCGCAGCGCCTGAAGCTGCTGCGCGATGGCCGGCGTGTCCGAAACTGGCGTCGTGAGAGCCCGAGCGAGAGCGCGGTTGCGGTATTCGCGCACAGTGTTGATTACCATCTCGGTGAGCCAACTCTTGGCGGCTGAGGCATTCGCACTTTGCAGGCTCGCGACAACACCGATGTCGGCATCGTCGATGCGGCCCTGCTGAAGTCTCGGCGCGGTGCGGGAATTGCCGAGCATCCCCTTGCTGATTTCACCGACCTTGACATCCCTGAGCTTGCGCATGAGCCCCAGAAGGGCATCGCGGCCGAAGAGCTGTCCGATCACCTTGCGGGTCGGCTCGTCGAACAGCTTGGACACCGATGCCGTGTCGCCGAGGTTCGCGATGTCGTCCTCCAGACGCTGCATGAACCCGATCCGGAGCATCGTCTGTGCCTCGGGCGCCATGTTCTCGAACGCATCGAGCTGCTGGCGCTGCTTCACGCCGGCCTTCTTCGCGAACATCTGCCCGAGCAGGAGCGCATCCTCGGCATCGACGATGCCGGCCCATTGGCGGTTCGCGCGCTCCCAAACGGGATTTGCACGCTCCATCGCGCCCGTGATGTCGTCATAGAACGGCTGCAGCACGCGCCGCGTGGCGTCGTCGCCCTGTCGCTCGGCGGTGCGGATCAGGTGGCGCACACCGGCACGCGCGTCCTGAAGCTGCTGAAGGCTGTACCGGCCGCCGGTCTGCTGGATCAAGTCCTCGACCTCGCGCGCCGCATTGTGCATCTGCGCCGCGTACTCGCCGGCCCGCGAGTTGGCGCGGCCACGGATGCGAGCGAGCGAACTGTTCACGTCGCGATAGAGCTGCCCATAGACTTCCGCCCCCATCGCGACCTTGTTGTGCGCGGCGGTATCTGCCCCGTGAGCCAACTGGCGTGCGTTCGTCGCCACCATCTCGGCAATGTCCAGCACCTCGGTCGGGGCCGGCGTGCCGTGGAACAGGCGCCCTGCATTTGCGCCGCTCGCGTCGTTAGCCATGCGCCAGAGGAACCCGCGCATGTCCTCTTTGGCGTCTGCGGCGCGGTCCATCACGGCATTCCGAACCCTCGACGCGCTGGGCATATCGGAACCGGCGCCCACAGTCTCGATCAGCCGATGCGCCGCTGTATCGTTGATACCGGAAATGTCGGCCGCAACCTGATCGAACCGCTCGTCCGTCATGCGGTCGACGCCGCGAACACGGCCCGCCGCGCGCTCGGCTTCAATGATCGCTGGGGCCTCGCCGAACATCAGCTCACTTCCCTGCTGCGCCCGGCCGACGGGAAGTAGCCGGCGGCCGTTGACGGGCTCACACCGAACTCGGTCGCTGCGCGCTGGATCGCCGCATCACGGGCTGCGCGGATAGCATTGACGTCGCCGGCTCCGGTGCGCTCCAGCTCCTCGCCGTACATCTGCAGCACCTGACTGCGCCGTGCGGGGTTGCTGAAAGACTGCGGGCCGACAGCGAGGCTCTGCGTCAGATCGTCGAGTGTCGTGCCGCTGTCATCGAGCCGGCGCAGCATCATCGACGCCGCTGCCCGCTCGGGCGTTAGGTTGTCGGAGACGGCAGTGCGCACGAGGTTGACGCCGCGCCCGATCTCGCCGGCCAGAGGCGCGAGCACGGCGCCCGTTGCTGCTCCAATGGTGGCCGGCATCACTGCGCCTTGACCGCGCTCCATGATGGCCTCACTCATGCTCGCATCTGCGCGTGGATGAGCGTCGCCCGCGCCGTGATGCGCGCCGGATACTGCCCCCGTCACGGCTCCTGCGGTCGCAAGTCGTCGTATCTGGTTGATGCGAGAAAGCCCGTCGAGCCCTCGCGTCAGCCGGTTGAACAGGACGCCGGGCACGACGGGAGCGCTCATCAAGCCGCCGCCGATCTGCAGGCCCGTGTAGCCCGTTGGATCGTAGTCTTTGAAGTCGTCGAGCCGGCCGCGCTCGTATGCCAGATGTTGCTGGTATGCGCTCGGCCCGCCGGCAGCTGCCCGCCCATGTGCAGCGATATTCTCCTGCGTCGGGAGGATCGACTTCACGCCCGCGATGATCTCATCGCCGAAGCTCGTCACACCCTGCAGCATCGTGCGCGCGGTGTCGTTCGTATAGTTCTGGTTCGGATCATAGCCGGCGCCGGGATCGGGCGGGGCCGATGCCTGAAATGGCGTCGCGTTCAGGCTCGGGTCGGTGATGATGCCGGCGCCGGGATCGGTGCGCTGCCGAGATCCGGGGTGCTGAGCGCGCTGCGCGTCGTCGGCAGCGAAAATGTCATCGAACAGGCCCGTGCTCGGCGGCCCGGCCTTCACCGGCTGCCGCCCCTGCCTCGCGTCATCAGCTGCGACGATATCGTCGAACAGGCCCGTGCGGCGCGAAGCCTGCTGAGGCAGCGTCTGAGCGTCGGAGGCGATAGTGACATCGAACAGGCCGGACGTAAACGGCGGCGATGCCGAGCCTGCCGCCGATGGGTATGGCTGCTGTCGCGCGATCGGTGTTCTGAACTGCTCGGACATCGGCTTTGGACCCCATCAATGATCGCCAACTACGCACATGATTTGCGCCCGCGAGCGAGCCCACGCGCACAATAAATCACGCTGCCGACTTCAGCCTTCGAATGCCCGTGACTGTGGGAAAGCCCTTCGCGTTCGTGGTGACGCAAATCGCATCGGGTTCCACGATGTCGCCTTTCATGCGTAACGCCTCGGCGGTGCTGCGCGGAATGATCGTAGGGTTCGATGAAAGTTCCGCCCAACGCCGGGCTGCGATGCGGCGGGCGATGAAGTTGCTGCTGTCGAAGCTCAAGAATTCAAGGATTGGAATGACGCTGCGCTGCACGAAATACTGGAGCTTGATCGATGCGGTGCCGTTCTTCTCGTGACAGCCCACACGGATCATGCGGACAGCCTTCCACTCACCCTCTGGCTCGTCGTCGCTCAGAACCGGTGCAGCGACGGCACTCGGCAGCAGCTTGGTTTCTGGAGCCTCGATTTCGAACGCAGCACCGCACTCATCGCACTGACGCGCAGCAATGGCGACGAGCGTTGCGCATGACGGGCAGGGCTTCGAACGCGGCCTGCCGCCGCCCCGCTTCTCGTCGCTCGTGCGCTCACCGTCGATCAGGTCGAGTGGACCGTGGCGGGCGCAGTTGCCGGCGAAATCGAGCACGAGGCAGTCCGTCTTGCCGGTCGCGGGCGACAACCTGGTTCCACGGCCGAGCATCTGCACATGAAGGCCAGGGCTCAGTGTCGGGCGGCAGACTGCGATGAGATCGACAGCCGGCGCGTCGAAGCCCGTCGTGAAGATGTTGCATCCGACAAGGCACCGGAGATCGCCGGCTCGAAACAGGCGGATCAACTCACGACGCTGGTCGGCGGGTGTGTCGCCGTCGATCACGGCGGTCGGCACATCGGCATCGGTGAATTCGCGAGTGAGTGCATGAGCGTGCGCAACACTGGTCGCGAACACGAGCCAGGAACGGCGGTCGCGACCGTGCTCGATGATCTCGCTCACGATGGCACGGTTCAGTTCATCGACGTTGATGGCGGCATCCATCTGGTCGGCGCGGAACTCGCCTTGACGAACACCGATACTCGCAGTGTCGATCGCCCTTCTCGCAGCCTTGGTGATCGGACGTGCGAGATACTTGTCGGCGATCAGATCGCGGATGCTCACTTCATGCACGATCCGATCGAACAGCGGCGGCTGGCCTACGAATGGGTCCGTAAGCCGTCCGGATTTCAGCCTGTAGGGTGTCGCGGTGAGGCCGATGAGCGCCACGGGGCGCTGGGAGCGCAGGCCAGCCAGAAGCCGGCCATACATGCTGCTATTCCGATGTGAGAGCAAATGCGCCTCGTCGATCAGCACGACATCGATCAGCCCGAGCTGTTCGGGGTTGCTGTAGACGGATTGGACGCTCGCCACAGTGACCGGCCGCCCAAACTCTTGGCGCCCGAGCCCTGCTGAAACGACGCCGACCGCAGCGCAGCCGAGCACGCGCTCGACCGCTGCCGCATCCTGCTCGACCAATTCGGCGACGTGCGAGACGATCAGCACGCGATAGCCGCGACTAACGCAGTACTCGGCAGTGGCGGCGAGCGCGACAGACTTGCCCGCACCGGTCGGCCAGACGAGCAGGCCAGCCGGCCCACTGGCGTCGAGATAGCGGCACACAGCCTCGATGCCGGCGAGCTGATAGGGGCGGAGGGAGAATTCAGCCATCGCCGGCACCCCCGATGATGCTGTCATCGAAGAGCCGCGCGACATCAACACCGTACACCCGCACTAATTTTTTGCCGAAGCCCGGCAGTTTCCTTTGGATCATTGAACGGTTGCCCTGAACCAAAATCCCAAGCTCGGAGAGTTGGCGTACAGCGCGCTTCGGATCGCGGCCGGCGAAAATGTGGTCCCAGCCGTCCTTCAGTATTAAGAACAAAAGCCTGCCACCCTTGTCCTCTTTGAACCCCAGGCGACCAGAAATGTCAGTCGAAGCGTTGCCCTCCTCCTTACCCTTGACTACCAACACCGTTTCGAGCTTCTGAAACTTGGCGGCATCCTTCGAGATCACGCCGCGCAGAATGTTGACGGCCTCGTACTGCTCGGAGGCACCGCTGTGTCCTCGTGCGTCGAGCCATCGAGAAAAGGCCACTTTCGCTGCGGTGATGGCGCGGCCTTCTGGCCAGGGCAGCAAGCCGCTGCTGATCGCCAGCTCACCTGCTGCTGCGATCAGGCCGAAACTTCGTGCAACGCGCTGCACCTGCCCATTCGTACCCGCCGATACCGACGACACGAAATCGTCGATGACGCGATTGGCAGTCCTCGTCCAATCATCGGAGTGAATGATGGCACGGATGAATTCCGGCCCGAGATGTCCGAAGTCCGCCTCCGTAGCCGATCGAAGGGAGTTGGAGAGCGCCGCGCCGCGATCCTGCATCGTTGCATTCGGACGATCGGGGAGTTCCGGTGCAGTATCAAAAATCCCGAAACCACTCCCCGTGTCGGCAGGATAGTCGATGAACCGAACCTCCTGCCCAGCGCGTTGGCGCTGCCTCGTGTGGCTCTCTAGGAGCCTGTCACCGAGGCCGACCTCACCGGTTGAGAGGATCGGTAGCCGCCAATTCCGCTTGGCGGTGGCAGTACCGAAATCCTGATCTCGCTCTCGACCGATGCCATCAGCGAGCTGGTATGCGATCGCGCCAACGTCGTCGGCTTTCGCCAGACCAAGTTCATCCAACTCCAGCAGCGTGTGATTGTGAGCAGCGGCGGCAGCCTCATAGCCACTCGCCGTAGCCTGCCAGGAAAGATGGTATCCCGCTGGTCCGCCTCCCCATACAGAGCCAGCAACGCGGAGGGCAGTAGTCTTCCCCGTCGAACTTGGACCTCGAAAGTGGAGAACAAAACCGTGCATCCCCAACGGCAATAGAAGTGGCCCCGTGAGTGCCAGACAAATTGCCACGGCTGTCGAAGCATGCTCGCCACAGAGAGCACCTACATTTCGCCGCCAATTCTCAAGCGAGCCTCTGCGCCCAATCGCCGTTTCGGTGCGCGTAGTCGGCTGGTACACTGCACGTTCAGAGCTATCACCGCTCACCGTCTCGGAAGGCAACACGAAGATGCGCCGGTCGCCGTTGCCAATCCATCCGATGCGGGTTGCTGCAATTACGCGAGGCAGTGGATTGCCGCCGTCATCGCACGTCGTCATGAGGTATCGGTGAACGGCTGCCCCGGCCTCGGGGCCGGGTTCGATCATGCAGCCGTGACGCGCAAGCATCTTCCGCCACTCGTCGGAACGGGCACCCGCGAGGGCCTCCTGCGAGATCAAAAACTCATGATGATTTTCGTCTGGATCGATGACCCTGACGAGTACGCCCCAATCCTTGCCCTCCTCAGAGCGCGTCAGGGCCATCTTTGTGATCGAGGAACACGAGCGCTTCCAATCCTGCTTGCCGTCCCTGCTGAATGAGCTGAACAATAGGCTGCCGTCCTGAGCCTTGCGGAAGCTCAGCGCGGCGAAGGTGCGGCGCTCACGCGAGCGACCGGGGAGCGGCACGACATTGCTCGCCTCTGCGCTGGGCTCGGCCGGCTCGGCGTCGAGCACGAGCTGCCGGATGGTTTCCTCGGTCAGCCCCTCGGGCTGCGGCTTGTCCCGGCTACCGAAGTCGCCGAGGTCGAAGCCATCTGGCCAATTCGGGTCGACCTTGACGACGCGCACGCTGGCCGCGCCGGCCTCGTGCAATGCGGCTACAACGGCGTCTTGATACTTCCGGCCCGGCTTGTCGTTGTCGCGCCAGAATGCGACACGGCGTTCGTGAAGCGGCGACCAGTCGGCCAAGTCTCCCGCGTTCGAGCCGCCCGGCGACGTCACCACAACATAATCCGGAAACAGCTTGCCGGCTGCGTCGGCAGCCTTCTCGCCCTCGACAACCAAGACCAGCGCATCGGGACGCTGTTTGAGGCCGAGAAGGTTGTAGAGCGGTCGCGGCGCGTCGAGGTTCTTCTGCCGCCAGGATGTCCTGCCGTCAGCATCTCGGCAAAATGTGTGGGGGATGAATTCCTTGCCGTTTCCGGTGTCGTACCGGCAGACGAGCATCATGAGCCGCCCATCTTCGTCAGTGTAGCGCGAGACTTGCGACGGGACGCCGTAGCGGCGATGTCGAGTATCCGGCTCACCAGCATCTTCGGGGACCGGCGTAATGGGCGTCCAGTCGTCAGCCGGTGTAGATTGGCGGCGCCTGCTGCCCGGCTTCGTCGGCCCGGCGATGGGATCGAACATCGAGGTGCGCTTAGTCATGGCGCACCCCCAGCATGTTGGCCAGATTGCGCGCCGCGACACCTTGCCGTGTTCCGGAAAGGTAGGCCGCCAGTGAGATCAGATCGCCGCCCTTGTCGCCGGTCGCGAAGTCGGCCCACTTGCCCGTTGCGATGTTGATGCGGAAGCTGCCGAGATGGCGATCGTCGCGCAGAGGGTTCCGTGCGACCCACTCCCGACCCTCTCGCCGACCATCCGGAAGCCATCGCGAGAGAATGGCATCAGCGTGAGAGAGAGCGACGTCGTTGATCGCCGCGAAGTTGATCCGGCGAAAATGCCGGCCGTGCATCTGAGTGACGTTCATGGTCCGATCCTTTCGGATCGACTGCGGAAGCTCGGAGACACCTTGACTTGCAAGGCGATACGCATCAAATTCCGCGCGTCGATGATGTGTGAATTCGAGGCGGCGGGCCGGTCCAGGGCTGCGCCGCCTTTCCATTTCAGGCGGCGGCTTTGGGCTCGCATCCGGTCAGGAACGCGCGGAGATCGTCGGCCATGATGAGCCGCCGGCCGCAGACGACGCGGCTCTGCAGGGAGCCGTCACGAATTTTCGCGTAGAGGGAGGAACGCCCGATGCCGGATGCGGCAGCGGCCTCATCCACCGTGAAAGCGAGCTTCGCGGGCGTCGATGTGTCTGATTGCGTCATGCGTGGTACCTCGTCAGCTTGGTGTTGCTCCAAGCTGACGGCTGCTTCGCAAACCTTGCCAAGCCCACGCGCCTACGAATTTTGCATACAGGTGAACCAAGCCGATAGCGATGTGACTTGGGGAGCACATTTCCGCGCGAAAACGATGCGTTTCGCATTGCTTTCGAAATCACCAGCCTCACCAAGCGTCACCAGCGGAAATAACCGGCTATTTCTGCGACTTTTCAATGCGATAGGCGCAATTCACCAAGTTCACCACGATTTTCGGACAGGGTGGCAGCTCACGACGCTCAATCGCTGCGACGAACCGTAGTAGCAATCTTCGCCTCGACCTCGCCGGCAATGGCCCTGAGATCGCCGCCACGCTGCCGTGCCGCGTCGAGCCCATCCGCAAGCGCGTCGGCGTCGTAGGCGCCCAGCGCCTCGATCAGTGCCCACGCCTGCGCGACGTCCTTGGGAGCCTTCTGCCGCTGCGACGTGCGGCGCCGGGCGACGAGCAGCTTGTGCAGCGCGAACCGCGCCGGGCTCGGCAGCGTCACGCGGACACCGCGCCCGTAGAGGGCTACAGCATTGACCGGCTCGGCGATGAGGAAGTCCATGAAGGGCAGCGGCACGGCATAGGTGCCGAGCCCCTTCACGAGCACCGGCTCGTCTCGCCGGCCAGGAGTGGTCAGGAGATCAACCGAGAACCCTGCGCGGTTCCGGTAACTCTTGGGCGCCTTCTCACCGCGCATGTCGGCGCGGAAGCTCGGATCGGCCTCGCGCAGCACATCCTCCAGCGGCCTGCCCAGAGCAGACAGTCGAGGCACGGCATTCGCGCGATCGAGAGATCGACGTCGCGGGTGGCGAGTGAGGCGCTGGGCAGCATGTGGCCGACGATGCACGGATAGCACTGGTAGGCCGTCGTCCCGACGAGCACGCCACCGGCCTCGAACAGACCAGCGCGGGCGAGTGCTTCGAGGACGCGACCTGCCTCCAGCGGCGGCGCTGGAATGCCGAGCCGCTTCAGGGCCGATACCGTCCGGCGCCGCTGCCGCCCCTCCTCCATGTCGTCACGGTAGCGCTGGGCTGCCGCCTCGGCCTTTCGGTCGCACACAGTGCCGAGGTAGACCTGCCGCCGCCCCACGCCCTCCCGGATCGTCGCATAGAGCCGCCGCTGACCGTTCTCCTGCCGCCGCGATATGGTGCCGGGCACGCCCACACCGCCGGCCAGCGACTGATCGAGGTCGGCGTAAAGCGTCAGGGCATTGAGCGGAATAGGGCGCAGCATGTCCTATCACATAATGCAGATTGTGATAGGACGCCAGCGCACCGAACGCGATAGGCCGCCGATCAGCCTTAACTGCGCTCGCGATCGCCGCGCTGGGGCATCTGGATCACCTTGCCCGTCGTGGTCGGCTCGCAGAAGTTGGCCCACGCTTCCATGAGCGCCCGACGCTTCTCCAGCGCGTCCTTTCGGCGATAGGCCCGCTCGACCCGATCACCTACCGCATGAGCAAGTGCCGCTTCGGCGACATCGCGCGGAAAGCTCGTTTCCTCGCCGCACCAGTCTCGGAATGTCGACCGGAAGCCGTGAACCGTCACATGCCCGCAACCCATGCGACGAAGCACCATACCGCACGCCATCTCCGAGAGCGGATGTCCCGGCTTCTGCCCCGGAAAGATGAAGTCGTCGGCTCGCTTCAGAGGCTCGACTGCCTTCAGGATCGCGATGGCGCGGACTGATAGCGGCACGCGATGCTCGACACCGGCCTTCATGCGCGAGGCCGGGATCGTCCAGACCTTCGCCTCGAAATCGACTTCGCCCCACTTCGCGCCCAACGGCGAGCCGCCCCGCATCTTGCGAAGCAACTCGCCTGTACGAACGGCGGTCAGGATCAGGAACTCCAGCGCGACCGCCGCGAGCCCCTCCTGTTGTCGCAGCTCGGCCATGAACTTCGGCAGCTCGTCATAGGGCAAGGCGGCATGATGCCCGCGCTGGAGCTTCTGGCGCCGGCCGAGCAGGTGATCGAGGTGGCCGCGCCACCGGGCAGGGTTCTCGCGGTCGCGGTGCCCTTTAGCTTTCGCGGCGTCCAGAACCTTCTCGATGCGGCCCCGAACCCGCGATGCCGTCTCGGCCTTGTTCGTCCAGATCGGCTTCAGGACGGCGAGCACGTCCTCGGTCGTGATCTCATCGACACGCTTCGGCTTCAGCTTCGTCGCGTAGGTTTCGAGTGTGGCCCGCCACTGCGCGCGATGCTTCTCGTTCCGCCAGGAGCTTTCGAGGGATGAGATGACCTCCTCGGCCATCTCACCGAACGTCGGCACCTCGCCGTCATCGGCCCGAGCGGCGGCAATGGGATCGTCGCCGGCATCCAGCGCCGCGCGTGCCGCTGCCGCCTTGCTGCGCGCCTGCGCGAGCGTCACCGTCGCGGCAGGGCCGAGCCCCATCTCACGCTGCTTCCCTGATCCACGAACCCGGTACAGGAACACCCAGCTTCGCCGGTTGCCAGCACCGATCGTCAGGTAGAGCCCGCCGCCATCGCTGTACCGGCCCGGCTCGTTCAGCTTGGCCACCTGCAATGCCGTCAGCTTGTTGAGCTGCTTCGCCATCCGCCCCTCCCCTGCGTCGCGGGACCCTATCATGGACCCCAGCACGGACCCCAGCAGAGATAGGTGGTCACAGGCGGACGGCAATGGACAGGCGTGAACGATATGTCTGGAAACATTGACGATCTGAGCCGTCCCGCGAACAACCACGATCAGCGGCGAACCCACTTCCAGCGGACACCCCATCCGCCAAATGGCTCACAACATTGCGGACCGCCGCTGAGGCG